>MVRP01000026.1 GCA_002067405.1 Syntrophorhabdaceae bacterium PtaU1.Bin034 | reverse complement strand
GAAGGCGGCAAGACCGTCGGTGCAGGGGTAGTCACGGAGATCATAGATTAATAAAAGAGGGTAGAGATGAGGCAGAGAATCAGGATATGCCTGAAGGCGTTCGACCATAGATTACTCGATCAGTCGGTAAAAGAGATCGTTGATGCGGCAAAAAAGACGGGTGCCCAGGTGGTAGGACCTGTTCCCTTGCCTACCAACATTCAGAAGTTTTGTGTCCTGCGCTCACCGCATATTGACAAGAAGTCAAGAGAGCAGTTTGAGATCAGGACGCACAAAAGACTGATAGATATCGTCGAGCCGACACAGCAGACTGTTGATGCGTTAATGAAGCTGGAGCTGTCTGCAGGCGTAGATGTGGAGATCAAGTCGTAGGAGCGTTAAATGGCGAAAGCGGATGTCATAAATATTCAGGGCGAGAAGGTAGGCGAGGTAGAATTGAATGATGCCGTTTGGGGTACCGATGTGAGACCCTACCTGATCCATGACGTAGTAGTGATGCAGCTCAACAACCGGCGTCGCGGGACTGCTTCAGCAAAAACCCGGGGCGAGGTATCGGGCGGAGGAAAGAAGCCGTGGCGGCAGAAGGGAACAGGCAGGGCGAGGGCCGGAAGCTCTACATCTCCCGTGTGGGTTGGCGGAGGAGTTGTCTTTCCTCCGAAGCCGAAGGAATATAATATGTCTGTGCCCAAAAAAGTGAGAAAGGCGGCGTTACGTTCGGCGTTGACCGTTCGCTTTGAGGGGTCGGCGCTAAAGGTCCTGGATAAACTGGAGCTGCCTGCGATCAGCACCAAGAATTTTGCGGGCATTATGAAGACCCTTAACCTTTCGAAACCTCTCGTTGTAGTAGGCGGGAAGAACGAAACGGTTGAAAAGTCAGCGCGCAATATCCCGTACACCAAGATACTGAGGGCCGAAGGTCTGAACGTGTATGACATCATCAGGCATGATCAGCTCGTGGTGACGGTCGACGCGGTGCAGAAAATAGAAGAGGCATTGTCATCATGAATCAGTATGACGTGATAGTGAGACCTATTGTGACGGAAAAAAGCTCCCTCATGAAGGAGGGAGCCAATCAGTATGTCTTTGAAGTGGCGATGAGCGCGAACAAGATAGAAATAGCCCGGGCCGTGGAACAACTCTTCAAGGTGAAGGTGACGTCGGTCAGGGTGATCAATATGGAAGGCAAGAAAAGACGGCTCGGAAGATTCTCGGGGAAGCGCTCCGATTGGAGGAAAGCCATAGTGAGGCTTAACCCCAAAGACAAAATTCCTTTCTTTGAAGGTGCCTAATGGGAGTAAGAGAGTATAAACCGACTTCGGCCGGAAGAAGATTCATGAGTGTCTCGAAATTCGAGGAGATCACGAAGAGTGAGCCGGAGAAATCGCTCGTTGTTACGGCAAGAAAGACGGGCGGCAGGAATAATGCGGGAAGGATCACGACGAGACACATTGGTGGCGGGCACAAGAGAAAGTACCGCGTCATCGATTTCAGGAGAGATAAGCTGGAAGTGCCCGGAAAGGTAGCGAGCATTGAATACGATCCCAACAGATCGGCTAACATTGCCCTGATTCATTATGCTGACGGGGAAAAACGGTATATCATTTCGCCTCTCAGGCTTCGGGTGGGGGATACGGTGGTATCGAGCAGGAAGGGCGACACGGAAATTAAAGAAGGGAACACCCTGCCCTTGAAGCTGATCCCGGTCGGTACTTTTGTTCATAACGTCGAGATGAAGCCGGGCAAGGGCGCCCAAATGGCTAGAAGCGCGGGCAGTTATGCGCAGATAGTGGCGAAAGAGGGCAGTTACGGCCATTTGAGGGTCCCGTCGGGGGAAGTGAAGCTCATCAACCTGTCATGCATCGCCACCATCGGACAGGTGGGCAATATAGATCATGAGAATGTTGATTGGGGCAAAGCCGGCAGGTCGAGGTGGCGCGGTGTGAGGCCGACTGTTCGCGGCGCTGCCATGAACCCGGTCGACCATCCACTGGGTGGTGGAGAAGGACGGACCAAGGGTGGCAGGCATCCATGTTCACCGTGGGGGCAGCTTGCGAAGGGTTTGAAAACGAGAAAGAACAAGAGAACTGATAAATTCATAGTGAAGAAGAGAGGTTAGGAGGTTTTCCGTGCCAAGGTCTTTAAGGAAAGGGCCGTTTGTTGATGATGATTTGGTAGTGAAAGTAGAACGGGCAAAAGAAACAAGGGAGTCGAAGGTGATCAAGACCTGGTCGCGCCGATCTACTATTACGCCTGATTTTATAGGGCTCACGTTTGCAGTCCACAACGGAAAAAAGTTTATACCTGTATTTGTGAGTGAGGAAATGGTGGGTCATAAGCTGGGCGAATTCGCACCGACAAGGACCTTCCATAGCCATTCCGGGGACAGAAAGTCCAAAGTAGTGAAGAAGAAAGACTAGCAAGGAGCGGGAAATGGAAATCGTGGCGAAGGCGAAACTGATGAGGATATCCCCCATAAAAGTGCGGATTGTAGGGGATTTGATCAAGAAGAAGAACATCAACGATGCATTGGGAATACTCCAGTTCACGCCGAGAAAAGGGGCTTTTATCCTCAAAAAGCTGCTTGACAGCGCGATTGGTAATGCAAGACAGAAGAAATATGTCGATGTGGATACGCTCTATGTGAAGAATGTGATGGTCGATGAGGGGCCGGTCATGAAGAGGTTCCTCCCCAGGGCTATGGGAAGGGCAACACCCATTCGCAAGAGAATGAGCCATATCACGCTAATACTAGATGAAGCATAAGGTGGAGGTTAAATGGGCCAGAAGACACATCCGGTCGGTTTCAGACTCGGAATAATCAGGACGTGGGATTCGAAGTGGTTTGCGTCTAAGAATTATTCGCTCTTTCTTCATGAGGACATTGCGATGAAAAAGTTCCTCAAGGAGAGGCTGTACCAGGCAGGCATATCAAAGATGGAAATAGAAAGGGCAGCCAACAAAGACAAGAGAGCAAAAATGAATATCTGGACTTCCCGGCCGGGTATTGTGATAGGCAGAAAGGGCGTTGAAGTAGAAAGTCTGAAAAAGGACCTCCAGAGCCTTACCGAAAAAGAGATCATACTCAATATTACCGAAGTGAAGCGGCCTGAGGTGGATGCTCAGCTGGTGGCGGAGAACGTCGCGCTTCAGCTCGAACGCCGGGTCTCCTTCAGGAGGGCAATGAAGAGGAACGTCTCTCAGGCAATGAAGTTCGGTGCAAAGGGTATCAAGATCATGTGCGCTGGCAGATTGGCGGGAGCGGAAATGGCAAGAACTGAATGGTACAGAGAGGGCAGGGTGCCGCTTCAGACCATCAGGGCGGACATAGACTACGGTATCGCCACAGCGAGGACGAAATACGGTGTCATCGGCGTTAAGGTGTGGCTGTTTAAAGGTGAAATTTATCAGGAGGCAAGGTAATAATGCTTGCACCAAAAAGGGTAAAACATAGAAAACAACAAAAGGGCAGAATGACGGGCATCTCGGGCAGGGGCAGCGACGTGAGCTTCGGGGATTACGGTCTGCAGGCTACTGAGTGCGGATGGATTACCGCGAGGCAGATAGAAGCGGCTCGTGTGACGCTCTCCCGTTATGTGAAGAGGACCGGTAAGCTTTGGATACGGGTATTTCCGGATAAGCCGATTACAAAAAAGCCGGCAGAGACGAGGATGGGAAAAGGCAAGGGTCCGGTCGAAGGCTGGATTGCCGTGGTGAAACCGGGCAAAGTTCTCTATGAAATCAACGGCGTCCCTGAAGACAAAGCCCGGGAGGCTCTCCGTATAGCATCCCAGAAGCTTCCCGTACAGACAAGGTTTGTAATGAGGAGTGCGGTAGAATGAAAGCGAAGCAGCTAAGGGAATTGACCACGGAAGAGCTTTTGAAAAAGAAAAAAGACCTGAAGGAAGAGGTTTTTAACCTGAGATTCCAGCACTCGACCGGTCAGCTCGAGAATACGTCACGCATGAGATTGGCCAAGAAGGACATCGCACGGATCGAACTGGTTCTTCACGAAAAGGCATCCAATAGGCAGGTGTAGCATGGAACGGAAGACAGGCGAGAAGAAACAACTTGTAGGTATCGTAGTGAAGGACAAGATGGATAAGACCGTTGTGGTGGAGGTGGAAAGGATGCTCAAGCATTCTACCTACCACAAGTATCTCAGAACGAAAACGACGTGCAAGGCACACGACGAGGAAAACAAGGCCAGGATAGGCGACAAAGTACTGATCACGGAGACGAGGCCACTGAGCAAGGATAAGAGATGGGTGGTCAAGGAGATCATTACGAAAGAAGTGGCGGTGCCTGAGGCGAGCGAGGTAGCATAACCATGATACAAGTAAGGACGAAACTCGAGGTGGCGGACAATTCCGGAGCGAAGAAGCTTGGCTGCATAAGAATCCTCGGTGGCTCCAGGAAAAGATACGGCACGGTGGGTGATATCATTGTTTGTTCCGTGAAAGAGGTGCTTCCGAACAGCAAGGTAAAAAAAGGTGAAGTCGTGAAAGCTGTTATCGTTCGCACGAAGAAGGAAATAAGAAGGATCGACGGGTCTTACGTGCGGTTCGACGATAACTCAGCCGTTATCATAAATCAGTATAATGAGCCGGTCGGGACCAGAATCTTTGGGCCTGTGGCAAGGGAGCTGAGGGCGAAGCGTTTTATGAAGATCGTTTCCCTGGCCCCGGAGGTTGTGTGAGGGAACATGGAAAAAGAATACCATATAAAGAAGAATGACACAGTGATGGTGACCGCCGGGAAAGACAAGGGAAAAACCGGAAAGGTGCTCAGGATTAACCACAAGACGGACAGGATTATCGTCGAAAAGGTCAACCTGATAAAGCGCCACGTGAAGCCCAGCCAGAAGACCAAGGGCGGCATCATGGAGAGGGAAAACCCGATTCATGTGTCAAACGTCATGGTGTACTGTGACAAATGTTCCAAGCCCGTGCGAGTTGGTACAAAGGTCCTTGAAGACGGCAAAAAGACGAGATACTGCAAGAAATGCGACGAGGTCCTGGACAAGTAGGAGGAAGTGTTGAAAACGGCATACATGGAGCAATACGAAAAGGAAATAAGACCGGCACTGATCAGAAAATTCAAGTATAAGAATGTCATGCAGGTGCCGAAGCTCACTAAGATCACCTTGAATATCGGGCTTGGTGAGGCGATACAGAATATTAAGGCGCTCGATGCGGCGTCCAACGATATAGCTTTGATAGCGGGACAAAAGCCGGTCATCACGAAGGCAAGCAAGTCCATAGCTTCGTTTAAACTAAGAAAAGGTATGGCTATCGGTTGCATGGTGACATTGCGCAGGGAGCGTATGTACGAGTTCTACCAGAAACTGGTGACGATTGTGCTCCCGAGAGTGAGGGATTTTAAGGGCATTTCCCCTAAGTCATTTGACGGCAGGGGGAACTATACACTGGGATTGAAGGAACAGATCATATTCCCGGAGATAGAGTACGACAAGGTTGATCGGGTGAGGGGAATGAATATTACCATTACCACAACCGCTGAAACAGATGAAGAAGCCTTTGAGCTCCTGAAGCTCATGGGTATGCCTTTCAGGAGCTAGCGGAGGAGCCATGGCGAGAAAGGGTATGATTGAGAAGGCGAAGCGAGCCCCGAAGTTTGGGGTAAGATCAAGAAACAGATGCAGTATTTGCGGGAGACCCCGCGGCTTTATCGGCAAGTTCGAGATGTGCAGGATCTGCTTCCGGTTGCTTGCCCTGAGAGGGGAGCTGCCAGGGGTTATTAAATCGAGCTGGTAGGAGGGCAAATGGCGACAACAACAGATCCTATTTCCGATATGCTGACAAGAATAAGGAATGCCATCATGGTTCGCCATGAATGGGTGGATATGCCTTACTCCACCATGAAGTTTTCCATCGCGAAGCTTCTGAAGGAGGAGGGATACATCAGGAACTACAAGGTGTTTGTTGACGAATCGAGAAAGAAATTCATAAAAGTATACATAGGATACGACGAACACAGCAAGAGCACGATAACCGGACTCAGAAGAATCAGCAAGCCCGGCAGGCGGGTGTACGTGAACGCTGAAGATATCGGGAAAGGAAAAGGGAAACTTGGTACTGCTGTGGTTTCTACGTCTAAAGGCCTTATGACTGATAAACAGGCGACGGGGAACCGGGTAGGAGGAGAGATCCTCTTCCGGGTTTGGTGAGGTGAGAGATGTCAAGGATAGGTAAGAAACCTATTGCGCTTCCTGCTGGAGTCACGGTGGAAGTGAAAGATGGATGGGTGTCGGTAAGCGGGCAAAAGGGGTCGCTAAAGCGACCAATGCTTGACGGCGTCGAGCTGGATATGGCTGACAACATTGTTACTTTGAGAAGAACAAGTGACGACAAGAAGGCCAGAAGCTACCATGGATTGATGAGAACCCTTGTAGCGAATATGGTGCAGGGGGTTTCAGCCGGTTTTGAAAAGAAGCTTGAGATCGTGGGCATTGGTTATCGGTCGGAGCTTAAAGGGAACAGCCTGGCGCTTTTTCTCGGCTACTCGCATCCTATCGATTTTCCTCTGCCTCCCGGAATATCGGCAGAAATAGAGAAACAGACACTGGTCACCTTGAAAGGTGTAGACAAGGAATTGGTCGGTCAGACGGCAGCCAAGATAAGGGATCTCAGGAAGCCTGATCCTTATAAAGGGAAAGGCGTCAAATACGCCGGCGAAGTATTAAGAAAGAAAGCGGGCAAGACCGGTAAATAGAGGTTAGGTCAATGGACAGACGAGAAAAGATAGAAGCCAGGCTGAAAAGGAAGAAGAGAATAAGGAAGAAGATCTCGGGGACTGCTGAGAGACCGAGGCTGTGCGTCTACAAGAGCTTGCAGAACATGTATGCCCAGCTTGTCGACGATGCGGCCGGAAAGGTGATTACGGGCGTATCCACCCTGTCGACTGAAGTGAAAGCTGACGTGAAGTATGGCGGCAATACGGCAGGTGCAAAGAAGGTGGGCGAGGCAATAGCGAAAAAGGCGCTGAGTTTGGGCATAAAAGAGATACTGTTTGACAGGAACGGGTTCAAATACCACGGGAGAGTGAAGGCCCTCGCAGACGGTGCCCGCGAAGCTGGACTAATCTTTTAGAGGAGGTTTTAGTTTGATCGAGAAAAGGCGAATTGACCCGGCGGAACTCGAGCTACAGGACAGGGTTGTTCAGATAAACCGAGTGGCAAAGGTTGTGAAAGGCGGGAGAAGATTTAGCTTCAGCGCCATCGTGGTGGTTGGAGACGGCAATGGCCACGTAGGGTTTGGGCTGGGTAAAGCAAACGAGGTTCCCGACGCGATCAGAAAGGCTGTCGAGAGGGCGAAGAAAGGCATCATAGAAGTGCCGATTAACCGCGGTACGGTTCCGAACGAGATTACGGGCATATACGGTTCAAGCCAGGTGTTCATAAAACCTGCATACGAGGGCACGGGAGTTATCGCGGGCGGTGCGGTACGTGCGGTCGTAGAGGTGGCAGGTATCAGGAATATCTACACGAAATGTTACGGATCACGGAATCCGCATAATGTGGTCAAGGCCACGATCCAGGGACTCTCTATGCTGAAATCGCCCGATGCGGGATCGAAGCAGAAGGGGAAGGCGAAGACAGAGGAGGCGTAACGTGGCGCATCTTAAGGTAAAATGGATGAAAAGCACCATCGGCTGCACCGATGATCAAAGGGACACCGTAAAAAGCCTCGGGTTCAAAAGGCTTTACGAAGAGAGAGTCGTGAAGAACACACCGGAGATAAGAGGCATGGTTAAAAAGGTGATCCATTTAGTGAAAGTGCTGGAGGACGTGAGATAAATGAAGCTTGAGGACTTGAGACCGCATGAAGGCTCAAAAAAGGCAAGGAAGCGGATCGGAAGAGGTCCGGGTTCCGGGCACGGAAAGACGGCAACAAAGGGGAACAAAGGACAGAGGGCCCGGGCAGGAAGCGGCAAAGGAGCATCGTTTGAAGGCGGCCAGATGCCTCTTGTGCGCAGAATACCGAAGAGAGGCTTCAAGAACCCCTTTAGAAAAGAATATGCCATCGTGAAGATCGGCGACCTGGAAGTATTCAAGGATAAAGGTGAAGCAGGTGTTCAGGAGTTCGTGGAGGCGGGAATAGTGGGTCACCTGAAGGATGGCGTCAAACTCCTCTCGAACGGTGAGATCAATTTTCCCATCAAGGTGAAGGTTCACAAAGCGTCACGACAGGCGATCGATAAAATAAAGGCTCAAGGCGGCGAAGTGGAGGTGCTGCAGTAATGGGTGGATTCCAAAATATTGGACGGATTCCCGAGCTGAAGCGCAGGATCATTATGACCCTTGCGCTTCTTGCAGTATATCGGATCGGTGTCCACATTCCCACCCCCGGCATCAACGGGAGTGTCCTGGCAAGCATTTTCGAGCAGGCCAAAGGCACATTGCTCGGTTTTTTTGACATGTTTGCGGGAGGCGGCCTTGAGAGGTTGTCCGTATTCGCCCTCGGCATTATGCCTTACATCAGCGCGTCAATCATACTTCAGCTTCTCACTGTTGTCGTTCCCACTTTGGAGAAGCTCTCCAAAGAAGGGGAAGCGGGCAGGAGGAAAATTACCCAGTATACGAGATACGGGACGGTTGTCATCAGCCTGATCCAGGGGTTTGGCATCGCGGTTGGTCTCGAACAGATGAGGGGATCAGGGGGAGAACTGGTTGTATATAACGCTGGATGGATATTCAGGCTGAACACGATGCTGACACTCTGCGCCGGCACCGCCTTTCTTATGTGGCTCGGTGAGCAGATCACGGAAAAAGGTATCGGGAATGGTATCTCCCTCATCATATTCTCCGGAATCGTTGCAAGAATGCCCAATGCTCTCGCCGGCACCATGAGCCTGGTCAATACCGGTGAAATGAACTGGTTTGTGGTCATACTTCTCATAGTGATGATGCTGCTTGTGGTTGCCTTCATCATCTATATGGAGACGTCTCAAAGGAGGATACCGGTCCAGTACGCGAAGCGGGTCGTCGGCAGAAGGATGTACGGCGGGCAATCGACGCATCTCCCGTTGAAGATCAACCAGGCCGGTGTTATTCCGCCGATATTTGCATCTTCCATTATCATGTTCCCTGCGACAATTGCCAATTTTATCCAGCATCCTTACATGAAACGATTTGCGGAGCTCCTCACGCCGGGTAGCGTACTTCACGAATTGCTGTATGTGGGTTTCATCATATTCTTCTGCTTTTTCTACACTGCTATTGTTTTTAATCCGGACAACGTGGCTGACAATATGAAGAAATACGGCGGGTATATTCCAGGGATTCGTCCCGGGAAGAAGACCTCCGAATATATTGAAAGGATTTTATCCAGGATCACCCTGACAGGCGCTGTCTATATATCCTTCGTCTGTGTCCTGCCGACCATACTGGTACAGAAGTTCAACGCTCCCTTCTATTTCGGCGGTACCGCTCTCCTTATCGTTGTCGGCGTGGGGCTGGACACGATTCAGCAGGTGGAGTCCCATCTCATTCTCCGGCATTATGACGGGCTGGTAAAGAAGACAGCAAGAATGAAGGGGAGAAGGTAAAGGTGTATACAGTAGCGATAGGGGTACCGAGATTTGACGGATGATAGTTCTCAAAAACAGGGAAGAAATAGGCAAGATGAGGACGGCCAGCAGGTACGCGATGGAGGTCCTGCTGGAGTTAAAAGGACGTGTGAAGGAGGATGTCAGGACGTCGGACCTGGAAGCGGCATGCGAAGAGATGATACGGAAGAAAGGGAATATAAAGGCTGCTTTTAAAGGCTATAATGGATTTCCGTATTGTTTGTGCGTGTCGGTCAATGATGAAGTTGTTCACGGTATGCCTTCCGACCGGGTACTTAAGGAAGGTGATATAGTCAGCATAGATTTTGGAGCGATTTACAGGGGGTATTACGGCGACGCAGCGCTCACGTGCCCGGTGGGGAGTATATCGGAGGGTGCGAGAAGATTGCTTGAGGTTACCGAGGCCTCCCTTTACAGGGGTATAGAGGAGGTTCGTGAGGGTAACAGGCTCCACGACATCTCAAATGCCATTCAAACTCATGTCGAGGCCGAAGGGTTCTCGGTGGTGAGGGAATTTGTGGGCCATGGAATCGGCAGACAGCTCCACGAGGAACCGCAGATTCCGAATTTTGGAACGAAAGGAACAGGCGTCCGCCTAAGAAGGGGTATGGTGCTCGCAATAGAGCCAATGATAAACGAGGGCGGAAGTGATATAATAATCAAGGAAAATGGGTGGACAGCGGCGACGAAGGACGGGAAGCTGTCGGCTCATTTTGAGCACACTGTCGCTCTTACCGAGAAAGGGACCGAGGTATTGAGCGCACTATGAGGGTTTATGCCTAAAGGAGAAGGGATTGAGGTAGAGGGAACTGTAGTTGAGCCTCTGCCTAATGCTATGTTTAGGGTGGAATTGCCGAATGGACACAGGGTGCTTGCCCATGTGTCGGGCAAAATGAGGATGAATTACATAAAAATCTTGCCGGGGGATAAGGTTATAGTAGAACTCTCGCCTTATGATTTGACGAGGGGACGGATAATCTACAGGGCAAAGTAGGAGGTTTTCGATGAAGGTGAGACCTTCAGTGAAGAAGAGATGTGACAAGTGCAAGATAATCAAGAGAAAAGGCATCGTAAGGGTCATATGTGAAAACCCTAAACATAAGCAGAAACAGGGTTAAGGAGGAGAATAGTGGCACGAATTGCTGGTGTTGATATCCCGAGGGAGAAGAGGATAGAAATCGCACTGACATACCTCTACGGGATCGGCAGATCAATGTCTAATCAGATACTTTCGCAGGCAGGCATCGACCCTAACAAGCGGACGAATATGCTGAGCGAGGAAGAAGTAGCGAAGATCAGGGATATTATAGAGCAGGATTACAAAATAGAAGGTGATCTCCGGAAGGAGATCAACATAAATATCAAGAGGCTTATGGATATCGGCTGCTATCGAGGATTGAGACACAGAAGAGGGTTGCCGGTAAGAGGTCAACGGACAAGAACCAATTCGAGGACTAGAAAAGGACCACGTAAGACCTCGATGAAGAGAAAGAAGTAAGGGGGAGCGATGGCTAAGGTTAGGAAGACTGGCAAGAAAAAGATCAAGAAGAATATCCCCGTGGGTGAGGTTCATATACAGTCAAGCTTCAACAACACGATTATCACCATAGCGGACCCTCAAGGGAACGTTGTCTCGTGGTCGAGCGGTGGTATAGCGGGGTTCAAAGGTTCGAGGAAGAGCACTCCCTTTGCAGCTCAGCTCGCTGCCGAGAATGCAGCAAGGAAGGCCATCGAACAGGGTATGAAAACGGTCGACGTGTATATTAAAGGTCCGGGAGCCGGTCGTGAAGCGGCGCTTCGGGCCATTCAAAGCGCCGGATTGAAGATCCATCTGATAAAAGACGTCACCCCTATACCGCACAATGGGTGCAGGCCGCCAAAAAGAAGAAGAGTCTAGGAGGAGAAATTGTCAAGGTATACAGGACCTGTATGTAAGATATGCAGAAGAGAGGGCATGAAGCTCTTTGCTAGGGGCGAAAAGTGCTACACGGAAAAGTGCGAGGTGGAGAAGAGAAACTATCCTCCTGGAGTTCACGTGGAGACAAGGGGAAAGATGACGGAGTACGGTATCCGTCTTCGTGAAAAGCAGAAGGTGAGAAGAATGTACGGCCTTACCGAAAACCAGTTCAAAAGGTTTTTTGGATTGGCCGAAAAGGCAAAGGGTGTGACCGGTACGAATCTGCTTGTGTTCCTGGAAAGACGACTGGACAACATGGTTTATCGGATGGGGTTTGCCGTGTCAAGAAAGGAAGCTCGGCAGGTCGTTTCTCATTCCCATGTCACCGTGAACGGTAAAACAGTGAATATCCCTTCGTATCTTTTGAAAGAGGGGGATGTAATAGAGATCAGACACAAGGGTCTTGTATCAGTGCAAAACGCTCTTGAATCGGTGGTAAGAAGAGGCCTTCCTTCTTGGCTGGAAGTCGATAAGGAAGGCATGAAAGGGAAAATAAACCTTATGCCGACGAGGGATGATATCACGGTTCCGATTAAAGAGCAGCTCATAGTCGAGTACTATTCTCGTTAGTTTCTTTCCCCCTAAAGGAGGATGCATGTATATGTTCGAGAAGAATTGGCAGGAACTCATTAAGCCAACCAAGATTGACATAGAGAGGGAAACCTGTTCGGTTTATTACGTGCGCTTTTCTGCAGAGCCTTTTGAGCGAGGGTATGGAATAACAATAGGGAATTCCCTAAGAAGAGTGCTCCTATCATCGATTATGGGCGCAGCTATCACCTCTGTCAAAATTGACGGCGTTGATCATGAGTTTTCGACCATCAGGGGGGTAAAGGAAGATGTGACCGAGATCATCCTTAACCTTAAGAAAGTGGTCTTAAGGATGGAGGACGATCATCCGAGGATGTTGAAAATAGACGCACGGGGAGAAGGAGCAGTAAAGGCGGGAGACATTATTCATGATGGAGGAGTCGAGATCATCAATCCCGAGCATCACATTGCAACCCTCAGCGACGAAGCAAAACTCTATATGGAAATGAAGGCCAAGATAGGTAGAGGCTACGTACCGGCCGAAAGGAACCGCGACGAGGAAGATCCTGTCGGCACGACACCTATAGACGCAATTTTCTCTCCCGTGAAAAGGGTGAGCTACAACGTGAGTCCCGCAAGAGTCGGTTTCCGTACCGACTACGACAAGCTTACCATGGAGATATTGACTGATGGGAGCATCAGTGCGTTGGATGCACTCTCGTTTGCCTCAAAGATCATCAGGGAGCAAATGAGGATCTTCATCAACTTCGAAGAACCGGAAGATCTTGAAATTGGCGAGGCGAGAGAAGGAGAAAGACAGGATTTTAACGACAATCTTTACCGGAATGTGGATGAACTCGAGCTGTCGGTGAGAAGCGCTAACTGCCTGAAAAACGCCGATATTAAATATATCGGCGAGCTCGTCCAGAAGACGGAACAAGAGATCCTGATGACGAAGAACTTCGGGAGAAAGTCGCTTAACGAAATCAAAGAGATACTTGCGTGCATGGGTCTCAAGCTCGGTATACGGCTGGACAACTTCCCACCGCGGGAAGAGCTTGACCGGATGGCACAAAGAAGAAAAGATCAAGTATAGAGGGTGTACTAATGAGGCATTTGAAAACAGGCAGAAAACTGAACAGAACAGCCAGCCACAGAAAAGCGCTCTTTCGGAATCTGGCGGCTTCCCTTTTGAGTCATGAAAGTATCAAAACCACGAATCCCAAGGCGTTGGAGCTGCGAAGAGTAGCGGACCGGCTTATCAGTCTTGCAAAAAGCAACACCCCTCACGCCATTCGTCTGGCCTTCGCCTACCTGAGAGATAAAGCAGTAGTGAAGAAACTCTTTACGGATATAGGCGGCAGGTATGCCGGCGTAAATGGGGGTTATACAAGGGTCCTGAAGATAGGGCCGAGAAAGGGCGACGCAGCCCCAATGGCAATAATCGAGCTTACTCAGAGAAAGGATCAGAAGGAGCGGGAGCAGGAAAGGAAGCAGCAAAAGGAAAAGAAACAGAAGAAGGCGAAGCAGGAGAAAGCCGTTTAGGGGTGAGAACCCCATGATTGGGGGATCGTCTAACGGCAGGACTCAAGACTCTGGATCTTGGTATCTAGGTTCGAATCCTAGTCCCCCAGCATTTGCAGCGTCCTTTCGATTCCAATCGAATTACCGAAGAGAACAAAACGACTCGGAATACATCCACCGCACAGGATCGATGCGGTACGGAACAGATTTAAACTGAAGAGTCATGAAGAATTATTGGAGCGGGCAACGGGGCTCGAACCCGCGACATCAAGCTTGGGAAGCTTGCACTCTACCAACTGAGTTATGCCCGCCTTGAAAGAATAATATTAAAAGAATTGATGAGCTAAGTCAATAGGCTTGGAGATTTGCAGGGCCTTACCGAGCCCTACTCTATACTGTTCGGTCTCACCGGCAAGACGGGAGCATGTCCGATTCGCCGCCAAATAGCAGCGATTCGCGAGCGACAATAACTGATTGGGATTGCTAATGAACAAGCAATCTGTTATAAGATTACCTTGCTTTTTACCGCTATGAGGACAGAAGAATTTGATTATTCATTACCAAGGCACCTGATCGCGCAGCAGCCCGTGCAGGATCGCACCTCGTCACGCCTTCTTGTCCTGAACAGGTCCGACGGGGTCCGGGAGCACCGGTATTTCAGGGACATAAAGGAATATCTGAGAGAGAAGGATCTCATTGTGGTGAACGATACGAAGGTGATTCCCGCCAGGCTCATTGGCAAGAAGAAGACGGGCGGGAATGTTGGAATTCTTCTGACGGAAAAGCTTGACGAAAGAAAATACTATTGCCTGGTCAACGGTGTAAAGAGAGGAATTGGAAAGGCTGAGGTGCATGTCGGGGAGACGGTAGTGCAGCTCGAGGCCGGGCTGCCTTTCTGGACTATAGAGTTTCCTGAGGATCGGGATGCGGCTAGGCTCATGGCTGATAGCGGCAGAATGCCCCTTCCGCACTACATAAAAAGGGACAAAGACCGGGAGGAGCCGGAGGACTACAACCACTATCAGACAGTGTATGCCCGACACGAGGGCTCGATCGCAGCGCCGACTGCAGGCCTTCACTTCAGCGAAGCCCTGCTCAATGATATTCAGGAAATGGGGGTAAAAGTCGCAAAAGTGACGCTTCACATCGGAGTAGGCACTTTCTTTCTCATAAAGAGCGAAGAGGTGGAAGGACACGAGATGCATCGCGAATACTATTCGATGCCCCCTGATTCTTTAAAGGCGGTGAGAGAAACCAGGGCAGCGGGTGGCAGGATCATCGCTGTCGGCACAAGCGCGGTGAGAACCCTGGAGACAGCATGCGCGTGTAATAACGGTGCTTCCCTTTCGGGATACAGTGAACTTTTTATCTATCCCGGCTACAGGTTCCGGGTGGTCGACGCCCTCATTACAAATTTCCATCTTCCCCGATCCACTCCGCTTATGCTTGTCTGCGCCTTTGCGGGTAAAGACGCTATTCAAACTGCCTACAAAGAGGCTATTGAACGGAGCTATCGGTTTTACAGCTACGGGGATGCGATGTTGATTTCATGAGTGCCATTACTATTGAAAACACCGATGGCCAGGCGAGGCTGGGAACGCTCGTCACCGGACACGGGCTGATAGAAACCCCTGTATTTATGCCGGTTGGAACTCAGGGAGCGGTTAAAGCCATCCTTAACAGGGACTTGCAGGAGATGGGGGTAAAGATGATCCTTGGCAATGCTTATCATCTTTACTTAAGACCCGGCGATGAGCTGATTAGGGATATGGGCGGTATTCAGAAGTTTGCCGGTTGGGATGGCGCAGTGCTGACCGACAGCGGAGGGTACCAGATCTTCAGCCTGGGGGTGCTTCGAAAGATCCGGGAGGAAGGCGTCAATTTTCAGTCGCACATCGACGGGTCAAGGCACTTCCTTACTCCGGAAAGGATTGTGGAAGTGCAGGAGAATATAGGAGCGGATGTCTGCATGTGCCTTGACGAGTGTGTGAGCTATCCTTCGTCTCATGAATATACGAGTGCCTCCGTGGACTTGACGACAAGATGGGCACAGCGATGTCATTCTGTGAAGAATGACTCGAGTCTTCTCTTCGGTATTGTACAGGGAGGCACTTACGCAGATCTAAGACTCAAATCAGCCAGAGACCTCGTGGAACTCAATTTCGATGGTTACGCGCTGGGGGGTTTCAGTGTCGGCGAGCCGAAGAGCGTGATGTGGGAAATGGTTGATGTGGCGATTGGCGAGTTGCCGAGGGAGAAACCGAGATATCTGATGGGACTCGGCTTTCCGGAGGACATTGTTAAAGGTGTAAGCAAAGGTATTGACATGTTCGACTGCGTCATCCCTACGAGGCATGCCCGTAACGGCAATCTTTTTACCCGGTTGGGGCGGATAAACATCAAACATGCCAAGTATGCACGCGATGGGAAGCCTATAGACGAACAATGCCAGTGCTACACGTGCAGGAATTTCTCGAGGGCCTACCTAAGGCACCTTTTTGTCACGAGAGAGCTGACGAGCTACTACCTCAACACGGTACACAACCTCTTTTTCTATGCAGATCTTATGGAGAGAATAAGAGAGGCTATCCGGGAGGGAAAGTTCGGTCAATTTTGTGAAGATTTCAGATCAGAATGGAAAGGAGGTGAGCTTCAAGATGGGTATAGCGTATGCGATGGGTAATCAGGCAGCTTCAGGTCAGGGTGGCGGCATCATGGCATTTCTCCCTCTCATCCTCTTATTTGCGGTGTTCTATTTCCTGCTTATAAGACCTCAGCAGAAACGGGCCAAACAACACAAGTCGTTCATGGAGAACCTCAAAAAGGGTGATACAGTTGTGACTTCAGGCGGTTTGTATGGTAAAATAACGGGTATTACGGACGAGGCGGTTACCATGGAAATAGCCGAAAAGGTGAGAGTAAAGGTCTTAAAAAGCGCCGTAGTAGATTACGTGAAAGGAGAACAGGTGTGAGAAGGTATGAGAATATTTTGATTGTGGCTCCGGACTGTACTAAGGAGGAAGAAGAAGACCTCCTTAGAAGGGTGCAGGGGAACATCGAGAAACTAGGAGCGGAGCTACTAAAAGTCGATGACTGGGGCGTGCGAAAACTCGCGTATCCCATCAAAAAGAAAGACAGAGGGCATTACTTCTTCCTGCTTCTTAGCATGGATGAGGGATCAGTGGTGACGCTGGATAAATTCTATCGGACTATGGACCTCATACTAAGGCACCTTTTTGTCGTTGTCGATGAGAAAGAGAAGGGATTGGAAAAGCCGCCGGAGCCGGTTGTCTTTGACGAGCTTGAAGGTGAGGCGTAGTGAACAAAGTCTTCCTTTCCGGGAAGATAGGGAAGGTGCCGGAAGTTGCCTATACCCCGAAAGGGCGTAAAATAGTCACTTTTCCGATGTCGGTTGCGGAGGGAGGATTCGATATTGACGTCATAGGCTCAGGCGATGCCTTGCCTAGCGAGGTGCAAAAAACGATGGGGGGCAGTGTTCTGGTAGCAGGTGAACTTATCAGGGCGAAACTTAAGTCCCGTGATGTTTTGAGATTGAAGGCCAGTAAAATATTATGGATGGAGGATTATTAATGCCCAGGATGCAGGATTCAGGGAAAAAGCGAATATACGTGAGAAAGAGGGTCTGCAGGTTCTGCCAGGATGAGAACATTAAAATAGATTACAAAGATCCCAAGCTTCTCAAGCATTTTGTAACTGAGCGCGGCAAGATAATGCCGAGGAGGATGACGGGAACGTGCGCCAACCACCAGAGAAAGCTGCGGGAAGAGATCAAGAAGGCAAGGCACATCGCTCTTTTGCCCTTTACGACAGTGACGCGATAGGAGGAAGTAATGAGGGTAATACTACTGGACAACGTTGAAGGGGTAGGGAAAAAGGGCGAGACACACGATGTGAAGGACGGCTTCGGAAGAAACTTCCTGGTTCCGCGCAGACTTGCCATGCCGGCGACCTTGGGGAATATAAAGAAGGTGCAGGAGCAGGCGAAGGTCATCATACAGAAGAGGGAGAAAGACCTCAAAACCGCATCCGTCGTAAAAGAGCGACTGGAGGAAACGCCTGTTACCATTAAGAAGAAAACGGGTGTTGACGGAAAGCTTTTCGGATCGGTGACGGCCAAAGAAATCGTAGATGCGATCAAAAAGGCAATGGACCTCGACGTAGACAGGAGGACGGTGCGCATCGACGAGCCGATCAAAATGACCGGCGTGCATACGGTGGAAGTACACCTGGAAAAGGGAATTATCGCGCAATTGAGGCTGGAAGTAGAAGAAGAGTAAATGGCGAGGGTCGCAAGAAACCCGGTAGTAGAGAAAAAGGGTCGAATACCACCACAGAATCTCGATGCGGAGGAGTCGCTTCTTGGCGGCGTCCTTATTGATCCTGAAGCCCTCAACAAAGTAGTCGACGTCGTGGATGCGGAGGATTTCTATAGAGAGGATCATCGCGTTATTTATGAGTTGGTTCTCGACCTTTACGAGAGGAGCGAGCCTATAGATCTTATAACGGTGAGCAGCCTAGCCCGGGATAAAGGCCTGATCGAGAAGATAGGGGGAATCACGCATCTCAGCCGGCTTGTCGACGGCATGCCCACGTCCGCAAACATAGTGCAATACGCGAAGATGGTGAAGGAGAAGGCTTTGCTCCGGAACCTCATGCACATTGCTACCGAGATAGTTGAAAAGGGCTACGAGGTAGACACCAACGTCGATAACTTTATCGATGAAGCCGAGAAAATGATTTTTCAAATCTCGGAGAAGAAGTTCCGGCCGTCTTTCTACTCCATCAAAGACCTGGTGATGGAAAATGTGAAGACCGTTGAGAGGCTCTGTGAGAAGAAACAAGCCATAACCGGCATACCTTCGGGTTTCGCTGAACTGGACAAAATGACAAGCGGCCTCCAGCCTTCCGACCTCATCATCGTTGCAGGAAGGCCAAGTATGGGCAAAACTGCATTTTGTCTCAACATCGCGCAAAATGCGGCCCTCAGCGAGGGTGGTCGATCGATCGGGATTTTCTCCCTTGAAATGTCCAAAGAACAGCTCGTCATGAGGCTTCTCAGCTCTGAAGCCGAGGTGGAGTTCTCAAAGCTTCGTTCAGGAATGGTCAAGGACGCTGAATGGCATCAGCTGGGAACAGCAGCAGGGCGGTTGTATACGGCTCCCATTTATATTGATGATTCTCCGGCGCTCAGTGTCCTCGAACTCCGCGCAAGAGCGAGAAGGCTGAAGAAGGAGCACGGCCTCGATCTCCTCGTGATCGATTACCTTCAGCTTATGAGGGGAAGGACAACAGGGCCCGACAGACGAGAACAGGAAATTTCGGAAATATCCAGATTCCTGAAAGCTCTTGCCAAAGAACTTGATATTCCCGTTATTGCCATATCGCAGTTAAACAGAATGGTGGAGCAGCGGGAAGACAAGCGGCCCCGTCTCTCTGATCTCAGGGAATCGGGTGCCATAGAACAGGACGCCGATGTCATACTCTTCATTTACCGCGATGAAGTCTACAACAAGAATTCGGAGCGGAAGGGAGTGGCAGAGGTCATTATAGGGAAACAGAGAAACGGGCCGACAGGTGAGGTTGAAGTCGCTTTTTTGGCCCCCTATACCGCATTCAGAAACTTGTACACGACAGAATGAACCTTCCGAACACCCTTTCCCTGTGCCGCCTCTTTCTCACCGTCGCCTTTATCCTGCTCGTTGTTTACGGCCACCTTAGGCTGGCGCTCCTGCTCTTCATCTTGCAAGCGCTAAGCGACCTGGTAGACGGCTTCCTTGCAAGACAGATGGGAGCCAAAACGAATCTCGGCGCGTATCTTGATCCCCTGGCGGACAAAGTGATGCTCGCATCGTCGTATATCGTACTCTGCTTCATGATGATAATCCCCGTCTGGCTCGTAGGCATGGTGTTGCTGCGAGACCTTGTCATATCCCTGGGATTCCTTATATTATTGAGGAGAGGGCTGAAATCAAATCCCGTTCCGACCTTAATCAGCAAGACGACCACGCTGTTCCAGATGCTGACTATCGTCTATGTTTTGTGGTCGATGGATCGGCCATATGGCTCGTTCTTTTTCTACATAACGGCCCTCTTCACTATAGCTTCAGGTTTCCAGTATGTTCTCGCAGGCTGGACAACGTTCTCCAAGAAGGAAATGGTCTGACAGGATAGAAGCTTATTGCTGTTATTTAAAACAAATAAGAGGAGGTGTCCATGGCGGTCAGGGTGGGTGTCAATGGATTCGGTAGAATCGGTCGGCAGGTGTTCAGGATTGGATGCAGGAACCCTAATCTGGAATTCGTCGCTATCAATGACCTCACGGATGCGAAAACTCTTGCCCATCTTCTCAAGTACGACTCTGTTCACCGTACCATGAATAGCGAGGTGACGGAGAAGGACGGATCGATAGTTGTAGACGGCAAAGAAATCAAAATACTGTCAGAACGGGATCCTGAGAGATTGCCCTGGAAAGACCTGAGGGTTGATGTGGTACTGGAGAGCACGGGGAAGTTCACCGACAGGGTAGGTGGAGAGAAACATCTTCTTGCGGGAGCGAAGAAAGTGCTCGTCTCTGCCCCTGCAAAAAATCCCGATGTGACGTTTGTTCTCGGCGTCAATGAAGAGGTATACGACAAAAGCAAACACAACATTATCTCCATGGGCTCGTGTACGACGAACTGTCTTGCTCCCGTAGTGAAGGTGCTCCAGAGAGAATTCGGCATAGAATACGGGTTGATGACAACCATTCATTCCTACACCAATGACCAGGTCATCCTCGATCAGCCGCATCGGGACCTTAGAAGGGCCCGGGCAGCAGCGCTTTCCATGATACCGACGACGACAGGTGCGGCAAAGGCGATCGCCGAGGTAGTACCCGAGGTTAAAGGGAGGCTTGACGGTCTCGCAATAAGGGTACCGACACCGACAGTCTCGCTGGTTGATTTTGTTGCAACGCTCTCAAGAGACGCATCCAAGGAAGAGATCAACAACATGTTTAGAAGTTATGCGGCAGGGCCGATGAAGGGGATAATGGCGGCCACGGATGAAGAACTGGTTTCATCTGATTTTATAGGCAGCCCATATTCATCGATTGTCGATCTCCCGTCAACCTTCGTGATCGGTGGGAAAATGGTCAAGGTTCTCTCGTGGTATGACAACGAATGGGGTTTCTCGACAAGAATGGCAGATCTCTTAACCTTCGTGGTTAAGTAAGTTCCATGATAACAAAAATGCGTAACACAACATTCTACACATGTGGTTCATTTATTCAGCGAGGTGATTTATGAAATCTGTGAGCGAGGTTGATCTAAGCGGCAAAAGGGTATTCATACGTGTGGATTTCAACGTTCCCACCGATGACCAGAGCAACATTACCGACGACACCAGAATAAAGGCGCACCTTCCGACAATAAACTACGTGATCGACAACCAGGGAAAGGTCATACTTGCGTCTCACCTTGGGCGTCCCAAGGGAAAGAGGGCAGAAAAATACTCCTTGAAGCCGGTTGCAAAAAGGCTTTCCGAACTCCTTGGTAAAGAGGTGAAATTTGCGGATGATTGTATTGGCGGCGCGGCAGAACAGGCCGTGAATGAAATGAAGAATGGGGAAGTGCTCCTTCTCGAGAACCTTCGTTTTCATACCGAAGAAGAGAAGAATGACAAAGGCTTTTCACAGGAACTGGCGAAGCTGTGCGACGTATACGTTGACGACGCCTTTGCGGTATCTCATCGAGGTCACGCATCAAACGCCGGAATAACAGAGTTTGTAAAGACTTGTGCAGTCGGGCTTCTTCTGGAAAGTGAGCTGGATTATCTGAAGAAAGCCACAGAAAATCCCTCCAGGCCTCTGGTTGCCATTATTGGCGGCGCAAAGGTCTCCGACAAGATCGGAGTGCTTGAGAAGCTGACCGAGAAGGTGGATAAACTCATTATCGGCGGCGGCATGGCGTTTACGTTCCTCCGTGCCCTGGGAAACGAGGTAGGGAAATCGCTTTGCGAGCAGGATATGCTCGATGTGGCAAAGGGCATCCTCGAGAAGGCAAAACAGCGAGGTGTCAAATTATACCTCCCTATTGACTGCGTGGTGGCTGATAAAGCTGCCGCGGATGCCGTGACTAAATACGTGTCGGTCCAAGAGATTCCAAAAGAATGGATGGCCCTTGATATAGGTCCGGCTTCGACCACCCTTTTTGGAGAAGCGCTCGCAGACGCGAAGACTATCGTCTGGAACGGCCCGATGGGCATGTTCGAGCTCGATCCGTTCAGCAGAGGGACCTACGGACTGGTGACGTTCGTGGCCAATGCCCACGCGTTGAGCATTGTCGGCGGAGGGGATACTGATACAGCAGTGCACCAGGCAGGTGAGGCTCACCGGATTTCCTATATATCAACAGGAGGCGGAGCCTTCCTCGAACTACTCGAGGGGAAAACCATGCCTGCCGTGGAGGCACTCGAGGCCTGTGGAGGTTAGCCATGAGAAGGTGGATGCTCGCCGGTAACTGGAAGATGCATAACACTATTCAGGATTCTGTGGCGCTCGCCCGCGCGATCGTTGGAGGAACTGAAGGAGTTGACGGTGGCGACGTGGTTATTGCGCCCGTGTTCACGGCACTTGTGAGCGTTAAAGAGGTCATTAAGGGAAGCGGCGTGGCCCTTAGCGGCCAGGACGTGTTCTATGAAGAGAAGGGTGCCTTTACAGGTGAGATCGCGCCGGCAATGTTGAAAGATGCCGGTTGTGAATTCGTCATTATAGGGCATTCAGAACGAAGAAAATATTTCCATGAGACCGATGAAACAGTAAATGCAAAGGTGAAAAAAGCGTTATCCTCCGGTTTGAAACCGATCATGTGTGTCGGGGAGACGGAAGAGGAGCGGGAAAAAGGGATCACCGAATTTGTGGTAGGCCTTCAGGTGAAAAAAGGCCTCTATGGCATCGAGGATCTTTCAAATGTGACTATTGCCTATGAGCCGGTCTGGGCAATAGGGACAGGCAAGAACGCCACGCCTGAGCAGGCAGAGGCGGTCCACGCATTTATCAGGCGGATCGTGAAGGATGCATATGGACAGGCAGCCGCCGGGAACACGCGAATTTTGTATGGAGGGAGCGTTACACCGGAGAATATAGGTCAATTAATTGCAATGGAAGATATAGATGGTGCTCTTATTGGTGGAGCATCCTTGAAATCTGAGAGCTTTATCGGTATAATAAAGACGGTCGCTGGTAGGTGCGGATGATAACTGCAATAAGTATAGTTCATGTACTCGCTTCAATCGCTCTTGTGCTCATCGTTCTTCTTCAGACGGGACGGGGATCAGAGATTGGAGCGGCCTTTGGAAGTGGGGCGAGTCAGACCCTTTTTGGCAGCTCGGGAACCTCGGGGTTTATGACGAGACTCACGACCATCGTAGTGATTGTATTCATGTTGACCAGTCTAGTGCTGGCGATAATGTATAGTGGGTCCAGGACGGTGTCTGTAAAGCCGCCACCTGCACCAGTAGAAGAGAAGCTGCCGAGCAATGCAAAGTAACCGTGCCGATGTGGTGGAATTGGTAGACACACCATCTTGAGGGGGTGGCGGGGAGACCCGTGCGGGTTCGAGTCCCGCCGTCGGCACCATACATATCCAACAATTTCAGCTAGTTAGCTGAGCCACTCCTTTGATTATTCGTTTCTGTTTATAACACGAGGCTGAAGTGAAAGCACTTTGGCCTTTTTTCTTTCCTGAACGGTATCCATTGTTACGAAAATGCGCCTTGTGGCAGTGAGTCCGGCTTACAGTGCGGCACTTCCGGTCTCGACTTTGCGGGGATTGCTACAGAACCAACTTGACCAGCCTCAGAAGGAGTTCTTTCAGCGGTATGACGGTCAATACCAACGGCAGCATGGGAACCAGCGTTGAGCCGACGAGGACGAGGATATCCTCGAAGTTCAAGGGGAAGATCCTCATCTTCCGTACGATCTGGTAACTGTTCGCAAGATCAGCCAGAGACTGGATGTCGGGGCTGCCGAGGAGGGGTTCTCTGCCGGGGGTGTCACCCTCAACCCACTTCTCGTGGAAGGACCGCGTGTAGCCCGTTGCCAACGCACCGTATTCCATAAGGCCTTGCCTCCTTACGGCGATGAGCCTGGGGCTGAACACGAGCAGGGGCGCCAGAAAGACAACGAGCGGCAAGGCCGCATAAGCGAAGATCGTGACGCGGTAGGAGGCGAGCACTTCGTTCCCAAAGAGGACCGCGTCGGCGACGGCAGCGGCCACGACGCTCGAGACCGCGAAGATGACGGGCGCAAACCTCGCTTGTCCGGCGCCGACAAAGGCCAATCCACCGGCCAGGTCGGGATGAGTGGCGATCAGGCGCAGGCGAAGCCTGGACATACGCCAGAGAAAAAAAGACCAGATAAACAGTTTCCAGAGCCATCGGAGGAGTAAAAATTGGTACACAGGTCGGCTGACGACGGTAAACCACCATCCCGCCAGCGTCGCGCGTGGACCCGAGGGAACGGCAATTTCGGACCAGGTGGATATGTCGCCGGAATAGGATTCCACCCTGAATCCCGAAACAGTAACGACGACTACAGCAACGAGCAGCAGCGGCTCGACCCATGTCAGATCAAGGAGTCTTGACGCCTCCGATAATCCTGATCGAAACTTAGGCAAATCATCTTCGCGGACAAGGCCCGAATGAGTGAAATGTGATGCAACATGAGTGATCTTCGGATCGATCATGGCTTCCGCAATGATGAGCAGAGGCCCTGCGAGGAGGAAGCGGACGTAGGCAGCGAGGTCGTAGAAGAGCGGGATGTCAACGGCTCCGAACGCGACCCCTTGTATAAGCGACAGTACCGCAAGCGGCAACCACGAGATGAGCGCAAACAAGGCCGCACGCTTGAGCACGTGAGGCTTGTCTGTCTCGATCAGGCGCGCACGGACGAGGAGTCGATAAAGGGGCCCCCCGCCGACCAGGGAAAAGGGTTCCATGGTTTTCATCACGTCATCGTTGGCCATGACATTTTTTGAACTTCAACCCGCTGCCGCACGGACAAGCGTCGTTTCGCCCGGCCCGAGCCAGTCTCTCATCCCACGATCCGCTTTCCGAAGCAAGCATATGCATGATTTCTGCTGCATCGTGTCCTCGTCGCAGGAGGTCCGCCATTGTCTGCATCGGTTTCTGCGTGTGTAGGAAGAACATCTTCAGTCCGGCGCACAGGTAGTTGAGACCGGGCTCCCCGTCCGGCGTTCGGAGAAGACGGTTTTTTGGGCACTCCCCGTTACAAGCGAACAGGTACCCGCATGACCGGCAGTACGCAGGGAGATCCGCTGATTTCTTCTCGCCGAACGCTCGTTGTCCGGCGCTGCCGACCAACTCCGCGACCGACCGATCAAATATGTTACCCAAATGGTATCGGGGCTCGACGAAGTGATCGCAGGAGTAGACGTCGCCGTTGTGCTCCAGAGCAACGCCTTCCCCGCACTTCGGTTGAAAGATACAGAGTGTCGAATACCCCCGTATCCACGACGCGAGCACACCATCGAAGAGCTGCACGAACATACTCCCCACATCCCTGCGCACCCATTCGTCGAAGATCTCCGTGAGAAACCGGCCGTACTGCTCGGGTGTTACCGACCGTTCCGTGACGTGACGGCTTTCGTTGAGTCCACTGACGTTGTCGCGTTCTACGATCGGGATGAACTGAAGGTAGCGTACCTTCAAGGCGTCACGAAAAAAGCGGTAAACCCTCAGGGGATGACGGCTATTCACGGCATTGACGGTGCATAGAACGTTGAATTCGACCTCATGTGTCTGCATGAGTTGTGCTGCCTTTACCACCCGATCGAAGACGGATCTCCCGCTTTTATCGTGCCGATAGACATCGTGGAGTTCTCTCGGTCCGTCGAGGCTCAGGCCCACGAGGAAGTTATTGTCATGGAGGAAACGACACCACTCGGCATCAATCAGCACCCCGTTGGTTTGAATGGTGTTTTCGATCGTCATCCCCGGACGAAGATAGCGCTTTTCCACCCCGATCGAGCGGTGGAAGAAGTCGAGTCCCATGAGGGTAGGTTCTCCCCCCTGCCACGCGATCGTCACGCGTTGCGTCTTGTGGGCTTCGATGGTCTGCCGGATGTATTCCTCCATGACCTCGTCGCTCATCCGGAACGAGCTTCCCGGGTAAAGGCGCTCCTTCTTAAGGAAGAAACAATAGGCGCAGTTGAGATTGCACCGGGACCCGGTGGGTTTGGCCATTATGTGAAATGCCCTGGGAGCGGGCGGCCAAGATTGTTCCATCTTCCAGTATCTCCGGACCTTCAGACCTTCTTCGTCCATACGATGGTGCGCTTATAGGCGAGCTTCGTCGAGGGGGACGCCCCCGGCTGTTTCAACCCGGTCTGCTATCCGAATCACCCTCCTTTCGCTTGGAAATCATTCCTTCTGAGAACCAAGCTCCTTCACATCCGAGAGCCACTCGATGGCGGCCTCGAAATCGGTAAAGATCTCGTACTGGAAACCCTGGACGTCCATAAGGGTCTTGAACTGCCGGGCGCCCTTCAGGCGCTTCTTGTCGTTGGGGATTACATTGGCGATTCTTCCACTGAAAACGGACTTGTACCGGGCGATTTCCAGGGCCAGCTCCAGCATCTGGCCCATGTCGTATTGCGAAATTGTGGTGTCCCGCAGATCAATGAGTATGTTGTGGCCCGCATGATAACCGGCAGCAGCGGCTAAGGTGTGGATAGCCTTCTTGGATCCTTCCAGATGAATCTCACCCGTCTCGGTCCATCGGATAAAGTCCTTGATCTTGTACATTTTGATGCTCGCCGACAGCATTTCTCAACCCTCTGGTCCCTTTGGTAACTTGAACCGTCCCGGCTACCTTCCGGCGCCGCCCGCAGCCTCGCCCATCTTTACCAACGCATCGTCGATGGTGAAGCTCGCCGCCTTCTGGCGCGGTGGGAACTCCTTGAAGGTCTCCGCGAACTGGCCCGTAATGAATTGCGCCGCAAGGGCGATATAGTCCCGGTAGAGGAACCAGTCGTAGTAGGTGTTCGAGGTGATATCGGCCCGCTCGTAGGGATCGGTGCGGAGGTTGAAAAGCTTAGGCACACGAAGCCGGGTGAACGGCTCGGCCCAGACCTGCAGGGTACCCTGGCAACGCTGCTCCATGAAGACGATCTTCCAGTTGTCGTAGCGGATGCCGAGCACGTCACCGTCGTCGCTGAAATAGACGAAGAGCTTGCGGGGGCTCTCCTTCTCTTGGCCGGTCAGGTAAGGGAGCAGGTTATAGCCGTCGATATGGTTCCTGAACTGCTTGCCGTTGGCCGTATGGCCCTTTTTGAGCTTCTCCATGACGTCAGGCTCACCGGCCATGGCGAGGAACGTGGGGAGCCAGTCATGGTGCTGGATGATTTCGTTGGAAACGATGCCCGCCGGTATCCTGCCGGGCCACCGCACGAGCAAGGGGACTCTGAAGGCGCCCTCCCAGTTGGTGTTCTTCTCACTCCTGAAGGGGGTCATGGCGCCGTCGGGCCAGGTGTTCATGTGCGGCCCGTTGTCGGTCGAGTACATCACGAAGGTGTTGTCCGCAATGCCGAGCTCGTCCAGCAGGTCGAGCATCTGGCCGACGAGCTTGTCATGGTCGACCATGGTGTCGTGGTAGGGCGACTGCCAGCGGCCTGCCTGGCCGCGACTCTCCGGCTTGGTGTGGGTAAAGAGATGCATGTGGGTTGTGTTGAGCCAGACAAAGAAGGGCTTGCCCGTGCCGTTCTGCCGCCTGATGAAGTCCGCGGCTGCTGCCACGAATTCATCGTCGCAGGTCTCCATTCGTTTTTTGGTGAGCGGCCCCGTGTCCTCGACCTTCTGCTTGCCCACGCGGCCCCAGCGCGGTTCTTCTGTCGGGTCGTCGTTCTCGGTCGCCCAGGACCGCAGGACGCCGCGCGGTCCGTAGTTCTTGCGGAAGTTCGGAAAGTCCTTTTCCGGCGGGTAGTCGTACATCTCCGGCTCTTCCTCGGCGTTGAGGTGATAGAGGTTGCCGAAGAACTCGTCGAACCCGTGCACGGTGGGCAGGTATTTGTTGAGATCGCCGAGATGGTTCTTGCCGAACTGACCGGTCGCGTAACCGTGGTTCTTGAGAAGGTCCGCGATCGTCACCGTCTCGGGCTGCAGGCCGACCGGCGCGGCAGGAATGCCGACCTTCGACAGGCCCGTGCGGTAGACGCTCTGGCCGGTAATGAAGGACGACCGCCCCGCCGTGCACGACTGCTCGCCGTAGGAGTCGGTGAACATCATCCCCTCCTTCGCCAGGCGGTCGATGTTGGGTGTGCGGTAGCCCATCAGCCCGTGGCTGTAACAGCTCAGGTTAGAGATGCCGATGTCGTCACCCCAGATTACCAGGATGTTCGGTTTTGTGTCTGCCATGATGTGTCCTCCTTTTTTGTTCGGTAATGTCAAAAGAATTGCCTTTTGCCGCAGATAGTGTGGATAAGACCTGCCGACAAGCGATTTATCACTTCCCCTTCACGATGTCTTCGGGATCCGCATCGTGCGTTCGTTCTTCATAACCGTGCTCCTTTGGTCGTTATTGCCGCTCCACGTTCGGAAGCGTGTAGCTCCCTTCCAGAAGCGCCTCTGTCGGTACGTATGCACGGACGATCAGCGCGAACTGGTCCGCCGGCGACGGGAGCCAGTTTGCACGCCCAACAGCATCGGCAGGAGGTTCGGCGTCCATGTGAATGGTCAGGGAGCCGTCCCCCGCGAACTTCAGCTCGTCGGCGTCAAGGGAGACAGTACCGACGTTGGTGCGGCCGTTCGGCGGTCTCGGGAGCATGAAATACTCCCGGTCGTACATGGTGAGCGACCAGAAGCCGCCGCGGGACCGGTCGACCGGGGGCAGTCCGTCCTTTGGGAAGGTTATCGTGTAACGGCGTGTGCCGTGGAGCAGGTTGCCGTCCGAGTCGGTGCCGCGGATCATGTACATGGCCTCGCGGTAGTCGTTGACGTAGATGTAAACCTTGGCAGCGAGGGCCCGACCGAACCAGTCGGTCCCCCATACACCGCCGTTTTCCTGCCTCTGCCAGCCGTTGCCGCACTCGACGCCGACCTGGTGATAGAGGCCGCTTTCATGGAGGGCGGTATCGGCGGCAAGGGCCACGCGGTCGAGCAGGGCCTTCCATGTCGGGCCGGAGCCGTAGAGCGCAACGAGTGCCCGCGCCTGGTCCGCCATGGACCCGTCCCCTTCGCCGACCGTCGGGTTGTCGTCCAGCACGCCTTTCAGATCTTCCCAGAACCTTGTGGGCACGACCCATTCGGGCCGCGCCATATCGGGGTCGGCCGCGAGCATCTCGGCAGTCACCCCCGGCGGATAGATCTTGTTCTTCGCCACGGAATCGACGTCGAAGTTGCGCTGGCCGGATCGGTTTTGGCTCAGCGGATACATACCGGTCTCGTTGAGGACGGCGATTGCCCTCGCCTTCGCCTCCGGGGTACGGGCCGCAAAGCTGCGGCCGAAGACCCCCGCATAGTTCGTGGGCACTCTCAGGATGTCGATGAAGCCTTCCGGCTTTTCGCCTTCCCACTCCGGGCCCACCAGCAGGAATTTTCCGCCCGGCCTTCGTGACGCGGAACCGATCTGATGGATGACGTTGCTGAAGGCGTCAACGATCTGGATGGTCCAGTAATGACCTGCCGGTGCATTGGTAGGGGTCTGGATAACCGCGGGCTCGTCCGCGAGATCGGCGAAGCCGGGGCCGTAGAAGGTGTCGTTGTTCGGCGTCACGACAAAACGCTGCGAAGCCGGGAGATAGTCGTTGATGCCGCCGGTCATGTTTTTGGGAGAGCCCGGGAGGATCCCGAACATCAGACCCGGCCCGTCCTTCGCCATCTCCCACATTCCGTGGCGGCCCCGCTGATCGACCGCGGCATAGGCCCAGTAGTAAATGATGCGGGCGAGGGCCTCGACATAGGCTTCGTTGGCAAGCCTCGCGGGGACGCCGCCCGAGCGCGCCAGGTCGGCGTGCGCGGGGTTGAAAGCACGCGCGGTGTAGGGAAGGTTCGGGATTGTCTTTTTAGCCTTTGCTTTGTTAGCCATGATTCCTCTCTTTTTTGTGTTAAGTCTTGTCCTGGGTTTGCTTAAGGCCAAGGGAAAATCCTGTTCCAGCCCGCCTCCATGTCCACCACGGTCCAGCCCCGGGCTTGTGCCTCATCGAGGGCCTTATCCAGCGTGCCGATATGGGATTCCCTGTCGTACGCCCACTCGCGTTCCGCGTCGGTGTGATGGACGAGGCCCATGAACCGCATCCCGCTGCCCGCTGCGGTCCATTGCAGCATCTGCAGGTCGCCGTCGGAGTTGCCGAACGCGAAAATAGGGCGCCTGCCGATGAATCTCTGGATCCCTACCGGTTTGCCGTCTTTGTCGTCGACGAAGTCTACGGATGGCAATTTCAGCAGCACGGGCGTGCCGTCTCGCAACTCGAACCTCTGTTTCCCCGAGCTGCCCACCACCTGCTCGGGTGGGATGCCGTAGACCTTTTCGGCGAAGGCCCGCATGAACTCCACGCCGCCGCCGGAGACGATAAAGGTTTTGAAGCCGTTTGCCCGCAGGTAAGCGAGCAGTTCGAGCATGGGCTGGTAGGCCAGGTCGGTATAGGGACGCCGGAACCTCGGATGGCGCGCCGTGGCCAGCCAGTCCTTGACGATCGCGTCGAACTCCTCCGTTGTCATCCCGGCGTGGGTTACTGCGAGGATCTCGGCCAGCCCTTTCTCTCCCTGGGCCAGCACGCCCTTGAGGTCGCCCTTGAGGAGGGAAGCGAAGGGTTCTTTCTCCTTCCACTCCGGATGTCGGGGCGCAAGAGCCTTCACCCGGTCCAGGGCGAAGGCAAACTGGAAGTAGACCGGCTGCTCGGCCCAGAGGGTGCCGTCGTTGTCGAAGACCGCAATCCGTTCATCGGGAGGCACGAAGTCAGGGCTCCCTGCTGTCGTGACCTTTTCGACAAACGTGACAACGGCCCTTTTGGATGTGGTGTCATTCCACGATGGAAGCGCGTCGGCCGCTCGCGCGATATTGGCGAAAGACGCCGTTAGGATGATGGCAAAGGACAGTATTTTCAGGGTGATGTGCTTCATGGTGGTCCCTTTTAGTCCTATCAATGGGGCTCGCGTCGCCCCCTCCACGCGACCGCCTGGCGGTGCCCGGCCCGTGGAACTCTTTTTTAATTGTCGAGAGGGATGCGTACAGAAACCATATGTGGTGATGCGATGTTATGCGGCGTGACGGGCGATTGACACAGCTTGCCATTCAGTCGGATCAGCCTTCCGAAGCTACGGTCATTACCGGCTGCCGATATTCCTGATCATCATCACGGGGTGTTATTTTTGAAGTTTCGTTATCTTTGAACCTTCCAAGGTCAGGTTGTACATCAACCCTTTTTCCCCGAAAACAATCCCGACGACGGGCTGGTTTATCGTTGACGTATCAATTCTGCCGCTTGCCCCCATCTTCAGCACGGCTACGGACATGTCGCCACCGACCTTGAACCCTGATCCCTGTCGAAATCGTTCAAGGGCCGAGGAATCCATAAAAGCTATCAGGACGCTTCGTCTTTGGGCACCCGCTTGAAAACCGAAAGAAGCCGCTCCGATACTGTAGTAGTCGACTGTCTTGCCGGCCACTCTCAAAGCACCCTCGCCATACTCACCGCCTATTCCGAGCCCCGCCTTCGTCACCCGGGGGAAGATCAGCACTCCGGCCGCCCGGTCGATCAATTCCCGTCCGCCTCCAACCTCCTGCTCGAATTGCTGAATGGCTACATCGGCGCTGGTGTCGATTTCCTTGGCCGTCGCTCCTGACGATGAGCCCGGGCAGAAGATCAAAAGGGCGAGGGGAAGCAATAGCAGTATCATTACATAGAATTTGGTTTGTCCTGATGCCCTCTTCATGGAATGCCTCCTTTTGCAAACGTAAATAATAATAAATAAGTAAGCACCTCGGATATGCACGTCAAGGCTGAGCTGGGTCAGGTGGCCATCAGAATGTCGTCCGGTTTATCAGAGTTTTCCTCTCACTTCCGCCGGGCGATCCGGTTTACCGGCCCGCGGACCAGGATATAGGGGACGATGGCGAGGACGACGGCCACGACGAGCGCCTCCAGCGGATAAAACCAGCGGAGCACGATGATCTGGTAGATGGCGTCCATGACGATGCCAAGGATGAAGACGCGGCCCACGGACTTCCACCCGTCTTGCACCATCTCCCTCCTATGCTGAGGGTCACTAAAGAGGGCCCAGAAGTAAGGCGGCCGGCCTTCCCTGGCGTCCTTCAGTCCGGAGCGCACCGCGAAGATGACGGCCATCAGGGGCTGGAGCAGCAACCGGAACTTCATGGGACCGCTGACACGGTCGACGAGATTTTCAGCTATCCGGGAGAGCCACTCTTCCATGATCGTTATCTCCTTTTGCCGTACGAGTCGCGCCCGCCTTTATCTCTACCTGCCACCCGGCAGCTGTTTCTCAGGCCAGGCAACGGTCATTGTCCACGACCGGTCCCTTCCTTCCTCTGCCAGGGCCAGCGACCCTCAATCTCCACGACGAGAGACCAGCTGAGAAAGGTCCGGATGAGCACGAGAAGACCGAGTATGGCGACATTGGTCGAGGTCGGGTTGAGCGCCACCGTCCGAACTATATCGGCCGCCACGAGGAGTTCCAACCCCAGAAGGAGTCCTTTGCCGAGCTGAACCTTATACGACGAGTAGGCCTCGGCGGGTGAGACCCTTTTTCTCCGGATCAGGTAGCGAACGGTCCCGTGGACAATAGCGACCAGGATGATCGCCACCGCCAGGGTTTCGATACCGAGAGCGCTGCTCTCGATGACATCCCTGATCCTATTGGTCGCGCCGATTGCGTCATGTGTGGTCATCGTTGTGGTCATCGTTGTCCGTAGTAGCCTTGAGGTGGTCGACGGCGTGAAGGATCGCCTCAGCGGCTACCCGTCCCCTGGTATCTCGGGGCGCCGGTACTACGGCGTACACCAGGTTTCCTCCCTCGCAGCATGGCTTATAGTACAGGGCGGCCTGCGATAGCCGTCGAGCTTCTCGATGGAATAATCTTCCTCATTTTGAAACTTCGTTTGGTTATTATTATAGTATGGGCAGCCCTCGCATTGGCGTCTATTCTATCCACGCTACCGCCGTTGCCTGCGACTGCCGCGTGTACGGCCATCTCGCGGAGCATTCTTTTCTCGGTCCGGTTTTCCGTTTCTACCCGCTACCCGTCATCCCCCCATCCCCCCAATACTCGAAGAGAAATCATGCCGTCGCTTCGATCGAAACCCCTATGGTCTCATGCGCGACCGGTCCTCCCTTTTCCAATACCAAATTAATGTCTCTGCTTCTCAATGAAAAGACCTTGCCTGGAATTCCGTGCCATCAAATCGTTACTTTTCCATCGATGAATGTGCAAAGAAAGGCTGGGCAGACAGGAAACGCTCAAGCAACGGAAATCTTACATGGATGCCGACACGGGACTTAAGGGTTCCGGTAGAGCCGGTCGGGCGGAGATTTGTGCGGGTAGTCTTTTTTCTCAGCGGCGGGAAGCTGACTTTTCTTTCAGCCAAGGTCCAGGAAAGAGGTATGCATAGAGCCGGAGAGCTTAACAGCGAGTATCCATCGCCGCCACTTTAGAATTTTCGCGAGAAACCTATCAAAGGGCCTTGCATGCTGGCTTTGAGACCTGCACCCCCGCTGGGGCTGTAGTTTATGTACAGGTACCGGTAGCCGGCAACTATGCTCGCACACGGCGAGATATCGTAGCCGACGGTACCAACCCCGTTCCAACTGATGTGTGACGAATTGCTGGAGACACCGAAGCCTCCCGCATCTCCCCGTAAGGTGACAAAAAATTTCGGGGTGAGATGGGACGCCATGCGCAAGCCGATTATCGGATCAATGATGTTACCGTAGGACGTATCACTGAAGGAAACACCTCCCTGTGGAAGATTCAGTGAAATGTGGTTCTGCACGTACCAGTACCGCCCGCCCGCCAATACGTCGAATGAGACAGGACATTGCCTGTTGGGGCCGAGAGATACATCGGCGACCCGGTAGAACCCGCCGAATTCCAGTATCAGTGTCCGAGAATCGAGGCGGACGTCCGCTTCACGGACGGCTGGTCCACCCTGCAGGATATCCATGTTTGCCGGCCTGCTCACACCGGCCGTAGGGGTAATCTTCAGGTAGTTCGGCTGGAGGAACATGCCCCATTTTCCTTTCCGGGCCTCGATCTGTGCTTGAGCTCCAAAATCGAGGTCCTTCAGGAGGTCCCTGAATTTGACCGACGTGTGCACCGTGCGGTCTTTTACTGTGGTGTCGCCGGATATGCCGGCCAGCCAGGCATAGGGGGCCACGGTAAACTCCCATTCGTTGCCGGCTTTCCGGCCCGGAGAGGGGTTCCCGCTCTTTACCTGCCCATACGAAGGCAGGGCAAGAAGACCGATAAGCATCCACATGGCCGCGGTCAGAACGAATCCTCTCTTAAGCTCTCCCATGGTTTCCCCCTTTGCCGGTGATAATAGTGCTTCATTGCCGCTTTTATTTTCGGAGTAGCAGGGGCAGCAGCTTTCAACTGTTGCCACGGGCTGTACTGTCCCTACTCCATTGAGAGATGGGCCGACATCTCCGACAAATCGATTTCCTTCTCTCCGTCCTTTTCGAACTTCAGCACCTTGTTCCGGAAGTCGCCCCCATCTATCTTTCCTTTGACCCACTTGTCCCAGGTCGCTCTTTGAGACGAGATAATAGAATCAAAATTTCTCGATGATCCAAAGCGTGAGAGAGCCTCGTCCTCTATCCAGATACAGTAGTTCGATTTCTTTTGCCCGTCCTTGGACACGACATAGAAATACTGAAAATGGCTGCTTCCCGGCTTCAATCCAGTATCAATTTGGTACTCCTTGTAAGACCATCGGTTTTCCATCGCTTTTCCCTCCTTCGATGAGCATCTCTGGTTCCACTTAGGGCTGTTGCGGCTGCGCCAGCGATCCTCCAGCCATTGCAGGAACAACAACGAGTATTTTAAATTATAATCCCGGAATGGAAGGATGACAGTAAGCAAGCGGGTAAGACTCTTTACGTTATTGACTGGGTAGAGCGGCTTATACCCGACTACAAGGAGTGGCGACGGAGACTGAAGATCGTTCTCCCATTTCTCATGACGAGTCTGCCGATCAATTGGTTGAATTAAGAGGCACTGAGGTAAAAATACTAAGCCGCCATGCATGATCAAGAAAGCATTTCCCGACAATCGATGCGAACCATACTTACCCCTGATTTCGTTCTGGGGTTTTTTGCATTGTTCACTTTTCTCGTTGCCTGCTTCGCTCTTATACCCACCCTTTCGGTCTATCTTGCCGGATTGGGGTCCGATGAGAGAGATATAGGAG
>MVRP01000025.1 GCA_002067405.1 Syntrophorhabdaceae bacterium PtaU1.Bin034 | reverse complement strand
AGGCAATGTACCTATTATACCGACCAATCTAGGGAAACACTTGCCTAAAGCTCCGAACTTTTAGCACGATCCTATAGATTTCCACGGGCTCACGCCGGGTACCCGTGGTGTCTCCACGGGTGATGCCCTTGAACGGCCATGAGCCAACCATTCAGCATTCACCCCCGGCCTCGGGGCACCCGCTTGCGGGTCGAGGGGTCCTCTGCCGGTCTCGCGTCGAGTGGGAATCTACAAGGGGGAGGCTCTGCGGGCCGGGCACCGCCAGGCGGTCGCGTAGAGGGGGCGACGCGAGCCCCCTTGATAGATGTCTTTGGAGCGCTCTAATCCCCCTCTCGCCCTACCCTCTTCTACAAGGAGAGAGAATAAGGAGGGAGCTTCTATCTGTTTTCATAAAAGACTCTGCGTTTTTTATGACAGCCGAACCGGCAGGAGAAACGGTCTTTTATATTCATCGGGCGGAAGCCGAGGATCGATCAAGGAGAAGCTGCCCTTGAGAACTCTGCCTATCCCCTTCTGAGCGCTTTCTTCAATTGCGGCAGCGAACGCGTATTGAGCACATCCGACGCCTCGAGCCAGCCCCGTCTGGCCTGGGCTACACCGAACCGCATGAACGTGAGATCCGTCTTGCTGTGGGCATCCGTGGAAATGACAACCTTGACGCCCGCATCCTTCGCCATCTTGCAGTTGACATCTGCGAGATCGAGCCGGTCGGGATGGGCGTTCAGTTCCAGGACGCACCCCCGCCGGCGCGCTGCATCGATCAGCCGCTCCATGTCGACGTCGTAAGGATTTCGCTCGTCTATCAGGCGGCCGGAGGGATGGCCGAGGATAGAGAAGCAGGGATTGTCCATGGCCCGGATAAGTCTCTCCGTCTGTTTCTCCCGGCTCAGATTGAACTTCGAATGGATGGAGCACACCGTCAGGTCGAGCTCTTTCAGCGCCCAGTCGGCAAGATCGAGAGAACCGTCTTCGAGGATATCGACCTCGATCGACTTAAGCAACACAATGCCCTTCAGTTGCTCGTTCAGCCTGTCAATCTCCTCGTTTCGCCGCATGAGCCGCTCTTCGTCGAACCCGTGCGCCATGGCGATCCTCTTCGAATGATCGGTAATGGCAATATACTCGTATCCCAGGTTCCGGGCAGCCTCCGCCATTTCGAGCATCGTGTGCCTGCCGTCCGTCTCCTTCGTGTGAATATGGAGGTCCCCCCTGATCTGCTGCAATGTAATCAGCCTTGGAAGCGCTCCCTTCCCGGCAGCCTCTATCTCTCCCAAGTTTTCCCTCAGCTCGGGCTCGATATAGGGGAGTCCCACGCTGGCGTAGACATCGCTCTCCGTTCTGCCCGCAATCGCCTCACCGTCACTAAATACCCCGTATTCGTTGATCTTCAGCCCCTTTTTGACACCCATCAGCCGGACCGCGATGTTGTGCGCCTTGGAACCGGTAAAGTAGTGAAGGGCAGCCCCGTAACTTTCTTCGGGAACCACCCGGACATCTACCTGAAGACCGGAGCGAAAGACCACGCTCGACTTGGTCTCGCCCTTCGAGATCACTTTGGCCACATCTTCATATTCGACGAAGCGGTCCATGACCGGGCACCCTGCCGCACAGGTGACCAGCACATCGAGATCACCTACCGTTTCTTTTTTGCGCCGGTAACTTCCTGCCACCTCCACCCGTCCCACCCCTTCGACTTTCTTGAGGTAAGCAGTGAGGGAATTCGCAAATTCTTCCGCTACAGGAAGCTTTGCCCGCTTTGGGCCTCCTTTATGCTCTGCGAGTTCGTCAATGATCATCTGTTCGGTCTTCTTGCCGAAGCCGCGCAACGTGCTTATCCGGCCGTCAAGGGCGGCTTTGCGCAAGTCGGACAGAGTAGTAATGCCGAGCTGCCGGTGGAGCACGTAAACCCTCTTCGGTCCCAGGCCCGCGACTTTCATGAGCTGCCGGAGCCCAGGGGGAAGACGGCTTTCCTCCTGCTTCAACTGCTCAAGCGTCCCGGTGTGAACTATCTCTTCTATCTTCCCCGCCAGATCTTTGCCGACCCCCGGCAACTGCGTGAGGTTTTCGCCACGCTCTACCATTGCCGAAACAGAGTGAGGAAGGTCGCCCACCACCCTGGCCGCATTCCTGTAAGCCCGGACCCTGAACTGGTTTGCCCCCTCTATTTCGAGCATGTCCGCAAGTTCGTTGAAAATCTCGGCAATATCGGTGTTGTGAACCGGCATACGCTACCCTTTCTCACAACGTAGTTCTCGCGAAAATGATCGGCAACGGCAGTGCGATTACGAAGGGTCAGGCAAATCCCGTTGAACGTTGCATATGCAAATACGAGGTCTTATCTCTCTTTGAAGGGGGAGGGAGAGAATAGAGCATGAAAAAGAGCACTTTTGACGCAGATGAACGCGGATAGAGACGGATGGGACACGGATGAGAAGCTTTTGTGTCCACCATTGCGATAGAACGGGCAATGCCGGCCACATTCAACCGCTTCACGGATGCTGCGAGTACGTCACCAGAGGTGATGGCCTTGACCGGATATGGCGCGCTCTATCCATAGCCGGTCAAAAGATAATCCATCCGCCTTTATCAGCGGCCATCAGCGTTCATCTGCGACAAAGAAATGCAGTTGTTTGATAAACCGGAGATCGATACAGGGGGACTGATATGAAAGTAAGACACGCAATCCTGGGGCTGGCAGCGCTTTTGGTGATTTTGTCGACAGGCCCGCAGCACGCAATGGCTCAGTTCACCCAGGGGCCACCCGGTAACCCTTCGGCAGCCGGGATCATTACGGGAACCCAGCCGCCTGCGCCGGTCCCTCCCCACGTCGTGGCGCCGCCGTCCTCGTCCGCCCCAGCCAACGTGCCGGTACCGCAACGTGGATATCTGCCTTATCCGGCATTTGATGCCTGCCCGCTTGACGCCGGGATGATCATATCACCTCACTGGCTTTTGTCCCCTCAGGGAATGCCCAATGCTATTGACAGCAGCATCACCGTTCTCAGCCGCCGGCTGAACCTCACTTCGACCCAGGCGAGCGGGATAAGCGACTTGCGGGACCGATTTTATCGCGAGACGCGAGAGCTGCGCTACGAACTCCTCCGTAAGCGGACCGAGTTGCGTCAACTCTTATCAGACCCGAAGGCCGACGAGAAAACGCTGCTTCAGAGGCAGCGGGAGATCAGCTCTCTCTGGCAAAGACTGTCAGACCTGCTCGGCCGCGCAGTAATCGACGCCAGACGCCTCCTCACCCCCGAGCAGATCGAAAGACTCGATCAATTGCCTATGCAATAATCGTGGCCGTTTTCTTCTTACGATCCGGCCATAACAACGTTTGGAGCCATCTCACTGATTCCCTTCGGCATTTTCGGCTGGAAACCTTACGCTGCCTACGCGGGCCTTCACCTCTCGAGGAGCGATTCAAACATTGCTTTCTTCGATAGAGAAACGGGTATAGCTTTTTGAGCCTGGAACGCTGGAACGCAGGTTCTAGCGATAAGCGGGTACGGTTTCAAGCGGGAGGGAGCAGTTCCCTCATCCTCCTTCTTAAGAGCCAAAGTGCTGCTCAAGGCCCGGGGTGCACGCTAACCCGTACGTTCGTCGGCTTTATCTTTGACGTATTTCCTGTACTCTCTCAGGAGGACGTACCGGTACTCTCTCCGGGCACGGTCCGAAGAGGGAATGTAGTTTTTCATGGTTTCCAGCCTTATGATTATCTCTTCGGCAGTCTCGTCGTTCGCTTTCCTGCCTTCCGTATAAAGCTCGGCCAATATCTCGTCAAGACCAAAGAGGCTGAACTCCGTGTCATCAAGAAACTTCAGTTTACGCCAACTAACTGGTGGCGGGGTGTAATCATCTCCTCAGTCTACTCATCCCGGTTGAAAGTGTGCCATATTGCGCCCCCTCAGTTGTTTCTTATCCGGCCGGGAAAGGTCGCTCGTTCGCCCGTCAGCCTCTGACGTTGGTATACCAAATTATTCAGCGAAAAACCTTCCTCATACCTCATATACACCAAAGGCTGCACCAACGCGGGCGGTACTTCGTTTTCCTTTGCCCGTGCATGTCTTTTCAGGAAGAACTATAATGCCCTTAGCAACAAGTTTCGGCTGTTATGCGGTTTGCACGAGACGACAATTAATCTGAAGGGAGGAGGACTGCACAATGACTGTACACGACGTCGTTAATTTTGCCATACGGATCGAAGAGAACGGGGAGCGGTTCTATCGTGAGGCCGCGGAGGTTGTCACCAGCCAACCTGTAAAAGAATTGTTCGAACGGCTCGCGAAAGACGAGGTAGCGCACAAAAAAACCTTTGAAAGGCTGTTGTCGGGCCTTGGCGAGTACCGGCCGCCCGAAACATATGAAGGAGAATATATCGCATACTTGCGAGACTTCATCGATGGCAAAGCAATATTCAAGGACCATCCGAAAATCGCGGAGCTGGCAAAAGCGAACAGCGTTTTGGGCGCGCTCGATTTCGCCATCCAGCGGGAGTTGGACTCAATCCTCTACTACCAGGAGATCGAAAGATTTATGGGTGCCACGCACAAGGAGACAATAAACCTGATCATAGACGAAGAGAGAACGCATTTCGGCTTCCTGTCAAAGCTGCGGAGAGAAGCAACCGGTCCTGAGCCGGCCGGATGGTAATAATAGCGACAAGACAGCTATTCGACAACACAAATAGCCAGACCAGCGCCCCTGTTGATAATCTTTGTTGCGATGCTTCCGGAAATGAATTCACCGACCTGGGAAAAACCTGCCCTCCCGAGCACGAGGGTCAGGTATCCCCCGTCCCTGGCCTCTTCAAGAATAGTTCCTGCCACATCCGTTGAATCGTAGATCGCCTTTGTCTCCACCTGCTCGGGCCCGATGCCCTTAGTCTTCAGGATGTCAATCGCCGAACCGAACATGGGGGCGATCTGCTTCTTTTGACTATCGATCCATTGGTTCATCAACGCTTCTTTCGCCCTCTTTTCCTGTTCGTCGAGAAGGTGCCCCTCGTCCCAGAACCGGGGCGGAAGGCCCGGCAGCACGTGAAAAAGGGTGAGAGATAAATCCTCCAGGCCGCTGAACTGATCGCCGCAATAAGCGACCGCGCGGAAGGCACATTCGGAACCGTCGATGGCGACAAGGATCTTTCTCATGGCTACAAAGAAAACGTTATGCATTGCCGAAGCGTTGTCAACGACCCTCAATCCCCGACACTCTCGCTCTCAGCCCTCCGCTGTTGGGTGGGCTTTTTGCTTGACAAACAACTGTCCGGTTGGCAGCATCAAATGTAGAGGCACGCAGCTTTCCTTATTGGATCCCGGAGTATGAGCCAAAAACTGAGGAGGAGCCCGATGAAAGAGAGCACCGTTAAAGTAAGACTCATGAAGGCTGATGATTTTGACGCTGTGGTCCGCATCGACAAGAGAGTGCTCAAAACTTCCCGACCGGAGTACTATCGACTGAGGTTTGAAAAGCTTGTTCAGTCCAAGGACTACGTGCCGACGTCTCTCGTTGCAGAGGACGACGATGGAACGGTCGTCGGATTTGTAATGGGAGAACTCTATATAGGAGAGTACGGTATCTCACAGGACAAGGCAACATTGGACACCATCGGCGTTGATCCCGCTTACCAGCACAAGGGTATCGGCGAGCAGTTGATCAATGAATTCATAAGTCATTTGAAAGCGCTCGGCATTCGGAAAATTAATACCCTGGTCGACTGGAGTGATCACAACCTGATACGTTTTTTCAGTGCGAACCGGTTTAGTCCTTCAAAAACCATCAACCTGGAACGGGACATCTGACGCCGGGCCGAATGTCCTGCGATAAGGATTATCACACCCCTATTCTCGTGCAGCGTAACCGGATTGCAGGGAATATTTTCAGTCTGACTTCGCAAGGGAATCAGGAAGGACCGGTTTGAGATCCCTCGGGATCGACGTAACGAACGTCGAACCAAGACGATCCCGGTGAAATCGGCACGTGTAGTATAACTCTTGTTTACTTTTTGGCAGCACCCGTTAACGCAGTGCCGACACCTAGCGAAATGTACACACCGCCTGCGATCCACTTTTGCGTCCGTCGAAGTTTTGTTTTTTGCCGTAGCCAATCACCAACGGACGAGGCAAGAAATACCACAATCAAGTCTATACCGAAGCCTATTGCAATGAGAATGAGTCCCAGCATCAGCATTTGTTCGGCCACATGACCGAGCGATCTGTCAATGAACTGAGGAAGGAAAGCGAGAAAAAACAAAGCCAGTTTAGGGTTCAGCACATTCGTAAGCATTCCCTGGAGGAAAACCTGCCATCCGTTGCAAAGTGCCGCCGGAGTCGTAGTTTGAGGATCGTCAGACCTGCTCAGGCAAGTCCGGATTCCAAGGTAGATCAGATACACAGCACCGGAGTATTTGACAATACTGAAGGCGAGGGCCGACGAAATCAGCAATGCCGAGAGGCCGAGCGAAGCCGCAACAATGTGAACAAGCGTTCCACTACCCACGCCTAATACCGATATAAACCCCGCCCTCCTTCCCTGGCTCGTGCTTCGGGTAATGATATAGATCTGGTTTGGTCCCGGGGTGATGACAAGGGCCAGGCTTGTAGCGCAAAAAAGTAACAATGTCTCCATGCTGATCACGATTCATTGCCCATGCTATTCGTCTTCTGCTGCCCTGCCGTACTCGCTCGCCTCGATGATGGCTTTCTTCAGAAGCGGTTGCGTTACTTCAAAAGGCTCATAATGAATGAAAAACACGTTGAGACTGTGCTGAACGATAACATCCAAGTCGACCTCCCGTCGTAAGATGTCGAAACCAATATTACCAAGATGCAGCGGTAATCCGACGCTCTTGAAGAACATGGCTGCCTGTTCCGCTTCGTCCATTCGTTTTTCCATAACGAGCTGCGCCATCACCCCGATTGCCACCAGCTCTCCATGAAGGCAGTTCCTGTGCAGGTCGTCGCAGGCGGTCAATCCCTGGGCAACGCCATGGGCACCCGCAAGTCCGCCGCTCTCGAATCCGAGCCCACTCATGAGAATATTCGCCTCAACAATACGGCCGAAAGCCTCCCCTGCCCGACCGTCCTTGATTTCGTCGAGTGCTGCCGTTCCGTTGTCCAGGAGTGTATCACGGCATTGCCGGGCAATAGCAAGAGCCGCCATAGTGGGCCTGGCGCCTCTTGCGGTGCATGCCTTTGGATTTTCCATGCAGCATCGCGCCTCATAAAAGGTGGAAAAGGCGTCTCCCATCCCTGCAATAAGATAGCGCGGAGGGGCGTCTGCCATGATATCAAGATCAGCCAGGACAAGAAGCGGGTTTCGGGCACTGAATTCAAGTGCCGCAAAAACACCGTTATCGTCATAAATCACCGAATGCCCCGCGGTCGGCGCATCGGTCGAAGCTGTCGTGGGAACGGTTACCGCAGGCACATTGAGCCGGGAGGCAGCCATCCTTGTCGCATCAAGACATTTACCTCCTCCAATTCCGATGAGCACGTTTATCGGTGTGTCCTGGCCTTTGAAAAAGGCCGTAATCCTCTCAACCTCCCGGAGGCTCGATTCCCCCCGGAAGATCGTTTTTCTTACCCGCAATCCGGCACTCTCCAGGCTCAGATGCACCCTATCCCCAAAAGCACGCTGTCTTCCGGGGGTAATAACGACTCCTGCTCCGCCCGATACGCATGGGCGCAGGTATTCCCCAAGGCTGTTTATCGCTGCCCGTCCCTGGATATATTGAGAGGGCGATATGAAGAGTTCCACAGGACGCGTATCGTAAGGCAGGTTCCGGCGTAAATCAGGATTCGTCATAATATTGTCTCCAGCGTTTTTTTTTGCACTTCATTCAAATTCCGGCACACCAAATGGTTAAGGCTGATGGAAATCCGGTTTCGGGTAATCGACGGGCGAACAGGTCAGCCGGCGTGGGCTTCCTTGTCCAACATTTCTTTAACCGTATTCACATTTGTTTTCATTTTATGAGTATAACCAGCGTCCGGTCAAGGAGATTACCCGAAACCCTGATCGTATTGCGGGAGCTATCGTGTCTTACGACATTTATGGTAAAAAACATTACGAAAGCCTGTATAAGAAGACCTTTTCATAAAAGAATAAGGGCGTTGCCTGCAGTGCTTCTATAATTGACGACGGGAAACAGGAGAAGAAATGATGATTTCGCGCATTGACCACGTATCGATTGCGGTGAGGGACCACAAAGAAGCGGCTCGTTTCTTTCAGGAAGTTCTGGGGGCTGTGGCGGGTGCGCACGGCGCAGACCCTGAAGCTGAGTATTTCTGGCAGATCTTTTCTCTCGGTGATTTGTCCCGTCTGGAAATCATCTCGCCGACGGGCAAGGGAAGCTTTCTCAACGGTTTTCTGAAATCGAGAGAAGCGGGAGTGCATCACATCACTCTGCAGACCCCGGATATCCATAATGCCATGAACCATCTCGAAGCGCACAACATTCCCTATTTCGGTTACTACGAATACCCGGGAGGCGTCTGGAAGGAAATATTCATCCACCCCCGCCATGCTTTCGGAGTCCTGATCCAAATAGCAGAATTTCACGCCGACGACCTGCTTACAGATAAGGTCAAGTTGCCCAAGGGAACGAAGTGGGAGGTTAAAAAGACAACAAGCGGTGCGACGATCATATTCGGTCATCCGGGTGGTGGCAAGGTCAGCCTTAAAAGTTTGTCAGGATCAAGCCGACACTGCTCCGGGTGTCAGGAGTAATAGTAGGCTGGGTTGTTTTTCGTCTTCTGGTATTCGTCGAGGAAATTCCCCACGAAGTTCCCCTCTTCCGTACCGTCCGGGCGTGCGATAAGCCAGTCAATGAGATGGGGCTCGGGGAATTCGTATCTGTCTCCGTATTTGTAGCTCTTTACCGCAAAGATATTACTCCGGATCCTTCCGACTATATTTCCGCCTTCAATTCTTTCAACAGCAACAAAGACTTGTTCAGACCTTCCTGTTTCATCCTGCAGTATGGTAGTTGCAAAGAACATATGGTTCGCGGGCAGCCCTGTCAGGAATCGTCTTTTTGCTTCCGGATATGATTTTCTAGCCTTTTCAATGTAAGGTTTAATTGCCTCTTCCACACGACCCGTTTCCGGGCCGTCCATGAAAAACGGCCTATCGGCAGGCGCGTTCTCTGCCAGGGTAAGAATTGTTTTCATAAAGTCACCCCCCGACAATTGTCAGTATGGTTAGACGTTATCACAGCAGACAGCGGTAGTCCACTTTTTTCCACAGAGAATTTCTTTCCCTGGAATCAGAGAAGCGTCGAGTTTGATGGGTCGGTCGTTACGGCTCTGCACCTGTCGGCCTCGTGGCATCAAGATGCATCTCACTAGCCCCGCCCATGGCAGCCGGATAGTTCTGGCTAATGATTGAAACAGAGGTTAAAATGAATTGTTACAAATCAATAATGCCGGGTGAGCACCGGCAAATCGAAGACGAAGTTGTCGGGAGGGAAGGCATGAAGATAGGAAGAAACGAGCCGTGCCCCTGCGGAAGCGGCAAAAAATACAAGAAGTGCTGCGGCCTGAAAAGCGAACCCGAATTTGGGTTGCCCGAGGACCTTCTTACCGGCACCCCTCTTGATGAATATATGACCCTGACCCAGCCTGTCGCAATGTATGCGCTAAGCCTAATGGAATTGGATAGGGATGGAAAAGAGCTGAAAAAGGTTGTTTCGGAATTCGAGAAGGATCTTCAACCGGGGGAACCCGGCGGCATTCTCGACAGCCATTTTCTGTCCTGGCTCCACTTTGACGTTACCTTCGGCAAGGCGGGAAAGACCGTTGCCGAACGTTTCCTGGAATTACCCGAGATACGCAAGCTCAACGAGCCGGGCCCCACTTTCATTCGCCAAATGGCGGAAAGCTATGCGGCATTCTATCAGATCACGGGAATTGAACGTGATGTCGTCCATGCAGAAGAACTGGGTACCGGCAGGCAATGGACAATCAACAGGATCGGGGGAGGGGAGGAAGAGGTCTTCCAGGGCGATGTCTGGTATGTTCGCCTCGTCGGCACACCTCTTAACGCCTACGCGTATACGACACCTTACGTCTGGGACGCTGATGCCAGAAACGAGTTTGAATCCGCAACAATAAAACTGATCGAGAAGACACGGGAAAAAACGGGGCTTACCGGGGACGCTCTCTTTCGTAAGTCTTTAAAGGACGCCTTTCCTTTATGGGCTTACTACATTACGGAAGGCCTGTCACAGGGGGCGGATGAAAGCCGACTTCCTGCAATGCACAACACTGACGGAGACCCGATTATTTTCTGCAAGCTTTACTTCACCATACATAAGAGGGCAGGCCTCGAAGACCTCCTGAGTGGTTTGAAAGATGTGGACTATGATGAAGAAAACAAAACATGGGTGTGGCTCAAAAAGAAAAAGAAGGGATCCAAGCTTGTTCTGGGTACTGCTACCACTCTCGGCACTATCACCATAAAACGGAAGTACCTGGTCGCCGAGACAAACTCAGAGAACCGTGCCGATATAATCATCGATAAGCTGGAAAAGGAGTTGAAAGGAGCGGTCTCGTACAAGAAGGCGGAGTACCGTAATATCGACGACATTCTTCCTCTCTCGGACGAAGAACGTCAAAAGGCGGACGAGGCGCACAAGAAGCTGATGGCCCAGCCGGAGGTACAGAAAGTCCTTGGGAAAATGATTGCCGATTACTATTTGAAAGAATGGATCAAGGAAGCGATTCCCGCCCTCGGCGGCAAGACCCCGTTAGAGGCGGCCAAGACCGAGAAAGGGAAACAACAACTCCGACAGCTGATCGATGGCTTCGATCAAAGGCATACATCGATGCCGCCTGATTCAGCCGCTGACTTCGATTTCGATAAGTTGAGGAAGAAGTTGGGGTTGAAGTAGGAGCGGTTCTCCAAACGAGGCGGTGTGACCCAGAGGATCGCCGTTTCAGGCGTCCACCTTGGCACCGAGCTGCCGCGACAGCGCCTTTCCGGCCTCGGCTACCAGGGGCCCGCACTGCCGGGCCGCCTCGGATGTCAAAAGGCCGAGCACTACGATGTAGCCGATCGGGCGTCCGTGAGGACCGAGTACCGGGGACGCGACAGCATTGAGCCCCGGCTCCGTCTCCTCGAGGTCCTCGGCAAACCATTCCTGCCGGCACCGCTCAATGTCTGCCATCAGTTTGTCGCGGTCGAGTGCCTTGCGATTTCCCTGAAAATAAAGCTTCTTGTCCTCGAGCAGCGATTTGAATTCGTCTTCAGGCATGAATGCTGCGATAGCCTTGCCATGACACCCGTAGGTAAGAGGGAAACGATGACCCACCCGCATGGTAAGCGCATAAGCAGCGTTGGCTTCGTGCTTGGCCGCGACAAAAACATTCTTGTCAGCAATCAGGCCGAGGGCAGCCGTAGCCCCCGTCTTTCTCGCCAGTTCCTGCAGGAACGGCTCGGCCAGGGAAGGGGCGTCAAGGTTATCCAGGAATCTCCGGGAAAGCCCTATCAGGCCGGGGCCCAGAGAATAGCCCTTTCCCTCGCTGCTCCTCTGGATAAGCCCGAATTTCTGAAGGGTCCGAAGAATGGAAAAGGCCTTGCTTTTGTGAATGCCTACCTGGGTGCATATTTCGATGAGGCCCATCCGGGAGTTCCTTGCTCCCGCGAGACAAAAAAGTATCCGTGAAGCCTGCTCAACCGCAGGGACGAGATACCGCTCCTCCGGAGTAGTATTGTCTTCTTTCTTCATTCGTCCGTTCTCCTGGCAAACGGCGGGGGCCGCGTACACTAAATAAAGCTACTTGACGACGGGGAGAATGTCAACCGGGCGACGCGCGGGTCTAAATAAGCGTGCCGATTACAAGAATAATGAAAAATATCCCTACAGCCAGAGCAGTAAACCCCACTATGCGGGAGAGATTCCTCAGCCAGAGCGGAGGGGCATCCGCTTTGATCGCCTCAAGCCCGCCTCCCTGCTTCAGCCTTTTGTACTCCTCCGGGCGCTCTTCCCGGAATTCCTCCTCGGTTATTCGGCCGGTAAAGATCACCGGGTCGAGGGGGAATTTCTCTCCCCTCAGGTGAGTGTGGATGTAGTGGAAGATGAAGATGAACCCCACTGCGAGAAGGGCCTCGTCGCTGTGAACAATGCTTGCAATGTTAAGGGTCCAGCCCGGGAGAAACCCGGTAAAAAACGTCGGGAACCAGAGAAATAGCCCCGAAATCCCTATGATGCCCACTCCCCAGAAAACGGCCCAGTAGTCAAATTTCTCCCAGTACGTCCATCGATCGAACCTCGGCTTTGGACCGAGGCCGAGAAACCATTTGACATTATTGTAGAGGTCCCGGAAATCCTTCAGGCGGGGAACCATCGAGTTGGGGCCGAACGCGTATGTAAGAATCGGCTCGGTTAACCTGTAGGTGAAGAAATGGAACAGGTAGACAAGATGGGCGATGAAATAGCCGAAGGTAATCACCGCAAAAACCCGGTGAAAATAGCGCGCAGCCTCAAGCCCTCCCACCGCATACGCCAGGTATCGCGCCCAGGCAGCCTCACTGTATTTTAATGGCAACCCCGTGAGGGCGAGCCCGAGAAAACTGATCATCACGAACACGTGCATCAAACGATGAAAATAGTTCAGCCGGAAGAAATAGGCTTGCCGCTCTTCGGTCATTTTCCTCTCCTCCTCTTTCGAGCCTTGATCCGCTCGATCCATGACCGGGGCAACCAGAGTATTGTATGTATGCCGAAAAAGCCGAATACCCCGATAAGAAGGATTGTCATAAACAGCCAGATATAGTAGAGAAAGGGGTTCTCGCTCTTATCCGTGTAATCGACATGGACGATAAAATCGGCGAAGTTCTTGCTGGCCTTGGGATGGCACGACCTGCAGGTTCCGAGCAGGTTCTGCTTTGATATCCTCGAACGGGGATCGGATTGGGGCAGAATATCGTGCGAGCCATGACAATCGGCGCATTTGGCGACTCGCGTGAACCCGAGGTTTGTCACCTTTCCGTGGAAGGTGTGCCGGTAAGTCTCGAGAAGAGCCAGGTGGCAACTGCCGCATTCCTTGATGGCGTCGAGCTCCCATGCAGGCGCGGTGATCGGTTGAATCTGATGAGGCGGATGGCAACTCGCGCAGCTCGGTGCGGTGGTGTCCCCGCCCTTTAATTTCTGTCCATGGATGCTTCGTTCGAAAGTCTTCTCCACGCCGGCGTGGCACGTACCGCATGTAGCTGAAATATTGGTGGGGTATATTTTGGAGGTGGGGTCTTTTCTGGGCTTTATCGCGTGGGCCCCGTGACAACTGCTGCAGTCCGCCGATACGAGAAGGCCCGAGCGGGCGATGGCGCGGCCGTGGATACTGTCCATATAAAGATTGTAGACATTTTCGGCAGGGATCTTGTACTTCTTGATCAGTTCCGGGTCGGCATGACACCGGGAGCAGGTGCGTGGAAGATTAAGGGCGTACACGGACGACCTCGGGTCGCTCTTCCCGAAGACTTCATGACCGCCGTGGCAGCTCATACAACTCGCCACCTCTGCGCCTCCCTTACTACGGTGCGCGTGTATACCGCTTTTGTAGTCGCCGTAGGCAGTCTCATGGCATTTGCCGCACGCCGAACTGGTCAAGGTTTTCGCCCTCTGGACGTCATGATGGCCGTGGCAGGCATCGCAGGAGACTGAGGCGGCCTTCTTCTTGTCGCCGAAATGGATACTCGTCCGGTACTGCTTGAACGCATCCTCATGGCAGGAACTGCACGGGGTGACCTTCACTTTTGCGGGATGGGGGACCTCTTTTATCTCGTGGCAGTCAATACACTTAAGTTCCCCGTGAACCGATTTTTCAAAAACTGCCTGATCGGTGAAGAGAGAAACCGTCTTTCCCTTCGGCCCCTGGGTGGTGAGGTCCTTTTCTCCATGGCAGCCCATGCATTCTTCGTTTGTGACGACCGCACGTGCGCTCGCGACGAAGAACAGGAAAAGCAGAAGACAAAGACCGATAGAATATGTCTTTCTGATCACTGTCCCTACCTCTGTGATGTGGTCGTGTTATTCTATCTCATCATTACAGAATTGGGCAACAGATTTATACGGATAACATAGAGATATACGGTAAAGGTTATGCCTCAAGGAGGAGATTCGCAGCCGGACCCGGTGCTTCAGATGAGGCCGGTTCCAAGAGCGAAGGCAACCGCAAAAAGCATCACGGTGACCGCAATGCGAACGAATTTAAGGGTGACCTGTCGGACGACCCGTCCGGCGACAAAGGCACCAAGGAAAGCAGACAGGATGGCGCCCACGAGGAGCAAGCCGTTCTCCAAAACCCCCTCCTGTGAAAAATACGCGCTGTAGACCGAGAGCCGGGAGAGGTCCACGAGGCAGGCGACGGCCGTTCCCGTTCCTATAAAGGCCTCCTTGGAAAGGCCGGCGCGCACAAGGAAGGCACTTCTCAGCGCTCCCTGGTGACCGGAAAGGCCGCCAAAAAAGCCGCTCAGGCCGCCGCCGATCGCAAGAAACCGGTCACCGAAGGAGATATCCCGCAGCCGGGGGATCAATTCAAAAAGCGCAAAGGAGGCAAGCAGCAAAGCAACGATGACTTTCACCGGCTGAACGTAGAAGGTTTGACCGAAGGCCGCATACGAGAATAACGAAGGCATGCCCGAAAGCAGAAACAACGCCCGGCCGCCGATAAAGGCTCCTATAATGGCAGGGAGGCCGAAGCGCCAGAGGATCATCTTCTCCGCATGTTTTCCGAAGAGGACGAACTTGAACAAGTTGTCAAAAAGATGGACCACGGAGGCCGTCGCTATGGCGAGGTCCACAGGGAAGAAGAGTGCGAATACGGGCATAAGGAGCGTGCCGAGGCCGAAGCCGGAAGGAAGCGTCAGGCACGAAGCAAAGGCGGCACTTGCCCACACAACGAGATAGGTCGTCATCTATACGCCTTTACGATGATCGTGCACCGCCTGGGTCATTCCGTAACGCCGAGTGTGCTCCGGGCCTTTTTGACGGCGTTAGTCGTTCCTGATATATTAGCTGATAACATAAATGTTAACACAAACCGAAAAAATGCAAATGCTTGACGGCTTTGATCCCCGGTCCATAGACTGGGCAGCTTCCCTGCTCCGGGATGGAGAAGTAGTGGTCTTTCCCACGGAGACGGTCTACGGGCTGGGAGCCGATGCGTTCAATGCCGTGGCCGTGGCAAAGATTTTCGAGTTGAAGAAACGGCCCCACTTCGACCCGCTTATCGTCCACATTTCCGAAAAGGAATGGGTCGACCGGCTCGCATCCCGTGTTCCTGCTCAGGCCCGTTTGTTGATGGACCGGTTCTGGCCCGGCCCGCTGACCATCATATTGGAAAAGAAAGAGATCATCCCCGATATTGTTACCGCAGGTTTGTCTACTGTCGGGATCAGGATGCCCGGCCATTCCGTCGCCCTGAGCTTGATCGCCGCGCTCGCGAGACCGATAGCGGCCCCGAGCGCCAACCCCTTCGGTTATATGAGCACGACGAGCGCCAGGCATGTGGCAAGCCTTTTTGGCAACACCCTGCCGCTCATCCTTGACGGAGGACCCAGCAGCTACGGGATAGAATCGACCATCGTTTCCATCTACCGGGATGAGGTGCGTGTTCATCGGCACGGCTCGATAAGCATTGAAGAACTCACCGATGCCGTGGGACGGCAGGTCCTCGAAAAACAACCAGGCGACGTCTGTGAATCTCCGGGTGAGCTGCCTTATCATTATGCACCTCACACCCCGCTCAGGATAATCGACAACACCGACGCAATAGAGGTCCGTGAGTCCGCCTTTCTCGCTTTCAAGAAACCCGCCCATACGGTACCGTCGAAATATGTCGAAATTCTTTCGGAGAAGGGCGATTTAAGAGAGGCGGCGTCCCGTTTCTTTTCCTGCCTCATAGAACTGGACAGAAAAAGGGCCGGGGTCATCTACGCCGAAAAGATGCCGGAAAGGGGTCTCGGGAAGGCCATGATGGAGCGGCTCGAAAAGGCATCGAGAAAAACAGGCGGATAAACCGTTGATAACCGAAGGAATCCATGATAGGCTAGCCGAACTGGCGGAACATCATGTCGATAACTCACTTTCCCGCATAATATTTGAAATCAGATTGCCGGGTAAGAGGCATTCTGAGGAAAGGGGCTACCCATCAATAACACAGAACCTTCTCCCTGCAACTTTTTCAAAGTTTTTTCGTCACAGGGATCCCTGAACATCACCTGTCTCGTGATGCTTCTTCTCCTGGTTTTCTGTCTCGCCGGCCCGATCGGTTGCTCAAGCTCAAAGGGGGCTCAGAAACAGAAACAAAGCCAGGCACCGTTCGACAACGGCCTTATCTCAGCCGGACAGGAGGACGTGCTCAAAAAGCTGGGAGAGCCGACCATTGTCAGCAAGACGCCGGACGAGCATATTCTGTGGATTTATGAACCAAAATGGAAGCTGATTCCGAACGACCACGGAACCGTTTACGTCGAGTTCGAAAACGGAAAAGTCACGAAGATATTTAAAAAACAGTAGGAGAACGACCTATGTTGTGCGAGAAGTGCGCTCAAGAGCTGGAGACCGTGGCTTGCAGCGGATGCGGTAAAAGCATCGTCAGGATGGGCGCTTTCTGCTATGAATGCGGCTCTGTCCTCGAACAGACGGCTGCGGATCAGCAAAACGCACATCCGGAGCCTTCCGGGGAAGAAAGCGTCGGGGAGGTGGATTTCTCGACCCGGATTCTCTGCAGCGACGGTACATGCATCGGCATCATCAACGAGCAGGGGATATGCAAGATTTGCGGAAAACCATATACGCCGGAGTCGTGATAGCGCCTTGCTGCGCCTTTCTGTCGTGCCCGTCCTCTTACAGCCTTTATCGTGACAGTATGTTTCAGTGACGGGGAATCCCGTCACGCTCGAAGACTCCGGATGAACGATTAGCACAGGGCATGAAAGAACGTACCGGGAAATATTGAGGTAGAGATATGGGATTATTTGACAAGCTAAAAAGCGGCTTGACCAAGACCAGGGCCCAGATCCAGACACAGCTCGAATGGATGATGAAAGGGAAGACCCTGGACGAAGCGGCATTCGATGGCATCGAGGAAGCGGTGATACTGGCTGATGGAGGCCTTGAAGTTGCCGAAATTCTCGTTCACGCGCTAAAAGAAAAATGGAAGATGGGGCGAATCAAGACAGAGGAAGACTTAAAGAAGTCAATGGTCGATGAAATCGAAAAGCTCCTCGCACCGGTACAGCAACCCCTCAGGATCGATGATATTAAGCCTTTTGTGATCTTGACCCTAGGGGTGAACGGGGTCGGAAAGACGACCACCATAGCGAAATTGGCCAGGATCTTCCTTGGCGAGAACAAAAAAGTGCTGCTCGGGGCGTGTGACACTTTCCGGGCTGCAGCGATCGAGCAACTGGAGGTATGGGGAGAACGGCTGGGCGTTGAGACCATAAAACACCAGCACAACGCCGACCCGGCCGCAGTCGCTTATGATGCGGTAAAGGCGGCAAAGGCAAGAGGCGTCGACGTGCTCATACTTGATTCAGCCGGACGTTTGCACACAAAAGTCAATCTCATGGAAGAGATGAAGAAAATAAAGAGGGTCGCGGGGAAAGAGCTTGAGGGCGCACCCCACGAAACCCTGCTTGTGGTCGACGCGACCAACGGTCAGAACGCTATAGCCCAGGCCGAGAAGTTTCACGAGGCCCTTTCCCTCACCGGCATGGTCATCACAAAGCTCGACGGGACGGCGAAAGGCGGTTTTGTGCTGCCCATAGCCCACTCTCTCAACATTCCGATCCGCTATATCGGCGTGGGAGAGAAAATGGATGACCTGATCCCATTCAGTGCACGAGAATTCGCGGAGGGCATGGTCCCCGATCAGGAGAGCTGAAGCGGGCGGGTGCCGACAAGGAGAAGCGCCTGGAAAGCAGGCTCAATTCAAATAGAGGCTGTCCCTGGTCATCGGCAGTTCGTTGTTAAGCCCGTTCGTAAAGGCAATTTGATAGAGCCTTAAATTACCATACCGGAAGGCCGCCTCACTCCCGTTCAGATACATCCGCCACGTGCGTACGAATCTCGCATCGAACATCTTCTCGATGATCGACGCATTGGCTTCGAACCGTCTTCCCCATTCCTCGAGGGTTGACGCATAGTGAAGGCGGAGATTCTCGATATCGGTCGGGACGAGCCCGCTCTTTCCCATAAACCGTATGACGTGGTCAAGAATCGGAATATGTGTTCCGGGGAAAATATACTTCGTTGTCCACGGATCGGCCGGTGCATTCCGCTCCTTTCCGACGGTATGAAGGAGGCCGACTCCGCCCGGCCGTAACAAATCTCTCATCTTTTTCATAAACGTCGGAGCGTAGCCCTTTCCAACATGCTCGAACATGCCGATGGAAACAAGCTTATCGAACTTGCCTGTGACATTTCTGTAATCTTTGCGAATAACGGTGATCGTCTTTTCCAACCCTTCCTGTACCGCTCTTTTCCGCGCGTATTCAGCCTGGTTCCGGGAGAGGGTGCAACCCACGCACCTTACCTTATAGTGACGGGCTGCATAAAGGAGCATACCGCCCCATCCGCATCCGATATCCACAAGCGATTCCCCTTCCCGCAAGTTGAGTTTTCGGCAAATATGCTCGTACTTCTGCTCCTGGGCTCGTTCCAGGGTATCGTCACGGTTCCTGAAATAGGCGCAGGAGTATGTCAGGCTTTTATCAAGGTAATGCCTGAAGAAATCGTCTCCCAGTTCATAGTGGTATGCTATGTTGACCGGCGCCCTTCGTGGTGTATTGAGCGACCTCAGATGCTGGAGCAGAATCAGCAGCTTTGTCTTAAACGAGACCTTCATGTTCTGCACCAGCGGATCCATTCCTGCACGGAGAAGCTGTCGGAGGTCACCGCTAACGTCTATGGTCCCGGCCACGTACTCCTCTCTGAATCCTGTGGCCCCTCTGCCAAGGATCGCCCGTGCCGCTTTCCGGGTAGTGAATGTAAGGGTAAAGACAGGTTTTCCGTTCCCGAATGCTTCCCGATCACCGTCCCAGAACAGCACCTCGAACGGGACTTCAGGAAGGCGGAGGCTTACGGTCCGAAGCAACTCCTGAAGGGCTTTCTTCATGCGCGTGTCGTGCCATGCCGACCGGTAAGGCGTCAAAGGCACTACCCAACTGTGGAAATGATACCAACTCTCCCGTATTCGTCAACCAAATAGTGGAACCTCGGTGCAATCCATGGGGCATGTTTTTTCATTCTGCCCTGATAGCTCGTCGGCTCAGCAGGCTATTAAAGGTTCTTGTTTCATAAGCAGGATCGAGCAAGGCATTCTCCTGATCAGCCTTTCGTTCACCTTTCCGAAAAGAAAGTGTTCTATTCTATCCTCTCTATGGGAGGGCATGACCAGCAGATCAATCTCTTTTTCCTGGACCAGCTTTACGATCTGCTCTACCGGATCTCCCTCCACGATAAGCAACTCCACGGGAAAGGACCTTATCTTTTGCTCCTTTACGATCGCGCGAAGCCGGTCCGTCGTCTCCCGTACAAGCCTTTCGTAGTCGCCATGGAGAGACGGCATCGGAAGGTTCCACCCCGAATATGCGAAAGGATCATGAATCACGTCAACTATGTGGAGGTAGGCTCCCAATTTCTCTGCGAGAGCGATCACCCGCTCGATGATGATCTCGCAATCCTTGGTCGGTGTCACGTTTACTAGGATGTGCTTGAGCTTGTCCATAAACCCGATCCCCCCGGCTCGGCAGTTTCATAGAATACGGCAAGAATACACTAATCGATTTGACTTTGGCCCTCTGCAATTATACATTAACGACATGTTTCCAATGGGATACCCCCGGCTTTTGCGTCCGTCCGGTCAGGTTGTCGGCACCGTGCGTCCGCTTGTCCCGGCGTCACATGTACCATAAGGTTGAACGAGAGACCATTATCTGGCTCCTGACCGGGTTGCGCCGCGTCCTTTACCGCAGCGTTTTCGCAGCCGCTGTTCTGAGCGCCGCGAGCTTCCTGATTTCACGGAAGCTCATCATGTTCCTTGTTCATCATGTCAACATCAAGCTCTACTATTTCAATCTGTCGGAAGTTTTCTTCTCCTCGGTTGAAATCGCCATCTACACCGGCATCTTTTTGTCTGTACCTATAATCATGGTGCTCGTGTGGCGCGAGTTTCAAGAGGCGCTCAGGCAAAAAATCCTTCGTCACGGCTATCTGTTTGTCGTTTTTGCCATTTTTCTCTTCTATCTGGGCAGCCTCTTCTGCTATTTCGTGGTGCTCCCGTCCGGTATAGGCTTCCTCCTGGGGTATCAGGGTGGTGTCATCAAGGCCATGATCTCCACCGAGCGCTTCATCCATTTCTGCATCGCCATGATCTTTGCATTCGGCGTTGCTTTTGAACTGCCCATGATATTACTATTACTGGGAAGGCTCGGCATCGTGACTTCCCGGACGCTGTCAAGGACGCGACGATATGCAGCCCTGGCAATAGTAGTCTCAGCCAGCGTGATTACGCCCACACCGGACATTTACAACATGTCTCTCCTTGCGGTTCCTCTTTATGTTCTTTACGAAATAGGCATTCTTCTCATGAGAATAGGAGAGCGAAACTTGACCGCCAAAGGCAAATCTGTGTAGAATTTCACCTCGTGGAAGATTCTATTGCGAGACTAGGTTACATAGGTGTTCTGATAGGCACCTTTCTTGAAGGCGAAACCACGATTCTTATCGCCGGCATATTTGCAAAGTTCGGCTATCTGCAACTCAAGCATGTTATTTTTTGCTCCTTTATCGGTACCTTTGCCGGCGATTGCACCTTTTTCTTTCTTGGTAAATTCTTTGGCCGGTCCGTCATTGAACGTTATGAGTTCCTTCGCAACAAGGCGACCCTCTCCAACAAGATCATTCATAAGTATCGCCACCTGATCCTTTTTATCATGAGGTTTTTGGCAGGCTTCAGATCGATAATCCTCCTCCTTCTCGGTTGCGCCAATTTCAGCGCCCGTCGTTTCCTCCTTATCGACTCTGTGTCCTCATTGGTCTGGTCCTTCCTTGTCTCCCTCGTTGGGTACATGTTTGCAAACGTTGTTTATATTTTTGTGAGCGATATCGAAGGATATGAAAGAATCATCATCCCCCTGATAGTGATCCCTGCCATAGCCGCAATCCTGCTCTACAGGCACTTTATTGAAGAGAAAGAAGAGGAGCAATTCGATGGAGATTGATGCAAAGCTCCGCCGGGAGCTGACAAAACGGTTTGAGATGGAATCCAACAAAAAAGAGGTTGAGATCACGGAGAACTGGAGAAAGGAGCTGGAGGCCATCTACAGAAGAAAACACGAAGGCATAAACTCGCTGCTGATCGAGATCAGAAGCCTCATGGACCGTATGGACACCAGAGTGAAGACTCTCCAGAGAATCATAAAAGAAGATTCGTCGAAATGAGATACGTGGCCATATCCATCGCCGCGATATTATTTTTCGCCACGAATCTCTTCGCGGAACCTGATACGGTTCAGAAGAGAGTACTGTCTCAGGAGAAGAGGATTTCGGAGCTCGAGAAGGAAGTGAGCAACCTGAAGAGGGAGCTCGACTGTCTCAAGATGGCGCCCATACCCGACCGGCTCAGCCTTTGCGACAAAACGATACCCCTTTCGAACGAAGATGCGAGAGAGGATTTCGAGCGGGAATTCTACCAGTTTCTTGAAAACAAGGGCCTCCTCACCATACTTGTGAAGCGGTACGGCAAGTTTCTGAGCGTGGTCTCGGATGAGATAGACAGAATGAGGATGCATCCGGATCTCATCTATCTTGCCATTGCCGAAAGTTACCTTAACCCCCGAGCCGTCTCGAAGGCGAATGCCGGCGGGATGTGGCAGTTCATCCGGGATACGGGGAAGAGAGAAGGCCTTAATATAACCGATCATGTTGACGAACGTTACAGCGTGAAGAGATCCACCCAGTCGGCGCTGAGCTACCTGAAAAAGCTCCACAGCGAATTTGGCGACTGGCTCCTCGCGATGGCAGCATATAATGCAGGCGAAGGGAGGTTGAGGGAAGCTATTTCGAATCAGAACACGCGAGACTTCTTTGACCTGTTCCTCCCTGAAGAAACCGAACGCTATATCTTCAGGATTGCGGCAATTAAAGAAATACTCTCGAATCCGCGAAAATACGGTGTCCCAATCGAAAAAAGGGATTATTATCGGCCGTTTGCAGTCTTAGAGTTCACCATCGAAATGGAGAGAGAGACCCATACGTCGGTCCTGGCACAGGCAATGGACCTTCCTTACAGGATTTTCCGCGAATATAACCTCCACATCCGAAAATACAAACTGCCGCGCGGCGTCTATCATATTTACATACCGATAGAAAAAAGGGAGCCCTTCCTGAAAAGAATAAAGAGCACTCCGGGGATCTACGTGCAGAAAGAGGGTTGAACACCGACCGTTCAGGGGTAATCGTCCGGCCCGCGACGGGTCCGCTCCTGAGGGACTGTGTTCTCTATAATGAACACGTTTTTTTGAGAAAACCATAGAATTTGCTTGACAAAGGGCAAACCTATAAGCTAAATTTGAACAGGGATTTATAAGAGTGAACAAATTCAAAGCAGTCGCCGTTCACCACAGAAGATCGAATAGCTCAAAACAACAGGTCTAAATCTGCATGCATGGTACCAGGGAAAGTTGCTCAGGGTGGAAGGGTTGTTGGTTCTGTCCTGCGGCTGTGTAATAAAACCGGGAGGCAGCAATGTCAAAAGTCATAACAGTGTGCCCTTTCTCTAAAATGGTTTGCAGGGAATGTGCCATTTATCGGGGAAGACATGCGGAAATGTGCATGGTTTCAAAATACCGGCACAACTATTCAGAGGCGGATAGGAAAAAGGCTCATGGCAGCGAGGTGTTCACAAAATGGGATATGCCGGATCTTCCCGGCGATTCCAACATAATGGTGGACATCGAAGACTTTATTGAAAGGAGAGGCATATGATAAGCGATTTTACGTATCTCAAACCTGGTAGCGTGAAAGAAGCACTCCAGATGCTCGCAGAGCACCAGGACGAGTGCAAGATTATCTGCGGCGGCCAATCGCTGCTGATAGTCATGCGTCAGGGTCTGGTGACTCCCGAGTACGTCATCGACCTCAAGGGGCTCAATGAGTTGAACTACATCACGTTCGACGAAAAAGACGGCCTCAAGATGGGTGCGACCACAACCCATCGCGCAATCGAGAAATCGGCATTGGTGAAAGAGAAATACCCGGTCCTCGTCGACATGGAGCTGAAGCTCGCTTCCATTCAGGTCAGGAACTGGGGGACTATTGGTGGCAACCTTGCCCACGCAGATGCCGCAGGCGACCCTGCGCCGGTTCTTACCGCAATGAACGGTTCTGTGAAAGTGGCATCCGCTTCGGGCGAGCGGGTCATTCCTCTCGAGGACTTCTATCCCGATCTCTTTGAAACCTCAATGAATAAGGATGAAATCATTGTTGAGGTTATCATTCCTCCGAGACCGGCCAAGTCCGCAACAAAATATCAGAAGTTCAACCTCCTCGACAGCGATCAGGGCATTGTAGCAGTCGCGGCAACCGTCACCCTCAATGGCGACGGAGCCTGCAAAGACGCGCGGATCGTCCTTGGAAACGCAGCACCTACGACGATAAGAGCAAAGGAAGCCGAGAAGGTTTTGATCGGCGCCAAGCTCGATGACAGCGTTTTTGAGAAGGCCGGAGAAGCGGCCGCGGAAGAGTGTCAGCCGGTCGGTGATATTCATGCTTCCGAAGAGTACAGACGCCATCTTATAAGGATTCTTACGAAGAGAATGGCGAAGGCAGCCTGGGAACAGGCCAAGATTTCGGGCTGATAAGGAGGTATTGCGATATGGAAAAGAAGGTATTAACACTAAATGTTAACGATCAGGATTATGAACTCTACATCAACCCCAAGGCCCTTCTCGTAGAAGCGATCAGGGACTACATCGGCATTACCGGTCCGAAGCGGGGCTGCGATACCGTGTCCTGCGGTGCATGCACCGTAATCGTGGATGGCATGGCCGTAAAAGCCTGTTCCGTTCTAGCCATGCAGTGCGAAGGCAAGAAGATAATCACCCCGGAAGGTCTCGAAGTCAACGGCAAACTGCATGCGATTCAAAAGGCATTCCTGGATGAAGGCGCCTTCCAGTGCGGCTTCTGCACCTCCGGCATGCTTATGTCAGCCACCGCGTTTATCAACGAAACCAAGGGTCCTGTTGAGGAAATGGAGATCAGAGAGAGTATCGAGGGTAATATCTGCCGGTGTACCGGTTACAACAGCATCGTCCGTGCTATCGATGCAGTCCTGAAAGGCAAATATGCGGAGGACAGATCATGAATAAATATACCGTAATCAATCCACATTCACCCTTTAGGGTAATCAACACGCATGTCCACAACATCGACGGCATTGCAAAGGTAACAGGCCGTGCAACATACTCATTCGACGTCAAGCTGCCCGGCATGCTCTACGGCAAAATCCTGCGGAGCCCGCATCCCCATGCAAAAATCAAAAACATCGACTACAGCAAGGCGATGGAGCTTCCCGGCGTAAAAGCAGTTGCAACTGGAAAGGACACCCTTGGCGTAAAACAGGGTATTTGGCGTCGTTATAAAGACCTCTGCGACGAGCAGATATTGCCGGTCGACAAGGTCCGTTATATAGGTGAGCCGGTTTGCGCGGTCGCAGCAGTAACAGAGGAGATCGCCGAGAAGGCCCTCGACCTCATTGAAGTCGACTACGAGGTTCTGCCCGCCGTCTACGAGCCTCTGGAGGCCATCAAAAAAGATGCGCCGGAGATCCACGAGGGGTTTGAGAGAAATATCAACGTCACACGCCATATCGAGTGGGGCGATGTTGACGAAGGATTTGAAGAAGCCGAGTATATCAGGGAAGACTGGTTCAGGTGCGGCGGCCAAGCCCATATGTGTATGGAGACAAGGGCAGCCGTATCAAGCTATACGCCGGAAGGCAAGTTGACCATCTACCACTCCAACCAGTCAGCTTACTATATGCAGGCCCTTATGGCCGGCGTCATGGGTATGAGAGAAGGTGACGTCAGGGTTGTCTCTCCGTACGTCGGTGGCGGCTTCGGCGGCAAGTTCGAGCTCGACGGCGCCATCTTCTGCAGCGCCGTACTCTCGAAGAAATGCTTCAAGCCTGTAAAGATCGTCTACACGAGGGAAGAGGATTTCATCGCGACGAAACGCCGTACCCCGATGTGGTACTACACGCGGACAGGCGTGAAAAAGGACGGAACGCTTCTGTGCAGGGAAGCCAAGGTTTTTACCAACGGCGGCGCATATACAGGCATGGGCGCAACCGCTCTGTATCTGACCGGTTTCTTCCATTCATTCCCCTACAGATGGGAGAAAGGTTATCGGTACGACGGCTACAGGGTTTACACAAATACTCTGCCCTCGACCTCAATGCGTGGCTTCGGCGCCCCCCAGGCAATGTGGTGCTCCGAGCAGCAGATGGAGTGGATAGCGGCAGATCTCGGGCTCGACCCGATCGAAATGAGACGCAAGAATTCCCATTATGAAGGCTGGGAAGTCCCGGGCCAGGCGACGATAGCCAGCTGCGGTATCGACCAGTGCTATGACGAAATAAGGAAGTGGATAGAATCGAAAGGCAAACTGCCTGCCAACAGGGCAATCGGTATCTCCGCGTGCGGTTTTATGTCAGGCGGTATCTTCAACTGGTTTGACTCTCCATACTCCTTCTCCTCGGCCGTTGTTACCATTAACCAGGACGGCACCGTGGAGCTTAACATCGGCGCACAGGAGATCGGACAGGGCTCCAACACCACGATGGCAATCATCTGCGCTGAGACACTCGGCGTGAAGGTCGAGGACATCAAGGTGCATTCAGGCGATACGGATTACAACCCGGCTGACCTTGGTGCATGGGGGTCCAGACAGACACTCATGACCGGTAATGCCACGAAGATGGCGGCAGAAGATGCAAAGAAACAGCTTCTCGAGTTCGCCTATGCCCAGTCGGGACTCAACATCGTTTATGACCTCGACATTAAGGACAGGTGGGTCCATGCAATTGCCCGTCCGGAAAGAGGTTACGACTACCAGGAACTGGTAAAGAAGGCCCTCCGCGGCAAAGACGGACAGAGAATTATGGGCAGGGGCTACTACACGCCTCACAGAAAAGGCATGATCTCCCCTGCATACAGCTACATGCTCCAGGGCGTAGAGGTTGAGGTTGACGAAGAGACCGGTAAGATCAGGCTCTGCGACAGCATGACCGCCCATGACTGCGGCCAGCCCATCAACCACCTGGGCCTTATCGGCCAGTTGGAAGGTGCGTTCTCAATGGCAGCGGGTTACGGCTTCCTCGAATACATGCCTTATGAAGACGGTAAGCTCATGAACCCGAACCTGGTCGACTACAAGATGATCAGGGCGCCCGAGATGCCACCGGCCAACATCGCCGAGATCGACACCTATGAACCTGAAGGTCCGTACGGCGCGAAGGAAGCGGGCGAAGGCCTCACCAACCCGACGGCAGCGGCTATCGGGAACGCTCTCTTCAAGCTCTTCGGCGTTCAGATGAAAGAGTGCCCGGTAAAACCCGAAATGGTGGTAAACGCCCTGAAGGAAAAACGCGAGAAAGAAAGCGCAGGGAAATAACTTAGGAGGGATAAGATGAGCATAAGCGGTCCAATACTTTGCCCTATATGCGGAAAGAAAGCGAAAACAGGCAGTGCCATAGACTGTGCCAGGCACATATTCGGCACCGGCGATCAGCCTCATCGGAAATGGGTTGATGCCCAGGGACTCTCCTTCATCGACCTGATGATCGACCAGGCCACCACGCCCGGAAACAAAAGCTACCAGATCCTCGCAGATGCAATCGTCAAGTACTGGGAGGAGAAGGGCGAGATGAAGGCATAAGCCCGAAACACAATTAGGAGGAGCTAAGCAATGATTATAGAAGGTAAATTCACCGTAAAAGCACCCTTGCAGAAACTATGGGATACGCTTTTCGATGTTGAGGCGCTGGCTGCCTGTATACCTGGCGCTGAGAAGATCACGAAGATCGATGACACGACCTACGATGTGACCATGAAGCAGAGGGTCGGCATTATCAAAGTCACCATGAAAGGTCGCCAGGTACTGACCAAGGTTGAAGCCCCTACTCACCTCGAGATGGAGGGCGACGCCGAAGATATGACCAAGCTCGGCCACATGAAAGACAAGGTCACCATGGATCTCAAGGATATGGGCAACGGCGAAGTCGAGCTCTTATACAAGATGGACGTCAATATGGTCGGCAAGCTGGCCATGTTCGGTGACAGGGTTATGAGAAGCAAGGCAAACGAGGTAGAGAAGGAATTCGTGAAAAATCTTCAGGCAAAACTGAAGAACTTATAGCTCCTGATCGAAGGAAAGACCGGAAGGCCCGCTCGCAATGCGAGCGGGCCTTCTTTCTTTTCTACTTATAAATAATAAGGGCCGCCCCTTCTGGGGCGGCCCTTATTTTCGCCATCGCCTCTATTTTCCTCTTACCACTTGCCGGTCTTCAAATACTCGTCCATAGCTTTGGCTGCCTTCCGGCCTGCGCCCATTGCCAGAATAACCGTAGCGGCGCCGGTAACGATATCACCACCCGCAAAGACTCCCTTTCTGCTTGTCTTGCCTGTCTCGGGGTCTGCCTCGATATTGCCTGATTTTCTAAGGTCGAGGCCCTGGGTGCTCTGGGTCAGGATCGGGTTCGGTCCTTGCCCGATTGCAACGATCACCACCTCGACATCGATTATATGCTCGGACCCTTTGACTTCTACCGGCCTTCTCCTGCCGGATGCATCGGGCTCGCCAAGTTCCATTTTCACGCACTTCAGACCCTTCACCCAGTTTTTGTCATCGCCGACTACTTCGATAGGGTTTGTGAGCAGGCGGAAATCGATGCCTTCTTCCTCTGCGTGGTGCGCCTCTTCTGCCCTCGCCGGCATCTCAGCCCTTGATCTACGGTAAACCAGGTAGACATGCTCGGCTCCCAGCCTCTTGGCGACCCTTGCAGAGTCCATAGCCACGTTACCGCCTCCGATGACTGCGACTTTCTTTGCCATGCGTATCGGGGTGTCATATTCCGGGAACAGGTAGGCCTTCATCAGGTTCGCTCTCGTGAGGAACTCATTGGCTGAATAAACGCCGTTAAGGTTTTCACCCGGAATATTCAGGAAGTAAGGCAGACCGGCGCCCGTACCAACGAAGATCGCATCGAAACCACTATTGAAGAGTTCATCAACAGTCGTCGTCTGCCCGATAATCGTATTCGGCTTTATGGTGACGCCCAGCTTCTGAACATAATCAACCTCCCGCTGAACGATAGCCTTCGGCAGACGGAATTCAGGAATACCGTAAACCAGCACACCGCCCGCCTTGTGAAGGGCCTCGTAAACCGTTACCTCATGGCCCTGTTTCGCCAGTTCTCCCGCTACCGTCAACCCTGCAGGTCCGGCACCGACGATAGCCACCTTCTTGCCCGTCGGTTTCACTTTCTCAGGCACCCTGATGTCGCCCTGCGCTAACTCGTAGTCCGCAGCATACCTCTCGAGACGCCCCACTGCTATTGGCTCTCCCTTTTTTCCAAGGATGCATTTGCTTTCGCACTGTGTTTCCTGCGGGCATACCCGGCCGCATACGGCAGGGAGCGCATTCGTCTCTTTTATCTTGTGGATGGCGCCCATGAAATCGCCGTCCTTGATCTTCTTTATGAATTCAGGGATCTGCACGTTGACCGGGCAGCCCTCCACACAAGCCGGCTTCTTACATGCCAGGCAGCGCGCCGCTTCCCGGAGGGCATTCTCCCTCGTATAGCCCAAGGCGACTTCGTTGAAGTTCTGGATCCTCAGCTTCGGGTTCTGCTCCGGCATCCTTTCCCGTTTCTTGCTCTTCTTCACCTTAACGGCGGCCTCGAGCTTGCACGTGTGGTCCCACATAGCCCGACGTTCTTCCCGGTTGTACATCTGCTGGCGTTGCATCAGCTCTTTGAAATTGACCTGATGTGCGTCGAATTCCGGGCCGTCTACACAGACAAATTTCGTTTCATCGCCGACCGTTGTCCGGCAGCCGCCACACATACCGGTTCCGTCGATCATGATCGAGTTAAGGCTGACGATTGTCTTGATGTTATAGGCCCGGGTCACGTCTGCAACAGCCCTCATCATAATGACAGGACCGATTGCGAGAACCAGGTCGATCTTCACTTTCTCGTTAATGAGGCGCTTCAGCTCATCCGTCACAAAACCATGATGCCCATAAGAACCGTCATCGGTGGTCACGAACAGTTTATGGCTGATCGCCTTCATTTCGTCTTCAAGGATAAGCATTTCCTTGTTGCGGGCTCCGATGATCGAGATTATCTCGTTCCCCGCATTATAGAGGGCCTTCGCGATCGGATATACGGGCGCTACGCCGACACCGCCACCCACACACACCACCGTGCCGAACTTCTCTATATGGCTTGCTTTGCCAAGGGGTCCGACAACGTCCAGGACCGCCTGGCCTACATCAAAATGAGCCAGTTTTTTTGTGGATGCACCCACTTCCTGAAAGATGACTGTAATTTGGCCTTTTTCCCTATCGAAATCGGCTACTGTCAAAGGGATTCGTTCCCCGTAATCGTCGCCTCTCAGAACCACGAACTGTCCCGGCTTCACCTTGCTCGCTATGTCCGGCACATAGAGCTTCCACATCACGAGTGACGGCGCCAACTGGCGCTTCTCGACTATCTCGTTCAGCTTAAATTCCGTAGGCACTTCTTTCGCTGCTTTTGCCATATCTATTTCTCCTTTTTAAAAGTTTATCCTGTTTCGGTAAGCTCACTGTTCTGCTTCATGGGCAATCTGACGGTAAACGTCGTGCCCTTATCAACCTTGCTATCCACATCTATTCGACCGAAATGCGATTCCACTATCTTTTTTACGATAGACAAACCGAGACCGGTCCCGGTTGTATACCTTGTCTGCGGCCCGGACACCCTGTAGAACTCCTCAAATATGTGAGGCAGGCTCTCCTCGTCTATCCCGATACCCGTATCCGCAACCTTAATATTCAAGAAATGGTTGCTCGGCTTCGCGCTGACGATTACCTTGCCGCGCTTCACATTGTACTTGATTGCGTTTGACACAAGGTTCGTAAAAAGGTGCTCCATCTCTGAGCGGTCCGCCTCTATGAGAGGCAGCGACTCCGGCAGCTTCACCTGAAACTGGAGCCCTTTTTCTTCCCCCTGACTTTTAAGCAGTTCCACCGTGTTCCGGATGATGCCGCTGATATCCAGGAGTTCCTTCTTCCTCACTACCCGTCCTGATTCCAGCTTTATAAACTGAAGAAGATCGCTCACCAGGTCGAGCAGCGAGTGGCTCCGCGCCTTCGCCCTTTCCAGCATTTGCCGGTTAATCTTCGGATCCGTCCCTGCTACACCCGAAAGATATGCAGAAAGATAACTCTCGATCGCAGCAAGGGGCGCCCGCAGCTCATGAGCGACCATCGAGACAAACTGCGACTTTATCTGGTCGATCTCCTTCAGGCTGGTGATGTCTCTCAATACGCTCACAACCCCCAACTCCTGCCCCTTTTCGTCTCGTACCACGGACAAGTTCACCATTAAGGTACGGGGCTCCGGCGTCCGCAGTTCTATTTCCTCCGTTTGCACGGTATAGCGGACCGAATTGGGAGCGAAAGCTTTCTCGATAATCTCCAGCAGCTCCTTTTGCGGGATAATTTCGTGTATGATTCTTCCGGGCTTCAGGCGCCCGTTCATGTTGAGCATCTTGATTGCCGCAGGATTCCACAAGACCAGCTGTTTTTCACGATTGAAAACCAGTATGCCGTCTGCCATCGAGTTTATTATGGTGTGCAGCTTGGACGTCTCATTGGCCACTTCGAGAAGTTTTTGGTCGCGCTCCTCCATGAGGCGTTTGGTCTGGAGGCGCAGCCGTCTGGTCTCCAAAGCCCTGTTGACCACTGCTATGAGCTGGTCAGGCGTGAACGGCTTGGGGACATAGTCGTATGCTCCGTGCTTCATTGCCTCGACGGCCGTTTCCACGGTAGCAAAACCCGTTATCACGATCATGACGATCTCCGGATCGTGCGCCTTCACCTGCTCCATCATGTCGAGCCCGCCCATGAGCGGCATCATGAGATCAACGAGCAGTAGGTCGAAAGGCTTCGTGCGTACTTTTTCAATCCCCTCCTTACCGTTCTCCGCCACGTCGACTGCGTAGCCTTCCGCCGTAAGGATTCTCCGGCACCCTTCCCGGATTCCCCGTTCGTCGTCGACAACCAATATCTGTAAGGGCTGATCCATACCCTCTTCCCGCTGCCCCCTCTCGCTCTATTCGTTACTGTTGCCCTGCCCTCGCGAGAAGATCGCCTATTCTCTTTACAAGATCATCAGGCAGAAGGGGTTTGCTTGCATAATCGTCCGTCTTCATCCAGTAGCCATCCAGTTCCTGGGAGAAGTCGTACCCCGTCTCTCCTGCCACGGCAGTGAGCATCAGGATAGGAATATTCCTGTAAATGGGGTCCTTTTTGATCGCCCTCGCGAACTCAAATCCGGTATCGTGTTTCTCCAGCATGAGATCGAGCACGATAAGATCGGGCTGCTCAAATCTTACCTTGTCCAGTCCCTCCCGACCGGAAAAAGCGACTACCACCTCAAAACCGTGGTTCTCCAGGACTGCCTTGTTCAGGTCGATAAAATCGACATCATCGTCCACCAGCAAAATTCTCTTTTTGTTATCCATTTTTCCTCTCCCAAGACTATATTTTTTTTGAATTTAAAGCCTTATACTTCATCCGTTCCCCCCAGACACCTCCCTATCTTCATCGACCGGAAGGGATACAATAAAGGTGCTTCCCTTTCCCAACGCGGTCTTAACGTCGATTTTGCCCGAATGCCGCTCGATGATCCCATAGGATATGGCAAGCCCGAGCCCGGTACCCTTTTCCTTTGTCGTGAAAAAGGGAGAAAAAAGCCTGTCCATGATCTCCGGCGGAATGCCCGGACCCGTATCCTGGATCTTTACCCTGATGCGGCGCTTCCCCGACATACTCGTGATGGTGATCTTGCCTTTTCCTTCCATGGCTTGGGCGGCATTGAGGATAATATTCAGAAACACCTGCTTCAATTGGGTCCAGTCAGCGATAATTGTCGGTAGATTCGGAGCGAACGACTTCTTGATCTTTATGTTGTGAAACAGGGACTGATTCACCACCAGCCCGAGCACATCCTCCAGAACCTCGTTGATATTTGTCGGCGCAGGCCTCAATTTGGTCTCTCTCGCAAAGCTGAGAAGGCCCTGGACGATCTCCTTCGTTCTCGCGGCTTCCTTGATAATGAGTTCCACATCTTCTCTCCGCGGATCATCAGGTTCCAGACTCTTGAGCAGCACATGGGCATAAATCGTTATCGTACCCAATGGGTTGTTGATTTCGTGAGCAACGCCAGCGGCAAGCTGCCCCAAGGAGGCCAGCTTCTCGGTGCGTATAAGGTGCGATTGCGCCTGCTCCAGCTCCTGATGGGAAAGCTGAAGTTCCCGATGGGATTTCTCCAGTTGCTGGTATATCTTTTTGCTTTCCGCAAGGAGGTAAGGCAGACAATACTCGGCCTCAACCATGCCTTGGGCAACGGCAATTGCCTTATCCCGGCATGTTGAGTAGCCGCATATTCCGCAATCCAGATTATGGTTCGGCGGTTCTTTGCCTATGGATTTCAGTATTCCCCTTACCTGCTCCTCGCTAGGGGACGGAAGCCGTTGTGCCATATTGCTAAATTTGCGGCTCACATCAATGTCTTTATATGCTTCGATGTCTGCCTCGGTGGCAGCACGATCTTCTTTCATCATTCCAGCCTTCGTGTAACATGCAATGGCTTGCCGCTTCCCGAGCTGGAACGCCTCACGGTCGATGAAAGGCCCGTCTATGCAGCCTTCGCAAAAGACAAGGTCGAGAAACTTCGCGTGCACATCACCCGAGGCAAGCTGTTTCAACGCGTTCGTCGAGCGTTTGATGCCACCTGTGACGCTTATCTCGTCCATCAACACATCGAAATTCTCCCCGAGACTCCGGTATAGCCCCCCGATCACCGGCACAACCCTGGACAGAAAGGGTTTTGGACCGTCAAAGTTACTCTCCGGCAGCTTTCGGCGGGTAATACCTGCCCGATCGGTGAGTCGTTTTACATCTCTGAAGGTGATCACCTCGTCGACGGGGCCTGTAACCTCCGGCGCTCCCATCTCTCCCATCTGAGCCAGGCACGAAGTTATGTAGACGATCTTCCATCCCGGTCTCGTCCGTCGAGCAACCCTTCCTACTGCAATCATCGGTGAGACAATGGGTACCAGGTTCGGGATCAGCTGGGGAAGGTATTTCTGCACGTAAAAAACCACTGCGGGACAGAAAGATGAAATGAGAGGTCCTCCATTGTTGCCCTGAAGGAAGTTTGCATATGCCCGGCTCACAAGCTCCGCACCAAATGCACCTTCCCACACCTCGGTGAAGCCAATACTCCTCAATGCCGTCACCCATTGCCCGGGAGTACTGTTTTCAATTGCAGCCGGAAAGGACGGATCGAGGCACGCAATTGTTTTCGTCCCTCCCGACAGGTATCCTTTTACGCGATCAAGACCGCTCTTGTAGTCCATAGCCTGGTGGGGACAGGCTTTGATACAGGTACCGCAAAGAATACACCGGTCCGAGATGACCTTGACATTGTTCTCTTCAACCTTAATTGCCTTGGCAGGGCAATGTTGCACACAGTACAGGCAGGTCCGGCATTTTGCTGCCTTGATCTCGATATCGTAAAAGTTCGCTTGTCTTTGAAGCAACATGCTGGATTTTATTGTAAATACCTATCGTTATATCGAAAAATTGTACACCAAGTATGACCGCTCTGTCAAAGCGCGGCCCTTTGTGATTATATGCACAAGGTCTTGGTTGTTGTCAAGGAAAAACCTGTTGGAAAGCAACCTTCAGTCGGTAGTATGGTGTTAATGACGGTGGAAGTAAGGACGTGGCATCTGTATTCTGGTTTTCAACGATGCTGTCCGGGATCGACTTGAATACGGATTCCGGTACGGCGCGCCATGATCCGCGGAGGAAAAGTGTTCATCGAAGGCAGCAGGGCAAACTCCTTGTTTGAATATCATAGTCTGCTTACAAAGGGAGAACCCCCTGACACTTCCGCTGCTGTCTTATGAAAGGAACTCGTGTATTGATTTCGCTGCCTTTCTGCCTGCGCCCATTGCGAGGATCACCGTAGCAGCCCCCGTGACTATATCCCCACCCGCCCATATCCTGTCGCGGGTGGTCTTCCCGGTCTCCTGGTCGGCCACGAGAGTGCCCCGTTTTGTGACTTCCAGCCCTGTCGTTGTCGAGGGGATCAAGGGGTTCGGGCTATTTCCGATCGCGCATACGACGGCGTCTACTTCCATCCTGAAATTCGAGTTTTTGATCTCCACAGGACTCCTTCTTCCGGACTGATCGGGTTCACCCAGTTCCATCTGAAGACATTCCATCTCTCTGACCCAACCGTTCTCGTCGCCGCCATACAGGACAGGCAGCGTGAGTACCTTGAAGATAACGCCTTCCTCTTCCGCATTCTCGCTTTCTTCAAGACGAGCGGGCAACTCCGCATGCGATCTCCTGTAGACGATGTACACCTCATCCGCACCCATGCGCAGCGCAGTTCTCGCGGAATCCATTGCAACGTTGCCTCCGCCTACCACTGCAACGCGGCTATGCTTCTTCACAGGAGTGGCAGAGCCCGGGAACAGGTACCCGCGCATGAGATTCATACGGGTCAAATACTCATTGGCGGAATAGACCCCGTTCAGGTTCTCGCCCGGAATATTCATGAACCACGGCAGTCCCGCGCCCGTGCCGATAAATATGGCGTGATATTCCTCGAGAAGCTCGTCGACCGAACGTGTCTTTCCCACCACATGATCGGTCACGACATTCACTCCGAGCTTCCTCACATAATCGACCTCCCGGGCGACAACCGCCTTGGGAAGACGGAATTCGGGAATGCCGTAAGTGAGGACGCCGCCTGCCTTGTGAAGCGCCTCAAAGATGGTCACTTCATGCCCCAGGAGGATCAGATCCCCGGCAACGGTGATTCCGGCAGGACCGGACCCGACGACAGCCACCTTCTTGCCCGTGCGCTTCGCCCGCTGCGGTATCTCCACCTGCCCTTGAACGGCTTCCCAATCGGCGAGGAATCGTTCAATTCTGCCAATGGCTATCTCCCCGTTCTTATTCTTCAATATGCACTTCGATTCACACTGAAGTTCCTGTGGACATACCCGACCGCTTACGGCAGGCAAACAGTTCTTCTCCTTCACTTTCTTGATACCGCCCGCAAAATCTCCCTTTGCAACGTGAGAAATAAAGCCGGGAATGTCAATCTCAACCGGACAGCCGCTCACACATCTCGGTTTTTTGCATTGCATACACCGTTTTGCTTCTTCGACTGCGAGATCGGCGGTGTACCCAAGGGCCACCTCGCTGAAGTTGTGCCTT
>MVRP01000024.1 GCA_002067405.1 Syntrophorhabdaceae bacterium PtaU1.Bin034 | reverse complement strand
AACCCACCCACCAGCTCGTCACCGGTGCACTGGTTTTGAAGACCAGGAGGCCCACCAGGCGCCTTGGCACTTCCAATTTGTCCTACATTTTTGCATATTGTGTTCATCTTTTCAAGATAGGCACAGCGAAATCAGCAATTCCCGGTCAGCCCCTTTTCCTCGCTGACCATGGCGGCTTACTCTGGATTTGACCACCCATCCGGGGTACACCGGTCACATGGCGGTTATCCCCCTTTTGCGACATCCGCATAAACCGAAGGGAACAGGAGTAAGCAGCACCACAAGTGCACCTCTCCCATGAGCGTTGGGGGAACAGTGTAATGAAGGGGCTCTTCTGTCCATGGGTCAGCTATACCCGTAGTCTGTCGCAATACGCAAGAGGAGATCGTTCCAGTCGGGGAAGACGATCGCGTGGGAGAACATGCGAAGATGATCCCAGAGGTTCCGCTTGCTCCCCAGGTTCTTCCGGAGCCACTGGTAGGTCCGATCGGTGAGTTCAAAGATTTGATGCAGGAAGAAGGCGAGCATATTCAAGAGGAAGAAGTTGAAGGAGAGGTTTTTTACCCCATGGCCGTAGTTGTGCTCTATATGATAGCCTTGGTTCTTCACCGTATTGAAGACCTCGTTCTCAATGGTCCACCGGGATCTCCCGATGCGGACCATCTCTTCGACGCAGTCGTCGTCTATGGGCAGATCGCTGACCCAGCTATTGTGATAGACCGTCCGTTCTCCGTCTCTCATCCAGTACTCGAAGTAGTTGACCGGAGGGGCATTCTTATTGCCGTTCAGCGGCACCTCGTTGATCCACTCATACACATGGGTCCTCTCCTTCCGATCGACGTACTCCATATGCATCACCTCATGGAGTTGGCGCATCTCGTTGACCCACTCCATGAGCATCTTGTGGTCACCGGGCTTTGCGGTCAGACAATAGTGCATGCCGGACAAACTGATGGCCTCGATCATGGGCTGCGTGCTGTAGAGGCTGTCGGCGACGATGATGAGGGGCAGTTTCGGGTGGGCTTTTCTGGTGGAGCCTCTTTCCCGCATTTGTTTCACAGTCCTGTTTGTCTGCCCCGTCGGTGTTGTGCACTGCCTCGGGACATAAGGGGATCACCTGCGAGATCTTCGGATGGACCAGTGCCGCCTGGACTATCTGGTGGGAGAACTGAAGGGTGTCACCCTGTTTCTTCTTTACCGAGCTTTTCAGGCACGAGGGACAGCCGATATGGTCGGAGGAGAAGTACTCGGAGCCATCCATCACGCAGAGGTAGTACTTCCCCAGTACCCGATACTGTTCAAGGTGTTTCCCCCGTTGGAGTAAACGGAAGAGGGTCGTAAAGAGGCCGTCGAACTCCCCGGAGTCGATCTCGTCCATGACGGTTCTCATCTGAGAATCTGAAGGGATAGACTCTACACCCCAGAAGTTCTTGAGATTCGCACCGAGCGTGGGGTTCTTCATCCGCTTCTGGAACTGAAGCAGCGAAGGGTCCTGGAAGCAGAACATGGCGAGAGCGCCCATACACACGTCCTTCATCTCATGGTCTACCCTCTCCCGGTCCCGATGGTCGGCAATACGGGAGAAGCGCTTGAGCAGCACGTTCCGTATCCCGGGGAACCTTAAGTGCAGCGTGGTCCTCACGGAAAGACCATACTACATCAAGGAAAAGAAGTCTAGTTTTCACAAGATTCACAATCATCTTTTTTTGTCTCTTTGCGAAAAAGAATCTGGAGCAGCCCCGGAAAGGTCCGTTGCTACGGCGAATAAATTGTGACCGGGAATTGCTGGGGCGAAACAGCCAAGTACAGCGGCTATAATTGTAATAGTTCGATACTCGGCCTTTAAAGTCGCCAGTCCGGGTCCCGTAAAGCGTCCAAATCTTGTGGAGCTATCTCTCTCCGCTGCACGTAGCGCCCGGCCAGCCTCTCCAAGGCTCACCGTATGATCTCCGGTCAGTCGATAGGTCCTCGAGATCGCCCCTCGTAGGGTTCAAGGCATACGGCTCGTGGTCGATCTCGTCACGGGTCCCTGAAAGGAGACTTCCAGCCCTGAAGTGCGTGGTGCTGCAGGAGGAATCCTGAGACGATCAGCCAGGAAAATGAACCATTTCTATCTACAAAAATCCCGAGAGCGATACAATCAAGGATGAGGACTGATCTCGTGTATGAGACAATTAGCCTTTTGTGCCAGAATAGTCGATCAGATGCAGGCTTCCACGACAAACAGTGACAGAAGTGCTGTTCACTATCGCGCTTCCTTCCCTCAGATGCTTGAGCGCAGCTTTGACGATGACGAAAAAGGATAAGATGTTCGTGCGAAAGGTGCACTCCAGTTGCGCCCTGCTTATCACTGTCAGGGTGGTTCCAAAAAAATGCATTTGCAAACCCGCCGTCTCTCGGCTATAATGCTTTTTGAATCTACATCCATGTTTTTACATCATTGAAAGGAGGTTCGTATGATCAAGAAGTGTCTCACCTTTTATCTTATTTTTGCGATGTTCGTCATCGGTATTGCGCCTCGCGTGGAAGCGGCTTTCTCGCCTTCCGAAACGATCGGCATCGGCCTTTCGCCTTCAGTAAGGGCGGAAGACACCGAGAAAATCAGAATCGTCCTGGAGAACAAGCTGGTAGCTCAGCGCCTTCGCGATCTCGGCTACAGCCCGGAAGAAGCTATGACCAGATTGTCACAGCTGACCGACGAGCAGGTTCACAATTTCGCTCAAAAGCTCGACGATTTGAAGGTCGGCGGTGACGGCCTCGGATTCGTTATAGCCGTCCTTGTCATAATTATACTTGTAATCGTGATACTACAGTTGACCGGCCGAAGGGTCATGGTAACGAAATAGTTAGCCAGCATCAAAGATAGCGGGGCAATTTCCATTGTCCCGCATTCGTCTAACTCTTACTATGAGAAGAAAGCTGAAGCTTGTGCTTCTGATAACAGTGTTTGCCCTGTGCGTATCCTGCGCGACAACGGGACAGGTATCCCCGGATGCCGTTATGATCGACGGAGTCCCTTTCTTCAGTCAGGAAGCCTATCAGTGCGGTCCAACAGCGCTTGCGATCGTCATGGACTATTGGTACGCAAAGACCCAGTCTGGCAAACGGGTGACACCCGAGCAGATTGCGGCGGATATCTACAGCCCTTCGGCCAGGGGTGTGCTTGGAATAGACCTGGAGCTTTATGCCGGGAAGCATGGCTTCAAGACGCATCAGTATTCTGGCAGCATCGCAGATTTGAGGAAGAACGTTGATCTCGGCATACCCGCGATCATCTTTGTCGATTACGGTTTCTCTATATATGAGGTGAATCACTTTATGGTGGTGACGGGGTACACTGGAGACAGTGTGATAGTCAACTCAGGCAAGCGCGAGAACCGTTCGATTGCCGACGGAGAGCTGGAGAAGATATGGAAGAAAAATCGTTATTGGACCCTTGTCTTAAAACCGTCTGCCTGATGCTTCTGGCCTTGGCACTCGCTTCGTGCGCGCTTCCCAGGCTTGTCTTCTTGCGCGACCCTCTCACCCCTGAGGAACACATCAACCTGGGCGTGAGCTACGAAAAAAGGGCAGAGCTGGATGCGGCGCTGAAGGAATACAAGGCTGCGGCGAAGAAGATGCCTCTTGCAAATCTCTATGTGGGCAACATTTACTTTCAGCAAAAAGAATATTCGATGGCGGAAAAGTCTTACAAGAAGGCCATAAAGAAGGTGGAATCCCCCGATGCCTACAATAATCTTGCCTGGCTCTACTACACAACGGACGCCAACCTGGATGAGGCGGAGCGGCTCGCGATGAAAGCCGTGGAGCTTTCGCCCACATCTGAAGCATTCAGAGACACCTTGCAGAAGATCAGGAAAAAGCAAAGAGAGTAAATTTGCCTACCTGTTCCGTCCGGCAACCCGCTTCCCGGTCCCGGAATACCGACACGAACCAAATTGGCGAAAAACGTTAGGCTGATTCACGCCGTCCCTCCTTTACATCATATCGCTTCGTGCTTATATATCTGATAGTTACCGCTGGTTGACATTAATGCCCTTTCCTCTTCGTGCAGGGGGGGTGGCTCCGACAGCTTTGCTGGTGGAGGGGGCGACGCTAGCCCCAATAATAGGAAAGGAGGTGAAGGTAGGTATGGCTTTGAGATGCCTCGCCTGGTATCTCGCTTTCACTATGTTCTTTGTCGCTGTCCCGCCCCGTGTGGACGCTGCTTTTTCCCCTTCGGAAATGATAGGATGCCTCCCCTCTCAGGAACGGTTTCGGGATGCCGGGAGACTTCAGGCCGCCCTGGAAAGGGAAATGATTGAAGCTCGCCTTCAAACCCTCGGGTTCGATGTCTCTGAGATAGAGAACAGACTTCGGGAATTGAATGACCAGCAGGTACACATTCTTGCGGTCAAACTCCAGGAGCAGAAGGTTGGCGGTAACGGGGAAGGTGTCCTTCTCGGTATTCTCATCATCGCCCTGGTGATAGGCGTCATCTTGCCCCTCTTAGGAATTAAGGTATGGCGATAGCAGATGCGTTATTATTTTCTACCAAGGAGGTCCCCTATGCTAAGGAAGTATTTGTGCTGCTATCTGATTTTTGCGATGTTCGTCATCGGTATCGCCCCCCGTGTAGAGGCTGCCTTTACCCCTTCCGTCTCACTTACACCTGCAGACCGAGCTGGAGACCTGGAAAAGATAAGGACCGTTCTCCAACATAAATTGGTGGTTCAACGGCTTCACGACCTTGGTTTCAGCGCTGATGAGATCAGTGCGCGTCTATCGCAGCTCAACGACCAGCAGATTCATAGCTTTGCGCAGCAACTCGACGACCTGAAGGTCGGCCAGGTTGATGCCATCTGGTGGCTCGTCATTGCTATCGTGATCGTATTGATTGTCTTCGTCTTGCTGCCTATGGTCGGGGTTCGAATTTTCGGATGAGAGAGTGTTGCGAGGGAAGTAGCATATAGCCGGTGCATCGGCCGTGAGCTAACACCCTCGCAATCTCGTTTCTTACGGGCGTCTTTATAAAACGATCTTTCCCTTCGGTTCGGCCACGAACTGGCCGATCACCCAAAAAGCGCTTTCATAGCGTGATGCAGCCTTGTCGAACTTACCCAGGTCATCGGGGTGGATTGCGATGAGGAGGCCGCCGGAGGTCTGAGGATCGAACAGGATGTCGGACAGGAATGTATCTGACGCTCCGATCACCCATTTACCGTAAAAGTCCCGGTTTCGGTAGAGTCCCCCGGGCGCGAATCCAGACCGGGACAATTCAGGCGCCTCCTTAAAGTAAGGGATCTTATCGGGGAAGAGCTTCACTCCGACCGTGTCCTTCAGCATCTCCGAAAGGTGGCCCGCAAGGCCGAAACCGGTGACATCCGTGGCCGCGTGGGTTCGCACCTCACGCATCGCATCTGCGGCGCGCCTGTTGAGCATCGACATCACTTCAATGAGCTCCTTGACTGCATCTTCCCCGAGCATATCGCCTTTGATTGCCGTATTGAGGATACCCGTGCCAAGGGGCTTCGTAAGGATGAGGAGATCGTCGGGCTGAGCGCCCTCGTTTCTCACGACCTTTTGCGGATGAACAACACCCGTCACGGACAGGCCGTACTTGATCTCCTGATCGTCAACACTGTGACCGCCCAGAAGGCTCGCGCCCGCTTCCCGTATCTTGTCCGCCCCTCCCCTTATGATCTCTTTCAGGATCTTGATATCATACGTCTTGGGTGAGAAGCAGACAATATTCATGGCCGTTCTCGGCACCGCTCCCATGGCGTAAATGTCGCTGAAGGAGTTCGCCGCCGCAATCTGGCCGAAATAATAAGGATCGTCTACCACAGGCGTGAAGAAATCGACAGTCTGAACAAGAGCCGTCTCATCATTGATCCTGTACACGCCTGCATCCTCAAAGCCTTCTATTCCCACGATCACATTTTCGTCGGCGGGTATTTCTACGCCGCACAAGACATCCGATAGATCCTCCGGACCTATTTTGGACGCTCAACCGCCGCCACGGACGGACTTCGTCAAATGTTCAACCATCGGCAACCTCACTGAAGTTGGGCGGCAGGCAAAAGGCTTGAGATGCGCGAAGCGCTGTGTTGGGATGGAGACATATTTTCCGAAAGCATGCGGAAATACACAGGATGCAGCGCGGCACAGCGAATAACCTTTGATAAAACCGCCACTAATTTAAATTTTACTATCCCGAAACCGTGGTGTAAAATGAAAAAAACTTCATTCAGGGCGGATACCATGCAGAAAAAAACGCTACAGAGACTTCTCGGTGTCGCAAGGGGGGAAAAGCCGGCTGACAGGATCATCAGGAACGGAAAGATTGTCAACGTCTTTACGAATCAGATCGAAGAAGGGCTTGCTATTTCGATCAAAGACGGATACATAGCAGACATCGAAAAAGAAGAGGCGTTGGAGGGATCAGGCAAAACAGAGATCATCGATGCGCACGGCAAATATCTGTGCCCCGGTTTTATCGATGGCCACACACACCTCGACAGCATGCTTCCTTTTTACGAGATCGTGCCCTATTCTTTGAAGGGCGGCACTACCTGCCTTGTGACTGAAGCGGGGACAGTGGCTACGTCGTGCGGGTTTGCCGCCCTCAAGGATTTTTATGAAAGCACCAAGGGCTACCCATTGCGATGCTACTTTCTTGCCCCACCTCTCACACCGCCCTTCCCCACCATGGAGAGATCGATCGGCCTGACGCTCGACGAATTCAAGAAGGTGTTGAGAAGAAAGGATGTGCTCGGGATCGGGGAGGCTTACTGGACACGGGTCGTTCAGGGCGACGACCGCGTGCTGGACCAGGCGTCCTACGCGCTGTCCTTGGGCAAAACACTCGAAGGCCACGCGGCAGGGGCAAGGGGATCGAAGCTGATGCAGTACCTGGTAACAGGCATCACCTCATGCCATGAATCGATAACGGTTGAGGAAGCGATCGAAAAGCTGAGGTTCGGGATATACGTCATGATCCGGGAAGGCTTTGTCCGAAGAGAACTGCCGGAGCTTTCGAAGCTGAAAGACCTGGATGTGGACAAGAGGAGGATCATACTCGTGTCCGACAGCTTTGACGCTACCATGCTCTATGAAGAGGGATATCTCGATTCAGTCGTGAGGATGGCTATCAAATACGGTTTCGCCCCTATCGACGCGATCAAAATGGCGAGCATAAACGTGGCCGATTATTACGGTTTGCGCCATCTGGGCGCCATCGCGCCCCTTCGCCATGCCGATATACTATTCCTTGACGATCTTGAAGGGGTGTCGGTAAGAGATGTCATGCTGAACGGCGAAATGGTGGTGATCAACGGGGAATTCAAGGGGCAGTTAAAGAGGTACCTCTATCCCGGTGCCATGAAGCAGACGGTCAGGGCGAAGAAGGTCACTGAGGAGGATTTCCGAATCCCGGCAATTTCGGGCAAAGAACGGGTCAGGGTGATCAAGGTCATCGATCCGACCATCACAAGGGAGACTGAAGCCGTACTGACAGCCAGGGAAGGGTATCTCGAAAAAGACGTGAGCAGGGATATCGTCCCTGTGGCGATCATTAACCGGAATGACTCCGGGCAGATCGGGAAGGGGTTTATTACGGGAACCGGCATCAGGGAAGGAGCCTTTGCGACGACCATCACCTGGGATACAGGCAATATATTGACCGTCGGCAGCAATGAGGCGGATATGGCCCTTGCAGTAAACCGGCTCATTGAACTCCAGGGCGGTTACGTAATAACGAAAAACGGTGTTGTGATTCACGAATTCCCCATGCCGGTATACGGATTCATTCCGGACTACAGTATCATCGAGATAAGGAAAAAGACAAAGGAACTGGACCGCAAGATAGAGGAGATCGGCTCGACGATCCCGCGGCCTTTCCTGGCCCTCCAGACCATACCCTTTACCGGACTACCGTTTCTGAGGATCACCGACATGGGTCTGGCGGACATTAAAAATAAGCAACTGGTGTCGTTATACCTGTAAAAAAGATCCGGCGCGGCGCCGGAGTGCTGAAAGACAAGAATTTCCTTGCCTTTCAGCACTCCGCTGGGTCATAATTTATAAATTTAAATATCCCTGAAGGGGAGTAGCTACAGGGGCAAGGTCAACACACTGGTTTCGGCCTGGCCTTGCCGTTGGTAGAGAGCCAATTAGCGAGACCTTCAGCACGACGAGAGTCGGCTGAAGGTCTTTTTTTTCGGAGGTATATATTGAGTTTTCTCACGGCCTACCTTGCGTCGCTCGGCTTCGTCGTGCTTGCAGAGATGGGAGACAAGACCCAGCTTCTGGCCATGGCGTTCGCTTCCAGGTATCGATGGCAAACGGTCATGTGGGGCGTTCTTGCCGCAACCCTCGTCAATCACCTGTTCGCGGTGGTCGCCGGCAACTATCTTACCGCGTTCATACCCGTTCGCTACATTCAGAACGCCGCTGCCGCTTCCTTTATTCTCTTCGGCCTGTGGACACTCCGCGGGGACACCCTGAAAGGCGAGGACAAGCGCTTCAACTACAGCCCCTTCTGGACGGTGGCTGTTGCCTTCTTCTTCGCGGAAATGGGCGACAAAACGCAGCTTGCAACCGTGGCCCTCGCGGCCCGATACGAAGCGATTGTCCCTATCTGGCTCGGCACCACCTCGGGAATGCTCGTGGCCGACGGTGTGGGTATCATCATCGGCATTGTGCTGGGTAAAAAGATTCCCGAGCGCTTTATCAAATGGTTCGCAGCACTCGTCTTCATCGCCTTCGGTGTTATCGGCCTGTATGACGGGCTCGAATTCGCGCTGTTTGTCCCGGCGGTGATCGCGGTCGTTCTTTTGCTTTTCAGTTTCAGCTTATACCTGAAGCGCCAGATCGAGCCGAAGCAAGGGAGATAGAACCTTCGGAATGCCCGGCAAGTGCGGCATGGGCAATATGTCGTATGCAGCCCGCGCTACTCTATATTTTTTTGATCGTTCTCCTCGCGCGTCTCACACTCTTCGGAGCCTTGCGGGGATTACCTTTCTTTTCGGATCTTACCTCGTCCTCGTCGGCCGTTGGGCCTTCAAGCGCCTCTTCCAGCCGGTCGGGTGTAATAAAGGTAACTCCGTGTTTTTTCGCCTCATCGATAATGGCCCGGTCGGACGTCACTATCACGAGCCCCCCGTGCCTTCTCCGTATGATCTCAATCATCACGTCGTCAGCCGTCTCACCTTGAGCCGAATAGATTACCTCCACACCCCTGAAGCCCTCTTTTTGCCGTGAAAGGGAAAAGCTGTTCGGGGCATCAAAAACCACTGCTATCTTTACCTGTCTGTTCTTTTTGTATTCTGCGAGTCTTTCCAGCAGGTAGCGCCGGGCACCATCGATGTCAGCCCCTGCAAAGGCAGTAAAACTGCTTCTTTTTAGAAAATTGTAGCCGTCAATGAGAAGGTGGGCAGGCATGTTGCCGGTTATGCAATGTTGTTAATTGCCTTCCCCTTTCTGGTAATGATCTTTAAGTATCTTGTCCAGGATGCCATTGATGAAGTCCTTCGATTCCTCACTCCCGAACTTTTTGGCCAGTTCCAGTGCTTCATCGATGGCCACCTTCGGCGGGACTTCCGTAGAGTAAAGCATCTCGTATATGGCCACCCTCAGAATGTTCTTGTCAACATAAGTAATCCTGCTGATCTTCCAGTGCTCCGATGCCTTCTCGATATAGAGGTCAAGCTGGCCCTGCTCTTTCTTGATTCCCGTCAGCAGGAACCGGGCATAAGACACAATATCGTCCTGGTAGGGAAAAATCCTTACGTATCGTTGAAGCGCTGCCTCTGCCGGATCATGATTCACTTCCATCTGATACAGCATTTTTAACGCTAGCTCTCTCGCTTTCCTTCTCCGCACAAGCCACTGTCCTTTAGGAGGTTCACCATCTCGATAGCCGACATGGCTGCATCGTAACCTTTGTTCCCGGCTTTTGTTCCTGCCCGTTCGACCGCCTGCTCCACGCTCTCCGTGGTGAGGATGCCGAAGGCGATGGGTTTTTCGTTGTCGAGGGACGACGCTGCGATGCCTTTCGTGACTTCGGACGCGACATAGTGAAAATGGGGAGTCCCTCCCTTTATCACCGCACCGAGGCAGATCACTCCGTCCACGTCCTGCCTCTTGGAAACCAGTTTGGCCGCAAGAGGTATTTCGAAAGCCCCTGGGACCCTCACGATCTCGATGAGCGCATCATCCGCCCCGTGCCGCTTAAGCGCGTCGAGTGCTCCTTCCAGCAGCCTGTCCGTCACAAAACTGTTGAACCTGCTCACTACTATCGCAAACCTGAATCCTGTTGCATCAAGCTTTCCCTCGTGTACCATGGCATTTACCTCATACATTTTCGAGAATATGACCCAGTTTTTCCCGCTTGGTCTTGAGATAGTGGATATTGTCCTTGGTCGGCACGATCTCCAAGGGCACCCTTTCCACGACCGAGAGCCCATAGCCCTCGAGCCCTTTTATCTTCCTGGGGTTGTTCGTTATCAACCGCATCTTCCGCACGCCGAGATCATGCAAAATCTGGGCGCCGATGCCATAATCACGAAGATCCGGCAGGAAACCGAGGGCCTCATTCGCCTCGACCGTATCCGCTCCCTCATCCTGCAGTTTGTAAGCCTTGATCTTGTTCACGAGACCGATGCCTCTGCCTTCCTGTCTCATATAAAGCAGGACGCCCTTGCCTTCCTTCTCGATCATCGCCATGGCAGTGCGCAGCTGATCCCCGCAGTCGCATCGCATGGAGCCAAAGACATCGCCGGTAAGGCACTCCGAGTGAACGCGCACCAGGACCTCGTCGTCAGGACCGATGTCGCCTTTTACAAAGGCGAGATGCTCTTCATTGTCCATATCGTTGTCGTAAGCAATCAGCCTGAACTCGCCTCCGTATCGGGTCGGCAATTTCGTCTCCACGACCTTTCTCACGAATTTCTCGTATCTCATCTTATATTGGATAAGATCGGCAATGGTCCCTATCTTCAAGCCGTGTTGGGCCGCAAAAGTCTCAAGGTCGGGAAGCCTTGCCATGGTCCCGTCTTCCCTCATTACCTCGCAGATCACGCCCGCCGGTTTTAATCCTGCGAGACGTGCGAGGTCTACCGAGGCCTCCGTGTGGCCCACCCGGACAAGGACCCCTCCATTTCTCGCCATGAGGGGAAATATGTGGCCCGGACGCCCGAGATCCTCGGGTCTCGTATCCTCGGCTATAGCGGTGAGGATTGTTTTTGACCTGTCGTGGGCCGATATGCCCGTGGTCACGCCTTCCTTTGCTTCTATGGAAACAGTAAAGGCAGTGTTGAACGGCGTTGTGTTATCTTCCACCATGAGCGGAAGATCAAGTTCCCGAACCCGCTCTTCCGTAAGAGACAGGCAGATTAGCCCGCACGCATGGCGCGCCATGAAATTCACCGCTTCAGGGGTGGCGTATTGCGCTGCAATCACCACATCGCCTTCGTTTTCACGATCCTCGTCATCAACCATGATGACCATCTTTCCGTTCTTAATGTCCTCGATTACTTCTTCTATCCGCGCTATGGCCATCACGTCCTCCCTTTGATATAGCCGTATTTATAAAGGAAATCGAGGTCGAGACCATTCTTCTCGCCGGTTCTCACAAACTTCTCCACGTAACGTCCCAGTATATCTGTCTCAACGTTTACCTGATCTCCGAGATTCTTGGAACCTATCGTTGTTTTGGATGCAGAATATGGAATAATATTAAGTGTAAATCTATTATCACGTTGCTCGTTGACTGTCAAGCTTATTCCATCGATGGCGACCGACCCCTTCTTGACGATATACCTTGATAATTCCTCGGGAATTTCGAACTCGAACCGTATGGAATCACCCTCCGGACGGATGTCCGTGATCCGGCCGATGCCATCTACGTGGCCCATTACCATGTGGCCGTCAAGGCGCGAACCGACGCGAAGCGCCCTCTCTACGTTGACCCGCTGATTTGCAGACTTGTCCTTCAGGGTTGTCACTTTCAGTGTTTCAAGCGAAGCATCGGCGTGAAAAACAGCCCCTTCGAGCCGGACGACGGTAAGACAAACGCCGTCAACGGCTATGCTGTCTCCCTCGCGAATCTCAGACGGATCGAGGCTTGTCCTGATAGCGAACTCCCATCGACCGGGGAGCTTGCCGATGCTCACCACCGTACCAACATCCTCAATGATTCCCGTGAACATACCCCTCCACGCAGATGTCGTCCTTAAGCCTTTTTACAGAGGTCACTTCAATTCTGCACGCATCTTTCAAGAAGTCTATACCCTTGCCCGCTACCATGGCCGGCGCATTCTTGCCGCCGATAAAGAGCGGCCCGTAGAAAAGCACCACTTTGTCAAAAAGACCCTCTTTGAGAAAACTGCTGTGGATCTCACCGCCGCCTTCGACAAGCACGCTCATGATCTCCCTCTTCCGAAGCTCGGCACATATTTCCGAGAGGCTGACCCTTCCGCCGGCGCCCGGGCCAACCCGGACCACCTCCACGCCCAGACTCATCAGATGGTTCTCCTTGTCGCTGCTCGCTTCAGAAAGGGCAAATATCAGGGTACGGTAATTGTGTGCGGTCTTCACCAACTCGCAGGAAAGAGGGATGCGGAGCCTGGAGTCAAGCACGATCCTTACGGGGTACCGTTTGGGTTTGGCCACCCTTGGTACGAGGAGGGGATTATCGAGGATGATCGTGTTGATCCCTACCATGATACCGTCCATTACCGAGCGGAGCTTGTTCGCATAAGCCCGTGACTCTTCGTTGGAAATCCATTTCGATTCTCCTATCTTGGTCGCGATCTTTCCGTCAAGGCTTTGCGCCGACTTCATGACAAAAAAAGGCCGTTTCTTCTCCTGAAAGGTGACGAAAGCTTCATTGAGTGCCCGGGCCTCCTCGGAAAGGAGCCCCACCTTTACATCCACGCCCGCTTTGCGCAACGCTTCGACGCCCTTTCCGTTTACGTGCTGGTTAGGATCAAACATGGCCACTATTACTTTCTTTATCCCCGCCCTGATAATGGCATCCACGCACGGGGGCGTCCTCTTCTCCGTATGACAGCATGGCTCCAGTGTCACCAGGAGGGTCGCGCCCCTTGCCCGCTCCCCGGCCTGCTCAAGGGCGATCACCTCTGCATGGGGCTCGCCTGCCTTGCGATGGTATCCCTTTCCGAGGATATGCTGCCCTTTTACCACCAGGGCACCCACCATCGGGTTCGGAGATGTTGTCCCAAGTCCCTTCCTGGCAAGGGTGAGCGCCATTCGCATATAGTCTTCTTCTTTCATTTTTCTCCTTTTTTCAGGAGCAATCCTGTCAGCTCTTCCATAAACTCGGTAATGTCCTTGAACTGCCGGTACACGGAGGCGAATCGCACATAGGCGACTTCATCGAGCTTTCGTAGCTCATCCATAACCTTTTGTCCTATCTCGGTGCTGGCAATCTCTTTCTCGCTGCTCTCCGTCAGATCATATTCGATCCGGGAAACAACCTTCTCCAGATCGGTAATCCCGATCGGCCTTTTTTCGCAGGCTTTTTTCAAGCCATTGAGGATCTTCGTCCTGTCAAAGACCTCTCGCCGGCCGTCTTTCTTTACCACAAGGGGCAGTCCCTCTTCCAGCATCTCTGCAGTGCTGAATCGCTTCGAGCATTTGAGACATTCCCGGCGCCGTCTGATGGTGTCCATCTCCTTGCTCATTCTCGAATCGATTACTTTGCTTTCGGTAAATCCGCAATGAGGGCACTTCATGGAAAACCCGTTAAATGGCAGAGCAGCGAGGTCGTGAATCAGGGGGAAAAGCTAAAATAGTCTGACGAATGATTTCGGCTAATCTCGGACTCTGTTTTGCTATTGTCCCACTTGCCTATTTCGCCATTTCGCTACTTGCCTGCATTACTCGCGTTATTATTATACCCGATTCCGCGATCAAATTCGCCGCGAGTTCGTCGGGATATCCTTCCAGGTAAAAGATCTGGATAATACCCGCGTTTATGATCATTTTAACACAAATCGAGCAGGGCAAGTGCGTCGAATAGATGACGCTTTTGTTGATGGGCACCCCGTGGTACGCCGCCTGAATGATTGCGTTCTGCTCGGCATGGAGCCCACGGCAAAGCTCGTGTCGCTCGCCGGACGCCACATTTCTCTTTTCGCGGACACAGCCCACATCCCTGCAGTGCTCCAGGCCGCTCGGGGCGCCGTTATAGCCTGTTGACAGGATTCGCCTGTTCTTCACGATCAGCGCCCCCACGCTCCTCCTCATACAGGTGGAACGCTTAGCCACAATCTCCGCTATTTCCATGAAATAGGGGTCCCAGTCGGGGCGCTCGCCTTTCATAGGTTGTAGATACGTGAATAGAAGGGGAACTGCCCGCACAGGTCTTTCACCCTTTCTCTTATCTCGTCGTGCAGTCGCTCGTTGTGCGGGCTTTGAAGAACGGAGTCGATCATCTCCGCGATCGACTCCATCTCGGGCTCCTTCATGCCCCTCGTGGTGACTGCGGGCGTGCCTATCCGGACCCCGCTCGCGGTATTCGGCCCTTTTGTGTCAAAAGGAATGAGGTTCTTGTTCAGCATGATCCCGCTCTTCTCAAGGCTCAGCTCAGCCTCTTTTCCCGTAATGCCTTTTTCGGACAAGTCGACAAGGAAGAGATGGTTGTCGGTGCCTCCGGACACGATCCGGTAGCCCCTCTTTTCCATTGCAGAGGCGAGATGACGGGCATTCCTGATGATCTGTTCCTGATAGGTCTTGAACTCGGGGGTCATGGCGTTCCGGAGCGCCACGGCCTTCGCCGCAATCACATGCATCAGAGGACCACCCTGGATTCCGGGGAAGATCATCGAGTTGATGGGTTTCGCGAACTCCCTGTCGCAAAGGATCAGTCCTCCCCGGGGACCCCGCAGTGTTTTATGGGTGGTGGTGGTCACAAAATGGGCGAACCCGACCGGGCTCGGATGAAGACCGGTGGCCACTGCGCCTGCTATGTGAGCAATATCGACGAGGAGAAAGGCGCCTATTTCATCGGCTATCTGCCTGAATCTCTCGAAATCTATGATCCTTGAATAGGCGCTCGCGCCGGCAATGATCAGTTTCGGTTTCTCTTTGAGCGCAATCGCCCGCACCTCGTCATAGTCGATCTCTTCATTTTTCTGCGATACCTGATATGAGACGGGCTGGAAGAAACGCCCCGAGAAGCTTACCCGCGCGCCGTGGGTGAGATGGCCGCCATGGGCCAGGTCCATTCCGAGTATCTTGTCTCCCGGTTTCAGGACTGCATAGAGGACTGCCATATTGGCCGCGGAGCCGGAGTGGGGCTGAACATTGGCGTGTTCGGCGCCAAAAAGCCTGCACGCACGCTCGATGGTCAACTGCTCGATCTCGTCGACGTACCTGCATCCTCCATAGTAGCGGCGCTCCGGATAACCTTCCGCATACTTGTTGGTAAGGAGCGTTCCCTGGACTTCGAGGATCTCCTGATCAACGTAGTTTTCGGAAGCGATCAGGATGAGGCTGTACTCCTCCCGCTCGATTTCCTTCCTGATACAATCGTAAATCTCTCTATCTTTACCCTTCAGGGCATCCATGGCAATCATCTTCGAACCTTCTTATCTTCTCAATTCGTCTCTCGTGGCGACCGCCTTCAAAAGAGGTCTCCAACCACACCTTCACCATCTCCAGCGCAAGCGACTTCCCCGTCACCTGTGCCCCCAGCACGAGAATATTGGCATCAAGATGACGCCTGCTCTGCATCGCGGTGTAGAGATCAAAAGCGAGGGCTGCCCTCACCCCTCTCACCTTATTGGCCGTCACGGACATGCCAATTCCTGTGCTGCAAATAAGAATGCCGCGATCGACCTGCCCCCTGGCCACGAAGTCCGCCACTTTGAATCCATAGTCGGGGTAGTCTACCGAATCAAGACTGTTGGTGCCCAGGTCACTAAAATCATGCTGAGACCCGAGCATCTGTTTCACATACTCCTTCAACTCATATCCGCCATGATCCGAGCCGATCGCTATTTTCAACTCTCAAACCTCTTGAAGATGAGTACCGCATTGGTCCCACCGAAGCCGAATGAGTTTGAAGCGACATGGGTGATGGCATGCTTTCTTGCGGTGTTCGGAACATAATCAAGATCGCATTCCGGATCAGGGTTTTCGTAATTGATGGTCGGAGGACATATCTGATCGCGAATTGCAAGAATGCTGAAGATCGCCTCAACCGCCCCCGCAGCGCCCAAAAGATGGCCTATCATGGACTTGGTAGAGCTGACCGGCACCCGGTACGCCTTTTCACCAAAGACTGCTTTAATTGCAATGGTTTCTGAAGCATCATTGAGGTCCGTCGACGTGCCGTGAGCGTTAATATAATCGACCTGCTCCGGTGAGATGCCGGCATCCTTCAATGCCATCCTCATGCAGCGGATCGCTCCGTCGCCATCGGGAGATGGTGCGGTAATATGGTAGGCATCGCCATTGTAGCCATAGCCCACGATCTCCGCATAAATCGTTGCTCCCCTTTGCCGGGCGTGCTCGAGCTCTTCCATAACCACGATGCCCGCGCCTTCGCCTATCACAAAACCGTCCCTCTCCTTGTCAAAAGGACGGGACGCTTTTTCCGGGGCGTCGTTCTTCGTTGAGAGCGCTTTTAAGGCATTGAACCCACCGACCGTGAGCGGGGTCAGATTCGCTTCTGTCCCGCCTGCCACCATGACATCGGCGTCGCCGTACTGTATCACCCGGTACGCATCGCCGATAGAATGGGCGCCCGTTGCACACGCGGTTACAATGCTGAGATTGGGACCCTTCATGCCGTATTGGATGGCTATGTTACCCGGGGCTTCATTGGCGATGAGCATGGGAATAAAAAATGGAGAAATCCTCCCCGGACCCTTGTCCAAAAGGATGCTGTGGTACTTTTCAAGCGTTGGCAATCCCCCGAGGCCTGTGCCGACTATAACGCCTACGCGCTCGGCGTCCTCTTTTGCCATATCGAGCCCCGCGGACTCTACGGCAAATTTCGTGGCAGCGAGAGCGTACAGGATAAAAAGATCCATACGCCTCACTTCTTTCGCGGGCACATAGTCCTCCGGCCTGAAATCCTTGACCTCGGCCGCGATCTTTGTATCATGATGCGAGGCATCGAACCTGGTGATAGGCGCCACTCCTGACTGACCGTCGAGGATCTTGTGCCACACATTATCGAGGCCGATACCAAGAGGAGTTGTGAGCCCTAAACCTGTTATGACGACCCGTCTTTTCAACCCTCACCTCATCTTTTATTTTAAGTGTTCCTCGATATAGCGGATCGCGTCTCCCACAGTCTCGATCTTCTCCGCGTCTTCGTCAGGGATCTCTATACCATACTCATCCTCAAGAGCCATAACAAGCTCGACTATGTCGAGGGAATCAGCCCCTAAATCATCGATGAATTTTGCCTCCGGCACAACCTCGGACTCATTCACACCAAGCTGTTCCACGATCATCTTCTTGACTTTTTCTGCAACTGCCATCTATCCACCTCCTGATTTTGATAAGGGTCTTCCCCTCAGATGTATAAGCCTCCGCTTACGTTTATTACCTCTCCGGTAACATAACTGCTGTAATCGGACAAAAGGAAATATACGACGCGGGCGACGTCAACCGGCTCCCCTGCCCGTTTCAGCGGCACTGCTTGCGTCATCATTTCCCTGTATTTTTCATCCAGCGCGACCGTCATATCCGTCCTGATAAAACCGGGCGCTACCGCATTGACCCGGACATTCCTCTCTCCGTATTCCTTTGCGACAGATTTGGTGAAACCGATAATGCCCGCCTTGCTGGCCGCGTAGTTCGACTGGCCCGGATTGCCTGCCAACCCGGCGATCGATGCAATGTTAACGATGCTTCCGCCCTTCTTCAGCAAGTGCCGGATTGCCGCCTTTGTGCAGTTGAAAACCCCCTTCATGTTGATGCGTATCACCTGATCCCACTCATCTTCGCTCATGCGAAGCAGAAGCCTGTCTCTCGTGATCCCCGCATTATTGACGACGTTATCGAGCCCGCCCATTTCGGCAACGACTTTTTTAACCGCCGCTTCCACCTGTTGAAAGTCGGTTACATCAACGTTGAGGAACAGGGCCCTTGCGCCTTTAGCCTCGACGGCAGCGGCTGCATCTACCCCGTCAATCACGTCGAACAGCGCAATATCGCTTCCCTTTTCCGCGAGGAATTCCGCTATCGTACGTCCGATCCCGCGCGCTGCCCCTGTTACAAGGGTTATCTTTCCCTTCATGAGAGCACGCTCCGTACTGCCTCGATCTCTTCCATGGTTTCCACATGTTGGCACGGGACGTCCGGTGTGATCCTCCTGACGAGATTTGTGAGCACTTTCTGCGGTCCCACCTCGAGGAAAAGCTCCACTCCCCGGGCGACCATATTCCTTACGGTGCTCTCCCACTGCACGGGCGAGAACATCTGGCGATACAGAAGGTCCTGAACCTTTTCACTGTCCTGGTTCGGAGCCGCATCAACGTTGGAAACGACAGGGAGGTTCATGGGCGAAAATGTAACGGACGCAAGCTCTGCCCTCATCTTCTCGGCTGCAGGCTTCATGAGAGGGCTATGAAAAGGACCGGAAACATTAAGGAAGACGGCCTTTTTGTAGCCTGTTCCCTTGAGTTGCTCAACCACTTCCCTGAGCGCGTCAGCATTTCCGGAGAGGACAAGCTGCTCCGGCGAATTCAGGTTCGCGGGACCTGCCACGCGGTCGCCCTTCGAGACGCTCTTGCAGGCCTCTTCGACCTTTTCCCTCACCGGGCCCATCAATGCCACCATTCCTCCGATGCCGACCGGGCAGGCCTCTTCCATGAGAAGACCCCTCTTTCTCGTCAACTTTACCGCGTCTTCCAGGGGAAAAAGGCCGCTCGCGAGAAGAGCCGTGTATTCGCCCAGACTGTGACCGGCGAGGAGATAGGGCGTCACCTTCATTTCCTTGTTCAATACTGTCCAGACCGCGTAACTGACGAGCAGTATTGCCGGCTGGGTGTTAAAGGTTTTGCGAAGCTCTTCCTCAGGGCCGTTGAAACAAAGCTTCGAGAGCTCGAAACCGACCGCTTTATCGGCTGATCCGAACAATTCCCTCACGTATTCGAACCGATCGTAAAGCTCCTTCCCCATGCCGACATACTGCGATCCTTGTCCCGGAAAAACAACCCCTATTTTTTTCATCATTATGATCTCTTTTTGGACGCCGCTTCTTTTATCAGCTCAAGGCCGATAACGTTTCTCTGGATTTGGTTCGTGCCTTCGTAGATCTGCAGGATCTTCGCATCCCTCAGCATTTTTTCAATGGGATACTCCCGCATATAGCCGTATCCGCCAAATATCTGAAGGGCGTCAACGGTGACCTTGACCGCCGTATCGCTCGGGAAGACCTTGCTTATGGCCGATACCTTTGAGAAGTCCCGCGGATTGCTGTCAATATACCTGGCCACCGCATACACGAGAGCCCGGGCAGCTTCCACCTGGATGGCCATATCCGCCAGCATATGCTGAATGGCCTGGAAGGATATGATCTTTTTCTCGAACTGCTCCCTCTCCTTTGCGTATGCGACCGCCGCCTCAAGAGCACCCTGGGCGACACCCACGCCCTGTGCCCCTATACCCGGTCGTGTCCGGTCGAAGGTCCTCATGGCGAGGATAAAGCCCATTCCTTCCCTACCTATAACATTTTCCTTCGGGACTTTGCAATCCTGAAAGACCAGCTCCCGGGTGGCCGAAGCCCTGATGCCGAGCTTCTTCTCCTTCTTCCCGAAGGAGAAACCTTCCATGCCCTTTTCGACAATAAAGGCCGTCGCGCCTCTTCCCCCTTTTGAGCGATCGGTTATCGCAACGACAGAGTAGATTTCCGCCTCGCCGCCGTTCGTGATCCATTGTTTGGTGCCGTTCAGGACGTAGTCGTCTCCGACACGCCGCGCCTCGGTCCTGATGCCGGCCGCATCGCTGCCCGCGTTCGCTTCAGTGAGGCCGAAAGCCGCGAGGCGTTTCCCGCTCGCGACATCGGGCAGGTATTTCCTCTTCTGCTCTTCGCTGCCACCCAGTAAAATAGGATAGGAACCGAGGAGGCTTGCTGCGTAGCTCACCGACACGCCGAGGCAGGCTCTGCTCAGCTCTTCCACGACAACGCAGTTCTCGAATGAACCGCCGCCGAGTCCGCCATACGCTTCGGGGATGCTTACGCCGAAGAGACCTGTTTCCGCGCACGCCCGCATGATTTCCCAGGGAAACGTCTCTGTCTCGTCCAGCTCAGCCCGGACGGGAACAATCTTTTCTTCTGCAATTCTGCGCGCGATCTTCTTGATCTCTTTCTGGTCCTCTGTCAAAAAGTAGTCCATGCTAAAGCTCCTTGGTCCTGTTATGGGCCGCATACCCGGCCATTGCGTCCTTTATGCGCTCATTGATATTCTTTCCGACAAACCCCTTTGCCTGCATGATGGCGTTCTTGATCGCCCGCTCCTTTGACTTTCCATGACAGATGATGCAGACGCCGTCAACACCGACAAGGGGCGCTCCGCCGTATTCGGAATAATCCATTGTCCTGGATAGCCCCTTCAGCACGTCGGAGAGCAAAAGGTATCCCACCTTCCCTCTCATGCTGGCCTCGATCTTTTCCTTAAGAATAGTGATTATCGCCTCTGCAACGCCTTCACTTACCTTAAGCGCCACGTTGCCGACGAAGCCGTCCGTCACCACCACGTCTGCCATCCCGTTATACAGATCGGTTCCCTCTATATACCCCCTGTAGTTCATGTCCACGCTCTTGAGTATCCCGTGGGTCTCCCGCGTAAGCTCGTTGCCCTTGGTTTCCTCCTCGCCGTTGCTCAAAAGGCCCACTTTCGGCGAATCTATCCCAAACGCATATTTGGCAAACACGTTTCCCATGATGGCAAACTGGACGAGGTGCGATGGCCTGCAATCCACGTTGCCGCCGGCGTCAAGCAAAAATGAGGTGGTCCCTTTCACATTGGGGTGCAATGTCAGGATCGCGGGCCTCTCGACGCCGGGAATGCGCCCGAGGGTAAAAATGGCAAATGCCATGGCGGCGCCGGAGTTGCCAGCCGAAACCACGGCCTGTACGTCACCTGACTTCAGCAGGCCAAGCGCTTTATTTATCGATGAATCCTTTTTTCGGCGAAGCGCGGTCGAAGGTGATTCCTCCATACCTACAGAAACAGAGGTGTGGACAATCTCCATCCCGGCTTTGGTTTTCAGCAGTGGGGCGATGGCATTCTCGTCCCCGACGAGCACCACCTCTCCTACCTTCTCTGCAAGGGCTGCTTCTGCCCCCCTCACCACTTCGAGAGGCGCATGGTCCCCGCCCATAGCATCAACTGCTATTCTCACCATACGCGCTAGAGTTCTTCGACTGCCAGGTATTTCTTACCTTTATATGTCCCGCACTTTGCGCACACGTGGTGGGGCAGGGTGGGCTCCTTGCAGTTCGGGCAGAGGATCACCCCGGGAGACGTGAGTTTATAGTGTGTCCTTCTTTTGTCTCTCCTGGATCTCGACGTTTTTCTTTTTGGAACAGGCATGTTTTCTCCTTACCGCTCTTTAAGAAATGATTTCAGCTTCTCCCCGAGGGCCGTAGTGCCCGTCTTCTCGCAACGGCATTGTTCGAGGTTAAGGTTCTTTCCGCAGCTTGGGCACATGCCCTTGCATGATTCAGAACAAAGAGCCTTTATTGGTATGTTCAGCATAACCTCCTCAAAGACATAGGGATCGATATCGATCTCTTCGCCTTCAAAGAAGTACAGGTTCATCTCCTCGGTCTTCAACTCGACTTCAGGCTCGCTCGGCTGTTTTTCTTTGGGCATCAACTCTATGTCGATCTCCGATTCGACGAAAAATGAGAAGTCCTCCAGACATCGGGCGCAGGTCAACGTCAACGTTGCGCGGACAGGCCCCTTCACCCATACGTTTTCCCCCGCCTTCCAGACCGTGAGGTTGTATTCGATAGGAGACGCAAAGGAAAGATCCGCGTCTTCGGGCCTTTTGAACCGCGAACCGTCCAGTGCTCCCTTGACCGACATGCGTTCCTGTATATCGTAAAGTTTGATAATCATTGATTGTTTCCTTTTTTGAGTCTAACAATATAAGGGTTTAGCCTATGATTGTCAAGCAAATTAACCCTTTACCCCGGCCTTCGGGCCTACCCGGAGACCGCCGGCGTCACGTGAAAAAAATCCGGGCAAAGGGCCCAACGGAAAGGTGCTTTTGCGACTCACAAACCATTCGTGAACCGTTTTGAAAATGACGCCTTTTCCATATTTTACGATGTTATATGGAAGCGGATCAATGGGACGCGCGGCCAGCAGAACGACGTGCCGTCGTCCTTGTCATCTTCAGAGAAGCCTGTTTCTAGTCTCGCAAGGTTGCGACCAGCCGTTCGGGGTGGACGATCAGTCCAAAGGCTTTCATGATATCGGTCACCACGACGTCGGCCTCTTTGATCAGGGTTGCAGCACATCCTTCTTCTCCCATCACTGCAATGCCCAGGGCCGCCTCTTTCAACATTGCCGCATCATTGGCTCCATTCCCTATGGCCACAATCTTCTCGGGCCCCAGCTCCCTTACAACTTTCGCCTTTTCTTCCCCACTCTCGTTCTTATTCACCTTGATAAAGGTCACATTGGAAGAAGCGAGCTCGGAATCAACGGTGTCATACGTGTCCGCTGTTATAATAAACACTTTAATGTATCGCGAAACCTTTTCTATGACGTCCCTGACTTCTTTCTTCAGCTTGCCGTCGAGCGCAACCGTACCATTAAAATCGACCATCAAGTATTCTATTGAGAGTTCTCCCCAGCCGGGAATCGGCACACTGATCATAAATCCTCCTCAAGGTTGTTAGCAGCTATTGTAACACATGCACATCGGGGAAGTGAACCAGATTCGAGCGGTATTGCGGCATCCTTTTGCCGCATGCCTGGTCTCATGCCGCTTTGGTCCGTAAATGACGGCCGGCTTTTTCCCCTTGATTGTTCTGCTGAATGCCGATAGACTTTTGCTCCATGAAAAGGACCTTTGACGTTACCACCGCATTTCTCCCGACCCCGTGCGTCCTCGTCGCCTGCGGCGATGGCGACGCCGCAAATATCATCACCCTGGCATGGGCCGGTGTGGTAAACTCGAAGCCGCCGATGATCGGGGTATCCATGCGCAAGGAAGCCCATTCTTACGCCCTTATCAAAGAACACAACGAATTCACCGTGAACATCCCTCACCAGAGCATACTCCGGGAAACAGACATCTGCGGCGTGGTGAGCGGCGCCCACACGGATAAATTCGCCTATGCGCGCCTCACGAAGCAGGCGTCGCGGAAGGTCAGAGCCCCAATCATAGGCGAGGCTATAATCAGCCTTGAATGCGAAGTACGCCAGATATCGGAATTAGGGAGCCATACGCTCTTTATCGGCGAGGTGCTGGAGGTCCATGTGGATGAGAAGATCCTTGATCCGAATGGGAGGGTCAACATAGACAGGATCAAGCCTTTCGTTTACTGCCCCCTCATTCATGAATACAGATCGATCGGGGACAAGCTCGGAAAGTTCGGGTTCTCAAAAGGAAAGATTAGTGATTGAGTGTGTCATTTACGATTGTGACGGCGTGCTTTTTGATTCCCTCGACGCCAACCGCAGACTTTACAATCACATAGCCGTATCGAACGGCAGGCCGCCGTTGACAGAAGAGGAGCTGCGGTATTGTCATATGAATACCGTCCAGGACAGTATTCATTGCCTGTTTAAGACCGATCCGGAGGCGGAGGCAAGGGCTGTCGGGTTTCTGAAGCAGAAGGTGGACTTCAAGGATTTTATTCCGTATCTCAAGATGGAGCCCCACTTACTTGAAACGTTATCATCGCTGAGGGGCAAAGGGATAAAAACGGCCATCAGCACCAACAGGACTACTTCCATGCCCCATATCATGGAGCGGTTCGCCCTCTGGCCCTATTTCGATATGGTCGTCACCGCGCTCGACGTGGCGAGGCCCAAGCCGGACAGGGAATCGGTAGACAGGATACTCGGCACGCTGAACATTGGCCCCAAGTCGGCCCTTTACGTGGGCGATTCAGAGATAGACCTCAGAACGGCGGAATCATCGGGCATAAGTTTTGTGGCTTACAAAAACCAAGCGATATCAAGGGGTGTGTACATGGACGATCATCGGCAGATCCTGAAGATCATCGGGCAAAACGGCAGATCAGATAAATAGCGAACAGGGAAATGACGGATACGGGAAGCGATCCGTCATTTCCCTGTTTTTTCCATTTTACCGCTTCGCTATCTCACGTCCCTTCAAGTCTCTTTCGAATGGGGAACTTCCTCAAAAGCAGGCTTTCGCCTGAACAGGTGAGAAACAGGGCCTGAGATCATGTATCCCACGGTCATGATGAAAAGTGTGATTGCCGGCTCGATGAGCACGATCACAAAAACGAGGACACCAACGACAACGGCCTCGAAATGCCTGCCCCTAAAAAGGCTCGACTCCTTAAAACTGCTGTACCTTACGGTACTTACCATAAGAAAGGCAAGGGCGTACACAAGAACCGGCATGAAGATCTTCTTGATCTCAACGGATATGCCGAATTCGCCGAAGAAGAGGACCGTTGCCGCAATGGTTGCAGCGGCTGCAGGTATGGGAAGGCCGAGAAAATGCTTCTTCTGGACGTTGTCTGACTGAACGTTAAAGCGGGCAAGCCGGAGGGCGCCGCACGCGACAAAGAGAAAAGCTGCGAGCCAGCCAAATCTGCCGTAACCTTTGAGACCCCACATATAGGCGAGAAGGCCCGGTGCTACTCCAAAGGCGATTACATCCGAAAGCGAATCATACTCCACGCCGAACTTGCTGCTGGAATTGGTCATCCGGGCGACCCTGCCGTCAAGGGCATCGAGTATACACGAGATGAATATGGCGATACTTGCGTAGACGAACTTCTTGTCTATCGTTGCGATCATGGCGTAGAAGCCTCCGAAGAGGCTCATTGACGTGAGCAAGTTCGGCAGAAGATAAACCCCCTTACCTCTTCTTTTTCTCATTGTTCTCCCTCTTTTTTGGCGAGTACCGTTACCCCGCTTTTCACCTTTTGGCCGGTTTTCACCACTGCTACATATGACCTCGGCATGTAGACATCCACCCTGGAACCGAAGGCGATCATGCCTACAGGCGCCCCCTTTGCCACTTTGTCGGTTTCTCTCACATAACATACAATGCGGCGGGCAAGAAAGCCGGCGATCTGAACAAGCAGAAATTTTTCGCTGTTCCGCCTCACCACAATATAATTCCTTTCGTTTTCCTCATCTATCCCTTTTTTGAAGGCGAGCTTGAATCGGCCGTCCCTGCGCTGTACACGTTCAATGCTCCCGTCGCACGGGGCCCTGTTCACATGCACATCCGAGACGGACATAAAAATGCTTATCCTTTTTACCTCGCCGCCGAGAAATTCGCTTTCGTAAAGATCCTCCACGCCCATTACCCGTCCGTCGGCGGGAGAGAGAATCTCCTCTTCATCACTCAGCGTGGATCTGGCCGGGTTCCTGAAAAAGAAAAGAAAGAAAAGCGTAAGAAGCGCCATGAAGGCGCCAAGAGGATAGACGCCCAAAAAATAGAAAAGGAAGGACAGAAAGGCAGACGGCAGAATAAAGATCAGTCCTTCCTTCGCTACAGGAAGTTTTGTCAATCTCTTCTCCCTATCCAGCTCATCATTGATCTAAGCTTCTTGCCGACCTTTTCGATCAGGTGCTCGCTGTCCTTTCTCTTGACGGCATTGTACACGGGTCGTCCCGCCATGTTTTCAAGTATCCATTCCTTGGCGAATTCACCCGATTGGATCTCCTGGAGAATGCGATCCATCTCCCACCTTGTCTCTTCGGTGATGATCCTCCTGCCCCTCGTCATATCCCCGTATTCTGCCGTATCACTGATTGAATCACGCATATTCGCGATACCGCCCTCGTAGATCAGGTCGACGATGAGCTTCAATTCGTGGCAGCACTCGAAATAGGCTATTTCAGGCTGATAACCGGCTTTGACGAGGGTATCGAAACCAGCCCTGATCAGTTCTGTAACGCCGCCGCACAATACCACCTGTTCACCGAAGAGATCCGTCTCCGTCTCTTCCTGAAAGGTGGTCTCAAGCACTCCCGCTCTTGTAGCCCCTATGCCTTTCGCATATGCAAGGGCTTTATCGCGCGCCTTTCCCGAATAATCCTGGTAAATGGCGATAAGAGAAGGAACACCCGCTCCCCTCTGGAACTCTCTGCGCACAAGGTGCCCCGGTCCTTTGGGAGCTACCATTATGACATCTATATTCTTTGGCGGCAGGATCTGGTTGAAGTGGATGTTGAACCCGTGCGAGAAGACGAGCGTTTTCCCTTCCTTGAGGTTGTCCTTGATCTCGTTCCTATAGAGAAAAGCCTGGGTCTGGTCCGGCGCAAGTATCTGGATTATTTCTGCCTGAGCCGCTGCCTCTGCCGCACTTGTCGGAACGAAGCCATGATCGATGGCCAGCTTGAAGTTCGGCGTGCCTTCGAGGTCAGCCACGATCACCTCGAGACCGCTCTCCCGGAGATTCTGTGCCTGGGCGTGGCCCTGGCTGCCGTACCCGATGATCGCTATCTTCTTTCCCTTCAGAACTCCCAAATCCGCATCATTGTCATAGTATATGTTTGCCATTCTCTCCTCCTTTGGACTGTATCTCTCCGCTTATCATCAACTCCGGGCCCTTCGCCGTTTTACCGCCCCTTCCGAGAACTCTCTCAACTTCTCAGCCCCTAATCTTCTCAGCCTTCTGCTTTTCGGTCCGATAGCGTCTCTTCCTTTCTCTGGGGGGCAGCCTTCTCTCTCGCCCTCATTATCTTTTCCCCTCTCATCATGGCAACAGGTCCCGTTCTTACCAGCTCCTTGATGCCGAGGGGTTTGACGAGGGTCAGGAAGGCTTTCACCTTTTCCTCATTACCCGTAATTTCTACTATATAGGACTTTGCCGATACATCCACCACCCTGCCCCTGAATATCTCGGTCATCCTCAATATCTCTTCTCTTGTCTTTTCGTCCGCGGTGACTTTCACCAGGACCATCTCGCGGGACACATAATCGGCATCCTGGAAGTCCGTTACCTTTATCACATTTACCAGCTTGTTCAACTGCTTGAGTATCTGTTCCAGAATGGCGTCGCTGCCGGTGGTGACGATAGTCATGGACGAGATTTCAGGATCAAGGGTTTCTGCCACGCACAGGCTCTCTATATTGAAGCCCCTGCCGCTAAAAAGACCTGCGACCCGTGCAAGAACACCAAACTCATTCTCAACCAGAACCGAAATTATATGTCTCAACTTTTCCCCCCTACACAAGAAGCATGTCCCGGAGAGGCGCACCGGCGGGAACGATAGGATAAACCCCTTCCTCAGGGCTCACATGCACATCTATCAAGGTCGGTTTTCCGTTGGCAAAAGCCTTCTTCAGCACTCTGTCCACTTCGTTTTCATGCTCTATCTCGTATCCTGTTGCGCCGTACGCTTCGGCAAGCTTTACGAAGTTCGGCAGGCACTCCAGCCTGGAAATAGCATAACGCCTTTCATAGAAAAGCTCCTGCCACTGCCGCACCATCCCCAGACAGCCGTTATTCAGGATCACGATCTTCACCGGCAGGCCGTACTGAACGGCTGTCGCAAGCTCCTGGATGTTCATCTGTATGCTTCCGTCGCCGGCTATGTCGATCACGAGCTGGTCAGGATAGGCGACCTGGGCGCCGATGCTCGCCGGAAAGCCGTAGCCCATCGTGCCCAATCCACCCGACGTGATGAGGTGCCTCGGCTCGAGGACCTTGTAAAACTGGGCTGTCCACATCTGGTTCTGGCCCACTTCAGTCGAGATGATCGCTTTCCCTTTGGTCAGCTCGCAAATCCTCTCGATCACGTACTGGGGCTTGAGCGTGCCGTTCCGGGAGTAGTTCAAGGGACATTTTGTCTTCCATTCCTGCACCTGGGCCAGCCAGTCGCCTACCTGGCGGCTGTAATCCTGAAAGGCTTCTCCCTCTTCTTCGGCTACCTGCAGCATCTTCCTGAGGACATTCCGGCAGTCGCCGACAATGGGTATGTCAACCTTTATATTCTTGCTGATGGATGTCGGATCGATGTCTATGTGGATGATCCTTGCATGGGGAGCGAACTCGTCAACCTTTCCCGTCGCCCTGTCATCAAAGCGGGCACCAATCGCAATGATCACATCGGAATTTGTAATCGTCATATTTGCCGCGTAGGTGCCGTGCATGCCCAGCATGCCGAGGAACTGGGGATGATTGCCGGGAAAACCGCCGAGGCCCATGAGCGTGCTTGTCACAGGAATGGACAACTTTTCCGCAAAGGCCTTTAATTCCTTCGACGCGTTCGAGCTGATGATGCCGCCACCCGTGTAGAGCACAGGCCTCTTCGATGCGGCAATCAGCTTCATTGCCTTTTTTATCTGGCCCGGATGCCCCATATATGTCGGCTGGTAACCCTTTACGTTCACCTTCTCGGGATACTTGAACTCGGCGAGCGCCGCAGACACATCCTTGGGAATGTCTATGAGCACCGGTCCAGGTCGTCCGGATTTGGCAATATAGAAGGCCTCTTTTATGATACGTGTCATTTCGCGGACGTCCTTCACAAGATAATTGTGCTTGGTGCACGGCCTCGTAATGCCCACTATATCAGCTTCCTGGAAGGCATCGTTGCCGATGAGCGCAGTGTTTACCTGCCCGGAGAAAACGACGATCGGCACCGAGTCCATATAGGCAGTCGCAATTCCCGTTACGGTGTTTGTGGCTCCCGGTCCGGAGGTGACAAGGCATACACCCACCCGGCCCGTTGTCCGCGCATAGCCGTCGGCTGCGTGGACCGCCGCCTGCTCATGTCTCACCAGTATCTGTTTGATGTCCGAATAGTACAGGGCATCCGTTATGTTGAGGACCGCGCCCCCGGGATAGCAGAAGAGGGTGTCCACCCCCTCCATTTTTAATGATTCCACGAATATCTGAGCGCCGGTTTTTTTCATCTCGATCCTTGTTTCTCCTCTTTGAGCCCTTCCATGATATCCTTGTAGAAAAGTTTCTTTTTCTTCAACACCGCCATCTCGAGTTCTTCATCCTCGGACAAAAAAGATTTCTTAAGCAGCATCCTGAGCCTTCTGTCAAAGGAAGCGTGAAGACCCATTGCAGCAGTGTAGAGGTCCTGGTTTGTCTCAGCTTTTCCCATGGATATGGCTATAGATGGTATAAAATATGAAGAAAAATGTCAAACGGTAGAACAATAAAACGAATATCCACCGTCCTTTGTGCTTTCTTGGATACAATTAGTTTATTGTATCCGGACAGAAATGTCAACCGCCCGGAAAGCCCTGCTATTCCCGGTCCCCGGCCGCCCGTGAAAAATAACTTGAAAAATATCCTATAGTGGCATATAAATTCCTGATTTTGCATGAGAACCGCTGTAATTCTCGTTCTTGCCTATATCCTTTTTGTTCACGGACTTGGTAGCATCTCCCTCTGGGACCCTGATGAGCCGAGGCAGGTCATAATGGCTCAGGAGATGATCGACCGTGGCGATTACGTGCGGCCTTATCTCAACGGGCTACCTTACCTTGAGAAACCGCCTCTTTACTCGTGGCTCATTGTTCTCACGGCGAAGGTGACGGGAAAGCTCAATGAATTCTCATCGCGATTCCCCTCAGCAGTCGCAGCCACCCTTCTTCTCCTTTTGACCTATTGGCTTGGAAGAAGGCTCGACCACGAAGTCTCGGGCTTTCTCTCGGCACTCATTTTGGCGACCAATTTTCAGTTTCTCGGCAATGCCCGTGAATCGGTCATGGATATGACCTTCGCCTTCTTTATCGGTCTCAGCATATTTCTCGGTTACTTTGCCCTCGAGAAGGAGAAGAAATGGCTGCTGCCGATTGCCCTCCTGCCCTGTGCATTCGCCATTCTCACGAAAGGCCCTGCCGGACTGGTTATTCCCGTTGCCGTTCTTTTTCTCTATTGCCTTGCCACGAGGCGTCTTCGGAACATGTTCTTTCCCATGACGGCCGGCGTTCTCCTTTCGCTTGCCGTTGCCTCGATCTGGTTCATCCTGGCGGGAAAAGCTTATACCGACGAGTTCCTGCTGCGCCAGAATATCACCCGGTATACCACCGGCTTCGACCACATAGAACCTTTTACCTACTACTTCCATAAACTTTTCGTGAACTTCCTGCCGTGGAGCATCGCGCTGCCCTTCGCAACCTTCTTTGCTTACCGGAGACGGCTCTGGCTCCCCCTCATCTGGTTTCTCTTCACGTTCATCTTTTTCGAAATCTCGAAGAGCAAGCGTGCCATCTACCTCCTTTCCTGCTACCCCGCCTGTGCGCTCCTTGTGGGAATCTACCTCAAGGAACGGTGGTACGTGCTCGTGGAGAAGAGATGGACGGCCGCGCTCCTGTGCATTTTTGGCACCATAATCACAATATTGCCGCTGTTTTTGTTTCCCGCCATACCCCGCGTGCCTATTTTAAGGGAAATGTTCGGTCATGATATCATCGTTCCGGCCATACTTGTCGGTGTCCTCGTTTTGTGCGGCCTTGCCTTCGTGCTTTCGGTCCTCAAGAAGGTCCCCGAGAAGAGTTTTCTCGCCTTATTCATCTATCTCGTTCTTCTCGGTTTCTTCAACCATGCTTTTTACATGCCGGCCGCAGACCGCAGCTACAAATCCGTGCACCTCGTGACGAAGGAACTGAAAGACGTACCCAGGACTACCCCGATCTATACGTTCGGCTTTAATTCGGCTTCATTGATCCACTACCTGGGCAGGCCAATACAGATGCTCAGGAACCCGGCAGATATTGCGCTTCAAAAAGATGATATAATACTGATCGTCGAAGACAAGCCGGACATCACAAATCAGTTCGAACGTTATTTCTCTTCGGCCAAGAGAATAAGCTACGATAAGGACGATTACGTTATTTTCGTGAGGAGAGATGGGGGATAAGGTAGATATTTCGGTTCTCGTGCCTGTTCTTAATGAGGAGGAGTCTCTTGAAGAGCTGAACGAACGGTTGACCAAGACGCTTCAATCGATGGGAAAGACGTACGAGATCATCTATATCAACGACGGGAGCACCGACCGCACCCAGCAAATGATCGAGGGATACCGGGAGAAGGACCGCCGCGTCAAGATCATCGAGTTCAACAGGAATTACGGACAGCACATGGCCCTTTTTGCCGGCTTCGAACGGGCTCAGGGCAACATAATGGTTACTATCGATGCCGACTTGCAGAATCCTCCCGAAGAGATTCCGCGGCTCGTCGAGAAGGCAGAACAGGGCTACGATGTGGTGGCGACCTACAGAAAAGGCAGGCAGGATTCGATCTTCCGCCGCTGGCCTTCGTGGGTCGTCAACAAGATCACCTCCCGGCTCGTGGGCGCAAAGCTCCGGGATTACGGCTGCATGCTCAGGGCTTACAGCCGCAACGTTATCGACTCCATCAACCTGTGCCAGGAATCGTCGAGTTTTATCCCTGCCCTCGCAAATACCTACGCGAAACGGATCGTCGAAATAGAGGTCGGCCATGAAGAACGGAAGAGAGGCGTATCCAAATACGGCCTTTTCCGCCTCCTGCGGCTCAACTTCGACCTCATGACGGGTTTTTCGCTCCTGCCGATCCAGTTCATCGGCATCTTCGGGGTCATCATCGCCGTCGTAGGTCTCGGGTTCGCCGTATTCCTGCTCGCAAGACGCTTCATAATAGGCCCTGAATCGGAAGGGCTCTTCACGCTTTTTGCCATCCTCTTTTTCTTTCTGGGCATCCAGATTTTTGCCCTCGGGATCATCGGAGAATATATCGGGAGGATTTTCCAGGAGGTAAGGAGAAGGCCCCGGTTCATAGTAAAAAGGGAGTTCCTGTGAGGGCAGTCGTTCTTGCCTACCACGAAATAGGATACGTGTGCCTCGAGGAACTGCTGAAAAGCAAGATCGAGATAACCGCCCTTTTTACCCACAAGGACGATCCACGGGAAGAGATATGGTTTCGCACGCCCCGGATCCTTGCCGTAGAACACAATATTCCCGTATTCGATCCCGAAACCCTGCGGGATCCCGTGTGGGTCGAACGAATAAGGGAATTCGGGCCTGATTACCTTTTTTCCTTTTACTACCGGAACATGCTTCCCAAGGAAATTCTCGATATTCCGAAAATTGCCCCCATGAACCTTCACGGTTCCCTCCTGCCGAAGTTCCGCGGCCGGTGTCCGGTCAACTGGGTACTCATAGAAGGAGAAGACAGGACGGGGCTTACCCTCCACCTCATGGAAGTGAAGCCGGATGCAGGCGACATCGTGGCCCAGAAAGAGGTAAAGATCACCTTCGATGATACCGCCGGAAGTCTTGCCTTAAAGCTCGCTTCCGCTGCCCGGTCGCTCATCCGGGAGGTAATGCCCCTTCTTGAATCGGGGACATTCGAGAGGAAGTCCCAGATAGGTCCTTCGTCATATTACGGGGGCCGAAAGCCGGAGGATGGCATCATCGACTGGGGGAAAAGCGCAAAAACCATTTACAATCTCGTCAGGGCAGTCACCCACCCTTATCCGGGCGCCTATACTTTCCTGGACGGTAAAAAGCTTTTCATCTGGAAGGCGCTCCCTGTCGACGGTTCGGCGGAAGGTGCCGGCGGGGCCGTGGTGTCGACAGACCCCCTTCTCGTTAAGGCTGGACAGGGCCTTTTGAATATCACTTCCCTTCAGCTGGAAGGCGAAGATGAAATGAATGCGGAGACCTTTCTGGCCTTCCATAATCTTACGAAGAAGTCTTTAGGAGGTACGTTTTGAGGATATTGATACTTGGTGTTAACGGGTTCATCGGCAATAGTCTTGCTACCCGGATTTTGGAGAATACGGACTGGGAAGTCTACGGTATGGACATCCGGGACGACAAGCTGGACAAGTGCCATGGAAACAGGTGTTTTCACTTTGTGGAAGGCGATATTTCCATCAACAAGGAATGGATCGAATACCACGTGAAGAAATGCGATGTCGTGCTTCCCCTCGTGGCCATCGCGACGCCCGCCACTTACGTGAGGGAGCCGCTCAGGGTGTTCGGCCTCGATTTCGAAGAGAATCTGAAGATCGTGCGCCTCTGCGAGAAGTACAACAAGCGATTGATCTTCCCCTCCACATCGGAAGTCTACGGTATGTGCACCGATGAGGAATTTGACGAAGATGAAAGCCGGCTTGTGGTTGGACCGATCAACAAGCAGCGCTGGATTTACAGCATCTCGAAACAGCTCCTCGACCGGGTTATATGGGCGTACGGGTTCCAGAAAGGCCTTCGTTTCACGCTCTTCCGGCCTTTCAACTGGATCGGCCCGAAGCTCGATGATCTCACGCTCGAACCGGAAAAGGAAGGCAGTTCCCGGGTAGTGACCCAGTTCATTTCGAGCCTTATCCATGGCGACGTGATCCGCCTCGTTGACGGCGGCGACCAAAAGAGATGCTTCACCTACGTGGACGACGGCATCAGCGGCCTGATGAAAATCATCGAGAACAAAAACGATGTCTGTAACGGGCAGATATTCAATATAGGCAACCCGCGCAACGAGGCGACCATCAGGGATCTGGCATATAAGCTGCGGGATATATTCATGAGCTATCCGGGCAACGGCCACAGAGAACTGCCGGAAATCATAGAGGTATCCTCCAAGGAGTTTTACGGAAAGGGATATCAGGACATCAACCGCCGCGTGCCCTCCATTAAGAAGGCAAGGGAGATACTCGGATGGGAGCCTGTGGTCGACCTCGACACCGCGCTTCGCAAAACAGTAGAGTACTATCTGGGGTGAGGAACAGTTGAGTGAGGTTGTGAGACCTATCGACGCGTTCTCTGTTTTTCTTTACCCAACTGTTCCTCACCCACTCAACTGCCTTTAACCGTCATTTGGGGACCGCGCAGCCATGCACAAAACCATAGGGCTCAAGGTCGATGTGGACACCTTCGAGGGCATGAAGCACGGTGTTCCCCGCCTGCTCGCCCTTTTTGAAAAATACCACGTTCGTGCCAGCTTCTTTGTCCCCATGGGCAAGGACCACACGGGCTGGACCATAAAAAGGGTCTTCACCAGACCCGGGTTCGTATCGAAGGCGCAGCGGGTCGGGGTGCTCGAAACATATGGCGTGAAGACCCTCATGAGAGGGCTGCTCCTCCCCGGTCCCGAAATCGCCAGGGGGCACAGGAAGCTCCTGCACGAGATAAGGGCGCGCGGCCACGAGCTTGGCATTCACGGCCTCGACCATGTTTACTGGCATGACCACATCAAGCACATGGACCGGGAGAAGACCGAAAAAACCCTGCGGAAGGCTGTCGACGTTTACCAGGAGATAGTCGGAGAGAAACCTCGCTCGTTCGCGGCCCCCGGATGGATGATCAACTCCCACGCCCTCGCTTTCTTTGAAGAACAAGGCTTCATCCACAGCAGTGACACGAGGGGCGAGACGCCTTTTTTCCCCAGGATGGGTGGGAGGACGTTCAACGTGATACAGCTTCCTTCAACCCTTCCTACCCTTGATGAAATGGTGGGTCTCGAAGGGAATGACCAGAAATCCCTGGCGAGCTATTTTGCACGCTGTCTCAAAGACGGCATCAACGTCATCTCCGTCCATACCGAGCTCGAAGGCAACCGCTGGACGGCCTTCCTCGCTTCTTTCATCGAGCAATCCCTTGACCGCACCTACCGCTTCGAGAGGCTCGCCGATATTGCATCCGGATTGAAGCCGGAGGCGGATATTCCTGTCTGCGACTGCATCTACGGACAGGTACGGGGGCGAGCCGGCGAGGTGACGCTGCAAGGCCCGCCTGTCCGGGGCTAATCTCAATAACCTACGATCTTCATCAATGTCTATTGCTTATTGCTATAGTGACTGCGAAAGCGTTTTCAAAGCACGCTCAACCGTCTTTCCATCCAGGGATACCTCCCGGTAAATGCCTTCCACATCCGTCGCAGTAAGCCGCTCGAAGTCTTTCTCAAGGGGGGCGACGAGAACACCACCCATTTCAATGACGGCCGGACTGATAACGACCCTCTCGCCCCCTGTTCGAAAAAATGCCTCGGGACGGTGTTTCGCCCGGGGAAAGACCATGATGCGCCATTTTCCTTTTTCGTGCACACCTGCAATGCTCATCATCGGCTCTTCATCGGTCGAAAGAATGGTTTTGAGGGCTTTGAGGAAGCCTTCAAAAGCCGCAACCATGGCCCCGAGGTCGTCTTCATCTGCTTCCAGGATTACCACTTCTCTCCCCACACGGCTCAACCGGTAGACCGTCGCACCTTCAACCCGCACAATCTGATAGTGTCTCTGTACGTCCCGTGCTTCTTTCTCGATGGGCATCAGCCCTGACAATACCGCCTGGAAATGCAAATGGTCCGGCGCGGAAGCGCCGCATCTCGGGCCGTTATAAAGTATTGTCCAGGAATCGCCGAAATCTGCCATCAACCGAAGAAGGTGAGCGGTATTCCCGGCTATTGCCTGGGGGCGATGATGGATCGAAGAAATGGTGAAATGACAATCGAACACGGGCATGGGATTGGGGAGGATCAGGTATTTGTTGCGGTAGAGAATGCCTTTCTGGTCTTGCGGAAGGTTACCGAGGCAGAGGAAGCAGGGCCGGGCACCTATAGCGGCTTTATCAACATGAGCCACCGTGCTTTTGATTCTTCCGGGGTTATGCTGGAGGGAGACGGAAAAGCCGGTGTAGTTGATGCGCCGCTCCTTCACGTGCGCGAGCGATTCGTATCCCTTCCGGCAGTCGGACCACGTCTTTTTCTGTTGATCGAGCAGGTCCCGGCAAAGGGCCGACAGGATATGCGTGCCGTTACTGCCGTTGAACAGGGCGTACGTTTTCTGTTCGAGGAGCCGCACTGTTTCCATAGTCAGGATCATTCTCCTTGATTGAGTCTCTGCCTCGCAAGGATTTCATCGGTCCTGACCTTATCCTTGAAGAAATCGTTCCTATTTGCCTGTTCGATGCTGAGGGCGGCATCCGTGTTCCCCGGCCATCTCCTGCACAGATAGAGGCTTTCGTAGATCCGGCC
>MVRP01000023.1 GCA_002067405.1 Syntrophorhabdaceae bacterium PtaU1.Bin034 | reverse complement strand
ATCAAAAAAAGCATCACAGAAAGGCACGCACTCTTTTGCAGATCCGGCGCATAAACAGCCGAGTAGTCATTCATTTGCGATCGCCACGCTCGTACTCCGACAAAGAACCCGGAAGCGGGGTATCAGAGCTGCTGCAGCAAGTTCTTGTGGAACACAGGTGGGAGTTTCAGGATTCCACGAAAGACATCAATACGAGCATAATCGAACTAAGACGGGAGGTCCAACTGGCGCTCATGGAGATCAAGGGAAAGATGACCATATACCTGGTCATCTTTCCCTTGGCCATGGTTGTTCTTGCGAGGGTTCTCGTGCTCGCACTGAGATAACCATAATTAACCATTCGGGCTGGAATCGGGCGGCCTATTCTTGGGGTTTTTCCACGATCGATCGTGCTGGAGGGTGTTCCAGAGATCACCTAAATTGGCCAGCCAAATCGACTGACGCAAATGAGACATCTACAGGATTGACGAGACATGAAGAGGCCTGTCTGAGATAAATAAGGCTCAATAGCGGCAGTTCGGGAATTTCCCGGTAGAGATGAAACGACCGCCGGTGAGCAGGAAGGTAGGGCATGCATAACTGGCATTTGCACGACTTTTTCGAACTCTCATTTAGGTAGGGGTTATCGAGGAAGAGAACTTCGGAACTCCTATTGCTCAATTCGACAAAAACATGAACAATATCACTACGATATAATGGACCGAGCAATATATATCCAGCCATTCCATTAGCTGATTCGATGCCTTTCAAATGATCGTTTATGTCGAATGGAAGGGGGAAGCGATCAACTTTCGGATGGCCGAAGATTAATTTACTCAAGAGGAAGTAAGGAGCCGCTGGAAACTTGTCTTCTACTGCTTCCTTCCTTGTCCTAAGAGTTCTTCGTATTCATCAGGTTTGTAGCCCACGACTACGCCCCTGCCGATCTTTACGACAGGAAAACCACCTGCTCCTATATCATGCATGTCCCTATAGATGCTCTCTTGTTTTTGACCGTCGGCAGTATTGTAATCGGTGTTCTCGTAAGGGATGCACTGTTCCTCGAAGTATTTCTTTGCTTTCTTGCACCATGAGCATGTGCTTATTGAATACACGGTAACTTTTTTCATCATAACCTTTTTATGCGGCTTCAATAACAATTTTGCTCGTCAATGCCCGCCATGTCAAGAATGTACCGGGCAGAAAGAGCGACGTACTCGACTGCCAGTGGCTGCAGCAATTGCATACCTACGGACTACTCCAGGGAGCGTTCTGAGGTATGTATCCTTCGCGCCTACGTCCGGCAAAGAAGCACCCTGGTGCACAGCGCCGCATCATCCAGATGAACCTCCAACTCCACCATGTGGTGACGGATATCACCGGGACGACAGGCATGCGGATCATCAACGCCATACTCGACGGAGAGAGGAACCCCGCTGCGCGATCCGCGATGCAGGAACAGTCAGGCGATAATTGCCCGTTCATTGAAGGGCATTTATCGCCCCGAACATCTCTTCAGTTTGCAGCAGGCGGTCGAACTCTACGAGTTCTATCAGACAAAGATCACCGACTGCGACCGCCGGATACTGGACCAGCTGAAAAGCTTCGATGATTCGAACGATACGCCGTCCGGCATGGGGGATGCACTCATTGGTATGGCAGGGGTCGATCTCACAGCTATAGATGGTATCGACGCCACTACCGCCCTTAAAGTGCTTGCCGAAATCGGTACGGACATGAGCCGCTGGAAGTCGGCAAAGCACTTTGCCTCATGGCTCGGGTTGTCTCCGGGCACAAAAGTCAGCGGTGGGAAGGTATTAAGTAGTGCCACAAAACCGGTTGCCAACAAGGCAGCCCAGGCGTTGCGGATGGTTGCATTCACTTTGTTGAATTCAAAGAGCGCACTGGGTGCGTATCTTCGGCGGCAGCGTGCAAGGATGGGGGCTCCCAAAGCGGATAACCGCCACTGCGCATAAACTAGCCCGCCTCATCTATGCCATGCTCGCGGAGGGAACGCTTATGTTGATGCTACGCTCCTTTCTTTTTGGACCTGACGCTGACGATCGATATAACAGCGCCTTTGGCCCGACAGCCATGTTCTCCGATTATCGGGGCTATCACTTTTCCTCAGCTGGGAACTAATGTCCGTTTCCAGTATGATCCGTTTGGAAGACGGGTTGGAAAAACCGTAACATGGGACGAATTCCGTCAAAAGCGATAGAGGATAAAGTGACTGCCTTGGGATTTTTGACCTGAAAGCAAACACCGAGATATAATAGAAAAACCAAAAACATAACCGGCAAGAGGTGATGAACCGTGGATGATCGAATCAACGTGAATGCCCTGTTTCTCGGACCAAAATCAGAAAACTATGACTTTTTCAGAACAATGCTCAACTTTCTCATGGATGACCATGCTGAATGGCGACGTTATTTTCATCCGGAAGACCAAGCCGTTGTGAGTCGTGAGGAACAGCAAGGAAACGATTTTCTGGCCACCCTTCAGAGGACTAGGGAGGCCCTGGTCGAGTTGGCAGGTAACCTGCAGCTCTGTTCCATCCCGTGGTTTTCTCCCCGTTACCTTGGACATATGGCCGCCGATACGCTCATGGCGGCGAATCTTGGCTTTATGCTGACCACTCTCTATAATCCCAACAACTGCGCCTTTGAAGGATCTCCTGCAACTACTGCTTTAGAAATAGAAGTGGGACGCCAGTTGGCCGCTCTCATGGGTTATGACCCCCGGACGTCCTGGGGACATATTACATCAGGTGGAACGGTGGCGAACTACGAGGGGCTCTGGATGGCGCGCAACCTGAAGTCAATCCCTGTGGCGATCAGGGCGGTCAAACCTGAACTTGTTGCCGGTCTGGATGACTGGCAGCTCTTAAACCTTTCCACAGCCCGGATCCTCGATCTGCTTGATCAGGTGAAGTCATCAGATTCTTTTGAAGACGTGCGGCAAAAATGTGTGCGCGGTGTTGGCATGAAAGGGAGCGGACTAGGCAAAATACTCGTCCCCCAATCAAAGCACTATTCCTGGACAAAGGCTGCTGACATCTTGGGCGTCGGGCAGGAGAATCTTATCTCTGTTCCCGTAGGACCGAACTTCCGTATGGATATAAAGGCTTTAGAGGCTCAGATCGATTGTCTTATCAAAGAAAAGATACCGATTCTCATGGTGGTGGCCGTTGTCGGCACAACAGAAGAAGGCGCTGTGGACGAGGTTCATGAGATCGTGAGGCTTAGAGACCGATATGAGAATCAGGGAGTCTCATATTATTTGCACATTGATGCAGCTTACGGAGGCTACGCGCGTTCCCTGTTTCTGGATGAAGAGAATCTATTCATGGAGTATAACAAGGTAAGCAGGCAACATGCACGACAGGGCGTGCTGCACCATGATACGGACTGGCTTAATGTGAGTGTATACGAGGCGTTCAGGGCTATGAGCGAGGCTGACTCGATAACAGTCGATCCCCACAAACTCGGTTATGTTCCCTATGCGGCCGGAGCGATAGTAGCCAAGGACCGTAGGGTAATCGATATTATCTCCTATTTTGCTGCATACGTATTCGAAAAGAGCGACACTAATCCCATGCTGTTGGGAAGCTATATTATGGAGGGCTCCAAACCCGGTGCGGCAGTGGCTGCCGTCTGGATGGCTCACCGGGTCGTCCCCCTCAACATCAAGGGCTACGGGCGCCTTATCGGGCACAGTATCGAAGGCGCTTCCCGTTTTTATCGCTCGCTTTTATCCCGCGGCGCATTTGCTGTGGCTGATAGAGAGTTCGAAGTTATCCCCCTGACCGCTCCCGATATCAATGTTATCGATTATGCCTTCCACGAAAAGGGTGTCGGCAGCTTAGAGGAGATGAATAGCCTGAATCAGATGATCTATGAACAGTGTTCCTATAAATCGGGCCCGGTTTACACAAACGATTTCATCACCTCTAAAACAGCGCTGACAGCTGAAGAATACGGTGATGCTCCTGTTGCCTACATTGAAAAGTTCGGGATTTCAAGAGACGAATGGAACAGAACAGGAAGCGTATACGTCCTTCGTTCCTGTTTTCTTACCCCGTACCTCGTAAAAAACACTACTTACGAAGCTTACTGGAATAATTTCATGACAGCAATGAAAGCAGCGATTGCCCGCATCTACAGCAGCCGGCAATAATTGGGTCTTGCCGGACCTTACGTTCAACAACTATGAGCGGGCCGCTTTTGAATCGCACAAGCTTTTTGTCATCTTCGTGCAGGGTAGTGTCTCGCCGTTCTGTGATTCGCGGATAGACTCCCCAGCGCCTTCGAATCCCATGATATGATACTGCTTTGTGATTGGGTGTCACCGCACGCTACCGCAATTCATGAAGGTTTTGCCTGATAAAGTGCTGAATATAGGCAGCTACCGCCTCGGCAGGCTGATAGATGCCCGAATGACCGTCGCAGAGCACGTCGGCCTTGAGTGCCAAAAGGTTTTGCATGGATTCTCTCCACGCTTCAGGATCGCAATCGAATTCCGCAAGCAGGGGGGCTCCGAGATCCTGGCCGAACAGGATTCGCTTGCCATTTGTGTCAATGTAGAGTGAAATCGAACCGGGTGTATGGCCCGGAGTATGGATAAAGGAAATGCTTTGATCACCAAATGGAATCAGGCCCCCGGAACCACGGATTTTGACATCGATCATCAGAGGTTGGAACTGGATCTCAAAGCAGAAGGCTGCCGTAAGCCTATTGTCACCCCGCTCGACGATCTGCGCGTCCAATTCGTGCATGAAGAGGCGGGTTTGCAGGACGTCCCGCAACTCTGCGGCACCTCCGATATGGTCAATGTGGCAATGAGTCAGAATGATTGATGAAACCCGGGAAGGATCAAGTCCCACGGCTTTGATATTGTCGATCAGTCCGGGTGTGGCTGCGCCGAAGCCGGCATCGACGAGTACCAGCTCTCCCAGATCCACAAGGTAGACATTGCAATCTCTATTGTCCGTGATGTCCGGACCGGCCACGCGATAGATTCCTTTTACCATTTCCGCTCATCCTCCCGGTTTTTGAGACACGTGCTTGGTCGTTGAAATATATTAACCTCATTCTCGAGGTTTTCAAGCTTAATTGGCTCTTGCTCCGACCTGAACCGTGTTAGAATTATTTGACGCAGGTGCTATGAAGATAAGTGAGAAAGAATTTGACAGAATCGTGAAGAGGGCATTGCGTAATATACCCGGTGAGATACGGGAGCACCTCGATAATTTGATTATTACGGTTCGTAGGAGACCTTCAAGGGCGATGCTGAAGGAACTGGGAATCGAACGGGCCGAGGAGCTTCTTGGCCTTTTCCAAGGCGTTCCGTTAATAGAACGTTCCATTACGGCGCCTCCACTTTTTCCTGACACCATTTTTCTTTTTCAGGATCCTCTTCAGGAAATGTGCGGTACAGATGAGGAACTGGAGGAACAGATCAGGATCACGATCGTTCACGAGGTAGCACACTTTCTTGGCATGGATGAGGCAAGATTGGCCGAACTCGGATATGAATAACGATGGGATGGGACCCCCCAAAGTGCCGGGAAAGAGTGGAAGATGGAGCATTAGGACCCCACAGGCTGCCGAGGACAGAAAATAGTGGCGGCATGTTCACCCGATGTAGTCGTCTGTCGCCTATACCCGGCGTAAACCCGCCTGGATCAAAGGGATTTTTTATTAAATCGTTTTAACATTTCCCTTGACATAATATTTCGGACTCAATTATCATTACGTTCAGTAATACTAACTTATTTTGAAGAAAGGAGTTTAGCGGGATGCCAGTAGGTAAGGTTAAGTGGTTTAATGATTCAAAGGGGTACGGGTTTATTGAGCAGGACAACGGGGGGGACGTGTTTGTGCATTATTCTGCCATCAAACAGAACGGTTTCAAGACCCTGAAGACGGGTGAAGCCGTAGAATTTGAAATAGTGAACGGACCCAAAGGACCGCAGGCATCAAATGTCGTAAAGGTTGAGTAGAAGGGGGATTCACTTCCCCTTCTTTTCCTTTTCTTTCGATTCATTCCACAGAGCGTCCATCGTTTTGAGGTCGGCTTTTGCTAGATCGATTTGTTTTTCCAGGTAACCAAATCGTCTAACAAATTTGTCTGTCGTCCGTCTGAGAGCGCCCTCCGGATCAATGCCGTGAAAACGTGATATGTTTGACACGGTAAAGAGAAGATCGCCTATTTCTTCCTCTATATCCTCGGCTGCTCCCGAAGCTTCAGCTTCTTTGAGTTCACTTATTTCTTCATAGACCTTGTCGTAAATATCGTCCAGCTTCTCCCAGTCAAACCCAACTCGTGCCGCCCTTTTTGAGATCACGTACGCACGCAGAAGGGCAGGGAGGATCCTCGGGACACCGGATAAGGGTGAATAGTCCTTTTTTTCCGCTTTCTTCAATTCCTCCCATCGTTTTTCGACAGGCTTATCATCGGCAGCACGAGAGAAAACATGAGGATGCCTTCCGTACATTTTCTTGTACGTGTTTTCGAGCACATCCCTGATATCGAAATGGCCTTTTTCTTTTGAAATCTGGGAAATAAAGACGATGTGAAAGAGGAGGTCGCCCAGCTCTTCTTTGAGGGCGTTGTGGTCGTCGTTCTCGATGGCCTCGATGAGTTCGTAAACCTCCTCGAGGAGAAAAGTCCTGAAGCCTTTCTCTGTCTGTTTTTTGTCCCACGGGCAGCCGTGCTCACCGCGGAGGGTGCTCATCAGCTCGACAAGTTTTGTGAATTCTTCCATACCGCCTCCAGCACGAGTCGACTCGCTTTTTCCATAACATTTCTTTGCATGTCGAGGACCGCCCTGCCTGCTTCTGCAAGGTTCTGTCTGACGCCTTCATCGGTCAGAACCATTCGCATTCTTGAAAGAAGTTCGGCTCCGTCCTGCACCATGAAACCTGCCCCTTGGGTAATAATATCCTGAGAAATGGCCTTGAAGTTGTCTATATGCGGTCCAAAAATCACAGGTGTGCCCACAAAAAGAGGCTCCAACACATTCTGCCCGCCATAGGGAGCAAGGCTTCCCCCGACGAAGGCAACCTTGCTTTTCGCGTATATGCCGACCAGATCGCCCACTGTATCGACCAGAACGATTTCTCCGCCGCAGGCGCCATTCTGTTTCTCGTGTGAATAGCGAACAACTACAAACGAATCGGCAAACTGCTTTTCTATTTCGGGGACCAGCTTGAGCTCCCTGGGAGCGATGTAAATACGGATCTCCGGAAAATCCTTCCGTAGGCCGCCAATGACGGGGATGAGAATGGGCAGCTCCTTTTCCTTTACGCTTCCGAAGGTGATAACGCTGTCCTTGGATTTTGTTCGGGAAAGGCCCTCTACTTTCCGGTAGTACTTGAGATTTCCCGCATTGACAACCTTTGAAGGGCTGATACCGAGCATCACAAATCTTCTCGCATGTTCCTCAGACTGGGCAAGAACGAGGTCCACGGAGGAAAGCACGCTGGTCAGAAAAAAGGAAAAGCGCTTGTACCGGCCTATCGTGGAATCGGAAATCCTGCCGTTGATAATTATTACAGGGATACCCCTGCTTTTCACCTTCCATATCAGGTTCGGCCAAATCTCTGTCTCAATGATGAGGAGGGCCGCAAACCTGGTGTTTCCCGTAAATCGTCCGATCGAGAAAGAAAAGTCGAAGGGCAGGGAGAAGACCTTGACCGAATCGCCGAACTTCCTCCTCAGGAGATCTCTCGTGTAGTAGGTGTTCGTCGTGACGACAATGTCGTTCTTGATCTTCGGGCGCACGTAGGTGATGAAGTTCTCGGCGATCACGGCCTCTCCCAACGAAGCGGCGTGTATCCACAAGGGATCCTGCATGTTGCCGCCAACCGGCTTCGGCAACATCCTTTCGCGAAAGTTGGTTCTGACCTTCTTATTGGTAAGGGAAAAGACGGCAAAGAAAGGGAAGAGAGAATAGATGAGAAGGTTATAAATTAGTTTCCACATGCCATACGGTCTGCTGTTTCTGTTAAGGACACAAGGGTCTTTTCGAGATCCTGCCTTTTTGCCTCGATTTCGCTACTCCGGATGTTTTTTGGAACATAGATGGGATTTCCCCAGAGGAAGAGCATTGTGGAGAAGGGGTAGGGCAGCAGAAAACGGTCCCAGGAATTGAAGACTTTCTTCTTGCTCGCGCTGCAGGTGACAGGTACTATCGGGATTTGGCTAATCCTCGCAAGCTCGATTATGCCCTGTTTGACCTGATAGCGTGGCCCTTTCGGGCCGTCGGGTGTTATGGCGATGCTGGTTCCCTGCTTCAATTCAGCGAGCATCTCCCTCACCGAGGAGACGGAACTTTTTCTATGCGATCCTCTGACTGTTCCAAGGCCGAAGTATTTTATCACCCTTGCAATGAACTCGCCGTCGCGATGGCGTGATATAAGAACCTTAGCCCCGGTTCCTTTATAAGCAAAAGGCATGGCAAGTAGTCTGCCATGCCAGAAGCAGGCGATAATGTTATCTCCTTGCTGCCATAATCGCTCCACAGGGTCTTTGTTTATGTGCTCGATCCTGAGGGTCGCCTTCAGGAGAGTGAGAACAAGATAGACAACCGGGGGCAGGAAGTTGAGCATGATGAAATATTTGACGTTCTTAAGCATTCTTGAGTCTTTTACTGATCCGTATTACTTTCTTTGGCTCGTCCCGGAACTGCAGGTCGTAAAGCCTCTTGTAGGGGCCTTCTTCCTGAATGAGGTCCTCATGTCTTCCTTCCTGGGCAATGCCGCCGCCTTCGAGGACAATGATCCTATCGGCATTCATCACGGTGGAAAGCCTGTGGGCGATAACGATGGTTGTTCTTCCCTTCATAAGGTTCTCGAGCGCCTTCTGGACCTCTGTTTCCGATGCGGTGTCGAGGGCGCTTGTTGCCTCGTCGAGGATCAGGATCGGAGCATCTTTGTAAAGAGCGCGGGCAATCGCGATTCTCTGTTTTTGTCCTCCCGAAAGCCTTATACCCTTTTCCCCGACAACCGTTTCCAGCTTCTTCGGGAGCTTTGAGACAAAATCATGGGCATAGGCGGAACGAATGGACGCCTCTATCTTTTCCATGTCGATGTCCTTGCCGTGGGCAATGTTGTTCAGAATGGTATCGTTAAAGAGAATTACATCCTGTGTGACGAGAGCCATGTTTGCCCTGAGGGAATGGAGTGTGGCGTCGCGAATGTCAATACCGTCAAGACGTATGGAGCCGTCCGAAACATCGTAGAACCTGAGGATAAGATTGACCAGAGTCGTTTTTCCGACACCGCTTTCTCCCACTATGGCCACGGTCTCGTTTTTGCTTATATGAAGATTTATGCCGTTCAGGACCATTTTGTCTTCATATTTGAAAGAGACATCGGAAAACTCTATTTCACCCTCCGTGGCTGGCAGCTCTACTGCGTCACATTTGTCGGTGATTTCAGGTTCCCGGTCAACTATCTCAAATACCCTTTGCGCGGCGGCAAGACCCTGCTGGATGTTGTGGTTCTCCTTGTTGAGGCGCTTTATGGGCTCGTATAACATAATGAGCGCTGCAGTGAAAGAGAAGAACGAACCGGGTGTCGATTTCCCGGCTATGACTTCAGATCCTCCGTACCATATTATGACTGCTACCGCAACTCCTCCGAGCACCTCCATGACAGGCGAGGAAAGCCCTTTCACCTTGTATCTTTTGAGTATGATCCTGAAGAGATTCTCATTCTCTGCGTCGAACTTCCCGTGCTCATATTGCTCCATGCAAAATGCCTTGACCACTCTCTGGCTTGTGATTGTCTCGTGCAGAAAACTGGTAAGCTTCGCTATCGCCTTCTGGTTCTGCATACTTATTTTTCGAAGTCTTTTACCGAAAGCGATAATGGGATACGTGGCAAAAGGAAGGATGAGAAAAGCGATAACCGCGAGTTTCCAGTCACGGTAGAAAACCACGCCAATAAGGAAGATTATGGTAAAAGCGTCTTTGAGGATAGCGGTAAAAGCGTCGGAGACCGCTCCTTGCACAAGGCTTATGTCGTTGGTGATGCGGGAAATAATCTGACCCGTCGGAGTTTTGTCGAAGAAAGATAGGGGCTGGATCTGGAGCCTCTTGAAAACGATGTCCCTGATATCGGTTATAACCCTCTGGCCCACGAAACCCATCAAATACGACTGAAGGTAATCGAAGACGCCTTTTGAGAGGGACAAAAGAACGATCGCAAAGGGAATGAGCAACAGGAGGCTTGCGTTCTTCTCGTAAAAGATCTTGTCCATGACCGGCTGGACAAGAAAAGCCGTCGCACCGTTGGATGCCGCAACAAGAGACATGAAAATCATGGCAAAGACAAGCTTTACCCTGTAGGGTTGGAGGAACTTAAGGAGTCTTAGGTAAAGATCCATATATCTGCTCCAGGAACCGGAAAATCCTTTCGCCTGCTACCCGGTACGGGTCGGCGTCCTCACCGGCGAGCCTGCGCCTGATCCCCTCAAGTTCTGTTTTTGTAGCAGACGTATCATTATTTAACATATGCACCATTGATTTGGCAATCTTTTCGGGGTCTAACGACTGAATGAACTCGGGAAACACCTCTTTGCCTGCTATTATGTTCGGGAGGCTGATGTGCTTCACCTTTACCAGGAGGCGGGCAACAAGGTACGAAAAGCCTGATAGCTTATAAAGAACAACAGAAGGGACACCAAGGATAGCTGCCTCAAGCGTTGCGCTTCCCGAGGCGATGAGCGCGGCATCGGAATACTTGAGGCAATCGTGCGCGAGCCCCTTTACGGGGATGACGTTGCGACGGCCGCGAAGAAAGGGAATAAAAAAAGCTTCTTCGATCGTGTCGGCAACGGGCAGAAGTACGGAAAGGTCTCCTATCCGTTCACTTACGCGGTCGGTCACCTCGAGGAGTATGGGCATATGCTTCCTTACCTCATTGGGCCGGCTTCCAGGCATTACTGTCAGAACAGGCCCCTGAGCGCGCACGCCGAGCATTGAGTAGAACTTTTCTCTTGAATAAACGGGTGCCACGGTATGGGCAAACGGGTGACCGACGTATGAGACCGGAATGGAGTGTTCACGGTAAATTGCTTCTTCAAACGGAAGGATGCAGAGAACCAGGTCGACGTAGCGTTTTATCTGTTTTATACGTCCCTTTCTCCATGCCCAAATCTGAGGCGGTATAAAATAGACGGTGGGAATGCCCAGCCGTTTTGCCATCTTGGCGACTCTCAGGTTGAACCCGGGGAAATCCACAAGCACTAAGAAGTCGGGAGCGGTCCTGACGAGATGCTCTTTCAGCGCTCTGTAGGCCTTCCAGATATGCGGCCCCTTTGACAGCACTTCGATAAGGCCGGTAATGGAGATGTCCCGGTAATCATGTACCACGTCAACGCCGGCTTCGCGGAGCATGGTGCTGCCCATTCCGCTGAAGTTCAACGGGACTATTCGGGTCATGGCCCGTACAAGGCGGGAGGCATGGATCTCGCCGGACAGCTCGCCTGCGACGATCACCGCCTTTTTACGTAACAATTTTTGCCCGGTTTTCCTCAATATGTTCTTTGATGGTGTTTGCAAGGAGGAGAGCGCGGAGTCCATCTTCACCATTGACAAGGACCTCCCTTTTGTCCCTGATCGCCCTCACGAATTCCCTCAGTTCACTATTGACCGGATCAGGGCTCGTTGCCTTGTAGATGCTTGCTTCCATCTTGCCCTTTTTGTCTTTTTTTGAGGTAAACATGTGTGCGGTGGCCAGGTTCAGGGAGTAGTAGCGGTCCTGGTCGAACACCTTGAAGGATCGTTCCCTGGTGCCCGAGGCCCTGCTCGCCGTAATGATAGCAACGCAGCCGTCTGCAAATTCAACGCGGGCGTTCGCGACATCGATCTTTTCAGTAAAGACCGATATTCCCCGGGCGCTGATCGCTGCAATGTCACTGTTAACGAGAGAGAGCACCAGGTCAATGTCGTGGATCATAAGGTCGTGTATGACATCTATATCTGTCGATCTGCCCGTAAATCCGCTTGTTCTGTAGGCCTCGATGAAGAGAGGGGTCTTGATCATGGCGGAAGCCTTGCGGAAGGGAGGGCTGAAGCGTTCGAGGTGACCGACCTGTAAAGTCAGATTGTTTTTTCTGGCAAGATCTATAAGTTCCCGCGCTTGCGCGGGTTCCGCTGCAATGGGCTTCTCGATAAACACGTGCACGCCTTCTTCAAGAAATGCCCGGGCAATCGGATAATGGCTCTCGGTGGGAGAGGCGATGACTGCGGCCCGTACTCCATTGCGAAGCGTGTGACGGTAGTCTCGATATTCGGGTACGCCGCATTCCCTTGCCACATTCCCTGCCTGGTGTTCATTCACATCCACGATGCAGGTCAGTGTCACATCTTTCATTCGGGCGAGCTTCCGGGCATGGATTCTGCCCATATGCCCGGCGCCGACGAGGCAAAGCTTCAGCGACATATACCCCTCTCCGATCCACGTATAAAGGTAACCAGCTCTTCGATATGTTCGCCGTCCAGCTGCTCCGTGATCATCTTGAGCGCTGCTTCGAGAGACAGGGAAGACCGGAACAGAAGCCGGTACGCCCTTTTTAGCTTTGTGATATCATCCTTTGAAAAACCTCGTCTTTCCAGCCCCACCACGTTCAACCCATAGAGTCTGGCCCTGTTTCCGGCAGCCATTACGAAGGGCGGCACGTCCCGGGGGATGCCCGTGAGCCCGCTTATAAAGGAATGCTTTCCTACTTTACAGAACTGATGAACGGCGGATAGCCCCCCCACGTAGGCAAAGTCATCCACGTGAACATGACCTGCGAGTGTTGCGCAATTTGCCATTATTATGTTGCTCCCCACCACGCAGTCATGGCCTATATGACTGTAAGCCATGATAAAGTTGTTGCTTCCCACGCGTGTGGTCCCTGTCGCCTTTGCGCTGCCGCAGTTGATCGTCACGTATTCCCGGATGACATTGCGATCACCGACAATGCATGTGGTATCCTCGCCCTTGTAGGTGATGTCCTGAGGAGGACTCCCAATCGACACAAAGGGATGAATAGTGCAAGACCGGCCTATTTCCGTTCGTCCGTCTATGCTCACATGCCCTGAGATTTTCGTTCCCGCGCCTATCTTGACCTTATCCCCGATAACACAGTAGGGGCCGATCTCTACCTCATCATCTATTTCGGCGCCCTGTTGGATAACGGCCGTCGGATGTATCATATGTTCTCCTTGTCATCTTGCAGCGTTGCCATGAGCTGGGCTTCTGCCGCTTTCTTCCCGTCCACAAATGCTTCTGCCTGAAAAACCCATACCTCTCTTCTATGTTTTACTACTTCAAGTACAAGCTTCAACTGATCGCCGGGTGTCACCGGTCTTCGGAATCTCGCCCTGTCAATACCGATAAAGCGTACGTCACCTTTCAAATGAGGAAAGGATTTGAAAGCGAGGATACCGCCTGTTTGTGCCATAGCTTCAATTATAAGTACGCCCGGCATTATTGGCTTTCCCGGGAAGTGTCCGGGGAAAAAGGGTTCGTTGAAAGTAACGTTCTTTATTCCCACAATTCTTTTTTCCGGCTCAAACTCTATAACCCGGTCAACAAGAAGGAACGGAAATCTATGTGGTATCAGTTTCAGAATTTCATCGATCTCTATCATTCTCAACCCCTGGATCAAGTCTTTCCTCGATCTTGCCCATCCGTTCAAAAAGCTCCGGTAGCTTTTTCAGATAGTTTTGCAGCCTGAGCCAATCCCGATGGCCCATGTGAGGTGTGCCGGAAATAACGGAATTGTCCTTAACATCCTTGGTGATACCCGTCCCTCCTGCGGCTTTCACATTGTTTCCGATCTTTACGTGGTCTCTTACGCCGACCTTGCCTCCCAATACGACGTTATTCCCTATCGCAGTGCTTCCTGCGATCCCCACTTGAGAAACAAGAATGCTGTTCTCGCCGATCGTCACATTATGACCTACCTGCACAAGATTGTCGATCTTGGTGCCTTTCTTTATGACAGTCCTGTCCAAGGAGGCGCGATCGATGCAGGTATTTGCTCCTATCTCCACGTCGTCCTCGATCTCGAGCCTGCCGAGCTGAGGTATTTTTCGATGCCTCCGGCCGTCCCATATATATCCGAACCCGTCGCTTCCCAGGACAGCGCCTGAATGGATAATGACCCTTTTGCCGATAATCGTCCGGTCGTAAACTGAGACATTGGAGTGAATGATCGTGTGCTCGCCTACCGTGACTCCCTTTCCGATGTAGCAGAAAGGATAGATAATAACGCCCTTCTCAATTATTGCATCTCTTTCAATGTAAACGTAGGGAAAAATGGATGCTTCCTGCGAGATCGTCGCTTCGTCTGATACAGAAGCTTCGCGGCTTATGCCTGCCCCGGCCTCCGTGGGCGGCTGGAAGAGCTCAGCCGTTTGGAGGTAGGCAAGAGCCGGATTTTCGACTATGACGGCATTCCTGCTTTGCAGCAATGCCTGCTCTATATCTTTACCTGCTATAAAAGCCGATGCCGGGCAAGCTTGCAGATACTTTGCGAAAGACCGGTTGAGGACAAAGGTGATATCGCCTTCCTGCGCCTCGCTTATACCTGCAATGCCCTGTATCTCGACTTCGCCGTCACCGACCAGACTCCCGCCGGTTCTGGCGGCGATTTCCTTTAGCTTTATCATTTCTTCGGAGCAGCAGCTTTCTTCTTAGAGGATTCGTTGTACATGGCGATCACCTTGTCCGTGACGTCTGCCGAGGTCGCGCCGTATAAAATGCCGGCCTGGCTCTTTTCAAGAATCAGTGTATATTTTTCGCCTTCGCCCGTACGTTTTATGATGTCTTCGAGATCCTTCAGGATTTTCTGTGTGAACTCCTGGTCCTTCTGCTGAAGCTCCGTCTGGTAGTCATTTGCCACTCTCTGATAATCCTTGAGCTTGGCCTGGTACTGCTTCTCTTTTTCGGCACGGGCTTCCGGTGTTATCATGGCTGTCTGCTTCTCCAGCGCATCCTTCATTTTCTGCAGCTCTTCCTGTTTCTGGTTGAGGTTCTTCTTCAGCTTCTCAACCTCGTCGGTAAGGCTCTTTCTAGCCTCTTTCCCTTTGTCCGACTCCATCATCACCTTCTGCAGGTCAACATAACCTACTTTTACTGGGGTCTGGCCGCTTGCAATCAAAGGCAGAAAGACAAACGCCATCACCAGCACGGCAAAAAACGCGCTTTTCCTCATATTACCTCCTTTTTAGAATGGTTTACCCATCGAAAAATCGAAAACGGTCCCTCTTTCCCCCGACTTGCGGTTCAGGTTGAACCCAAGCTCCAACCTGATAGGTCCCATGGGGGAAAACCATCTTACCCCGAACCCGGCAGCCGGGCGCAGGCTTTGGAAAAATCCGTTCATTTCGTCGAAACCTTTGCCGTAATCAAAGAAGACAACCCCTTTGAGTCCTGCCGGTTTATATATAGGGAAAATCAGTTCTGAATTGAATATCAACTCGTTCTGGGCGCCGATTACGTCGTCCGTAGCCGGATCGGTCGGGCCTGCTTCGCCATACCTGAAACCCCTGACCGTGGAAATGCCGCCCACGTAGAACCTTTCATAGACCGGGACTGTCGTTCCGCCGTACTGCCTGACTGTACCCGCAGTTCCTCTCAGGAACAACGCGGTGCCCCACTTGAGAGGGAAATAGCGGCCATACGACAGAATACCTTTGATGAAATTGTTGTCTGCCATAAAGGGACCGCCGGCGACTTCGAGAGAAGCAGAAGCAATGACCCCGATGCTGGGATTGAGGATGTCATCTATGGTGTTTCTCGTGAGAGATGCCGTCACGCTGCTCGTCGATTTTGTCCCTGCCTGCTCCTGAATAAAGGAACCTGCATCGTCGGTTATGTCGGTCACGGAAATTCTCTCAAAGCGATACCGGAGGGCGGCTCTCAGGTAATCGGTAATCGGACGGGAGACGGTAAAAGAGCCGCCTGTCCCACCGTACGTGTACGTATCGAAGTAACGGATCGTGTTGAAAACATTGAGCGACGTCGAGAGGTTCTTGTCAAAAATGTACGGGTCTACGAGGGTTATGTTGTAGAGGCGGGCTATGGAGCTGAGCGATGCATCCAAATATACTTTTTTTCCCGTTCCGAAGATATTTTCCTGGCTGACCGATCCTGTGAGCAGTATTTTCTCATAGGTACTGTAGCCGACACCGAGGGAAAGGGTGCCTGTCGGCTTTTCCTCCACGAGAACATCAAGGTTCACTTTGTCGGGTTCATCGGTCTTGATTGTCTTCAGGTCCAGGTTCTTGAAATAGGTGGTGTTTGTTAGTCTCCTCTTGCTTTCTTTCATTTTGGAGCTTGAATAGCGATCGCCCTCTGCGAACTTCAGCTCTCGCCGCACCACCTTGTCCCTGGTCTTCGTGTTGCCCACTATGTTTATGCGGTTAAAGAAAACTTCCGATCCTTTTGCTATATCAAACGAGATATCAACGGTCTTGGTTTCGTCGTTGATGCCGGTAAGGGGGGCAATATCCACAAACGCATACCCCATATCCTGATAGATGTCCGTGAGCATCAATACATCTTCCTGGAACAGGGAGGATCTGAAAGTATTGCCTGTCTTGTTCTTGAGCTTTTTCCTGATTTCTGTCTGGTCAAAAGCAATATCGCCCTTAAAGTCGACATCGCCGATCTTGTAGACATTACCCTCGTCTATTTTGAATGCAATCGAGATAGACTTGCCGTCCGGTGATATCTTTATGTCAGGGGCAGCTACCTTGACCCTGACGTGACCGTTGTCGTGGTAGAGGGCCTCGATCTGTTTTCTGTCTTCGTCGAGCGCCTCTTCATCCAGAATACCCGACCCCGTAAACCAGGAGAAAACTCCTTTTTCCCGCGTCCTCAGCGCCCCTTTGATCTTGCCCGCCTTGAGGCTCCGGTTCCCGGTAAACGTGATCTTTCGAACATATGCCCGCTGGGGCTCTTCAACGATAAACCGCAACTCCGCGCGGTAACCTTCTTCCTGGTTGATCTCGTAATTCACCTTTGCCGCATAGTATCCTTTGCTCGCGTAGAGCTTCCTGATTTCGTCAACGCTCTCTTTGACCTTTTCCGTGTTGAGGACGGTGCCGGACTTTATCTTCAGCTTGTCCCGGATATCCTCCGTCTTGACCTTCTTGTTTCCTGCGATATATATGGCGCTCACGGGGGGCCTTTCAACGACGACAAACGTGATTATCTTCCCTTTTTCGCTGTCTTTTACGTCAACCATAACGTCACTGAAAAATCCGGTCCTGTAAATGCTTTTCAGGTCCTCCCCGGTCTTTGTCGGATCGTAGACGTCACCCTCCCTCGTCTTTATGGCGTTGGTGACGACGCCTTTGTCGATCCTCTCATTACCGATTACGTCAATTTTTGCTATCCTGTCATTTTCCGCTGCAAAAGCAAAAGTGCAAATGATGCAGGAAAAAACGAGGAGAAAGACCAGTTTTTTCATTCAGATAGGAAAACTAACAAATTAACGGGGAATTGTAAAGGCAAAAAGGAGAGGAAGGAGCGGAGGGAGAGGTGCCATGGGAGGCGAAAACCGGCTGTTTCCAAAAGGAGACAGCCGAACGATATGATTACCGGAAACGGGTAACCCCAATTTTTTTGCAGAGATCGGAAACGGGGCACCGGCTGCAGAAAGGGGACAGGGGCGTGCACGTCCTGCGACCGTGGGTCACAAGAAGCGGGTTGTATATTCTCCAATATCGCGATGGAAGGATCTCCTTCAGGGCGGCTTCGGTCTGATCGGGTGTTTTCGTGTTTACTGCGCCGAGTCTGTTAGAGATACGATGGACATGGGTGTCCACCGCTATCCCCTGCTTGCCGAAGGCCTCGGTTACGACAATATTCGCCGTTTTTCTGCCGATACCCCTTATGGTCAACAGTTCTTCGATGCTGTCCGGCACCAGGTTTCCGTATTTGCCGATGATCGTTCCGGCAACCTCCTTGATAAGGCGGGCTTTGTTCCGGTAAAAACCAACGGGATAAATGATTCTTTCAAGTTCCTCTGTCGGGATTGCCATAAGTTCGGCCGGGGTCCGGGCCTTTTGCATCAGCCTTTCCATGGCCTTTTCGGTGGTTTCATCCTTGGTTCTCAGGCTGAGGAGACAACCGATAAGTACGAGGAAGGGCTCTTTCTGCTCTGAAGCGAGTTTTGTCAGCGCCGGAACATCGGTCTTATAGAACGCCTTGAGCCGATTGATCAATTCTGCAAAAGGGAAGGGCATCAGGTCAATATTTCCTTGATCAGTTCTTCCATGCCTGTCGTATGGGAGCCCTCCCAGTAGACCTTTTTACACGAAGGGCAGGCCTTGAAGCAGGTATAGTTGTGATAGACAAATTCGGGAACGGACCGTTCTATTTCGGTCTTGTCGACATCCACCAATTCCCTGTTACACTCGATGCACCTGTTCAGTACATTCTCTTTCTTGATGCCTGACCTAATCAGACCTTTAATCTCTTTGAGCTGTTCCCTGGTTATTTCCGATTCAATATGAACCGTGTTGGGGAAACCGGTCGTTTTCCTGCGGCGTGTGAGAAAGATACGGTCAGGCTCATGTAATCTGTAGTGTTCAAGCGCGGCCGGATTCTTTTCGTAAACCGCGTCGAACCCGAGTATCCGGAGATATTTCGCAAGTTTTCCAAACATGATGTCACAAATGAATCTCATCGTGTGGCAAGGCTTTTTGCTATTCGCCGGGCGTTCCGCATGATTTCTTCCTCGTCCTGCACCCTCCTGTTTTCCATAAGAATGCGGCCCATGCAGATAACGGTGTCCACGGAATAACCGTTGGCTGTGTAAACCACATCGGAATAGCTGTCAAAATTGGGGACAAATTCCGGTCTGAGCAGGTCAAGCAGGATAATATCGGCTTCCGAACCGATCTTGATTTCCCAGTCCCCAAGACCAAAAATCTCACCTGCCGCAGACGTCGCCTTCGAGAACGTTTCCCTTGCCGTAAGAAAAGTCGGGTCGTTGGTAGAGAATTTCGCGAGCAGGGACGCGAACTTCATCGTTTCCATCATATCGAGGTGATTGTTTGAGGAACAGCCGTCGGTCCCGAGGCAGAAAGGGATTTGCTTCTCCTGTATCAAACGATAGGGGAACAACCTTCCAACACTTAACTTCAGGTTTGAAACAGGGTTATGTACGAGCTTCGCTCTTGTTCGTGCCAAAATACCGACGTCTGCCTCGCTCAGCCAACAACCGTGGGCTCCGATGAACCTCTCCGAGAGCAACCCCTGTTCGTCCAGGAACTCGACAGGAGAAAGGCCGTACTTCTCCTCGGTAAACCGGGTCTCACCCTCCGTCTCAGAAAGATGCATATGGATAAGGGCACTGTTCTTCTCGGAAAACTCCCTGACCCATTGAAGGCTTTCTTTTGATACGGAGTAGACTGCGTGGGGGCCGAGAGCGAAGGTCACATTCGGTCTATACTTCTCCGCTGTTTGGAAAAGGTCAATGTTTATCTCTATCTGCTCCTCTCCCTTTTTCTGATCGAACAGGTCGATGAAAACACCGCTCAGGACAGCCCGCATCCCCATGTCGCAGACAGCCCTTGCCGATGCCTCCCAGAACCAGTACATGTCATTAAAAACAGTCGTTCCGCTTTTGATCATTTCAAGGCAGGCCAGTTTTGTTCCCCAATAGACGTCCTCTTCCGTCAGTTTGGACTCGAGCACCCAGATTTTTTCCTCGAGCCATTGTTTGAGCGGCAAATCATCCGCGTAACCACGAAGGAGTGTCATGGCAGCATGTGTGTGGCCGTTAATGAGGGAGGGGAAGGCCATCTTATCCGTTCCGTCAATTGTCCGGTCTGCGTGTCTCGTGCATACCGGCGCAATCTCTTCGATCCTGCCGTCTTCGATAAAGATGTCCCGGGTTTCACCATCCGGGAGATAAACGTTTTTTATCAGAATAGTCATCAAAAACCCTCGGAAAGAATGGTCTGCAGGACGGCTTCAACGGTTTGCGAATTCGCTGCGAGATGTCCTTCGAATTCCGCTATCGTGAGGGGAGTCCTGAGAATTCCATTGCAATAGTTGTCGATAGAACAGAGGCTCACGTAGGGAATGGAGTATTCCATACAAAGGGTTGCTTCCGAAGCCATGGTCATTCCCACCACGTCTCCGAGCTTTTTCAAAATGTTCACTTCGGCTTTTGTCTCAAAACGCGGCCCGGGCGTCTGAATGTAGACGCCGCCAAGGGTTGTCTCGACTTCGAGACGGGTACAGACATTTTGCATTTTGCGGGCATACTCGGCATCCATGGCCGGGATGGTAAAACGGATCTCATAATCAAAAAAAGTGGGTATATTCCAAGGTGAAACAAAATCGTCCGGTATGATGAAACTTCCGGGCTTGAGATTGGGTTTGAGGCTGCCTACCGAATTAACCGCGATCGCACCGTCCGCGTTGAGGCTTCTGATAGCCCATATATTTGCGTGATGGTTGATTTTATGGGGCGGGACAGCCTTTTTCCCATGCCGTTGGACGAACAGGTACTGTGATGCGGTGCGCACCGCAACCTTCCCGTACGGTGTCTCGACAATTTTTTCGTCCCAATTGTTAAAAAGCGTTGAGTTCAAGAGTGATGTGCCTCCAATTATCGCTTTCATGGTGTTTTTGCCCCCTTTTCTAAGTCGGTCAAGTCAAGCAACTGCTCGTAGGTGATCTTTCTCACCCCCAGATTTTCCGCTTTTGCCATCTTGGATCCCGGGTTTTCTCCTACGACGAGATAATGGGTGCTCGCGGACACGGAAGAGGCCACACGGCCACCTTGTCTTTCTATCAGCTCCTCTACCTCCTTTCTTGGGACCGGGAGCGTTCCGGTGATAACAAACGACATACCTTCAAAAGGCCTCTTCTCCTCCTGCTCCGACTCAAAATCAGGGTTCTCTACCCGTAACCCCAGGGATTTGAGCGATTCGAGGATCTCAATGTTCCCTTCGTCATTGAAGAACTTGGACACGGAATAGGCAATCTTTTCCCCCACCTGTTTTATGCCGAGGATCTTTTCGGGTGTTACCCGGTGAAGGTCCTCCAGCCTGCGAAAGTTCTTCGCAAGGAGCCGGGCCACGTATTCGCCGACATGGACAATGCCTATGGCAAAGAGAAACTTGGAGAGAGTCGTGTTCTTCGATCTTTCGATCGCGTCAATCAGGTTTTGTGCTGATTTTTCGGCAAATCGGGGGAGCTGGAGAAAATCCTCTTTTCGCAACTTGTAGATGTCTTCAAAGTGATTGATCAGCCCTCTCGAGTAAAGCAACTCCACGTTCTTCTCTCCGAGGCCTTCAATGTCCATTCCTCCCCTTGACGCAAAGTGGATGATCCTCTCCTGAACCTGGGTGGGGCAGTAAAGGGAGATGCACCTGACTGCTACTTCGCCTTCTTCCCTCACTACCGCCGATCCGCAGGCCGGGCACTGCTCGGGGATAGGGAAGAATCTCTCGTCGCCGGTCCTGTTCTCCTTTATTACCGCCACTACATGGGGGATGACATCTCCGGCCCTCTCGATGATTACGGTGTCCCCTATTCTTATGTCCTTCCTTTCCATTTCATCCCAGTTGTGGAGAGTAGAACGGGAAACAGTCACTCCGCCCACCTTAACCGGCTCGAAAACCGCATAAGGGGTAATGACGCCCGTTCTCCCCACGCTCCCCCGTATGTCCACTATCTTTGTGGTTGCCTGATGCGCTTGAAACTTGTATGCCGCGGCCCAACGAGGCTCCCTTGTTTTGACACCGAGTTCGCGCTGGAGGGAGAAGTCGTTTACCTTTACCACGGCCCCGTCGGTTTCAAAAGGAAAGGCGTTTCTCTGACTCTCGATCTCCATCACGGCCTTTACCGCATTCTCTATCCCTTTTACTCTGAAGAATTTCGAAGGGGTGGGGAATCTGCTCTTTTTGAGCCATTCTACGAGGTCTGCCTGGCTTCTGATCTCTATCCCCCGGGCTGTTCCCAGTCCGTAACAGACGAGATAGAGGTTGCGGGAAGCAGTAATTGACGGGTCAAGCTGCCTCACTGTCCCGGCTGCGGCATTCCTTGGGTTGGCGAAGACCGGCTCACCTTTCTGCTCCCTTTCTCTGTTCAATTTTTTGAATTCCTCGAGATTCATGTAAACCTCGCCCCTGATGTCGATCTCCTCGGGGACTTGCCCGTCTGAGTCTATTTTAAGTGGCACCGATCGGATAGTCATGACGTTGTTCCGAATATCTTCTCCCACGTAGCCGTCACCCCTTGTCGAAGCGGACGCGAGCAACCCGTTTCTGTAAGTCAGTTCTATGGCCAGACCGTCGTATTTGGGCTCCACCGTGTACTCAATCTCATCTTCGGTCTTGAGGAGCCGCTTGACCTTTCTGTCAAACTCCCTCAACTCGTCATAGGAGAAGGCGTTATCCAGAGAGAGCATGGGCTGGGTATGGCTCACCTTCCTGAACCTTTCCGCCGGAGGGGCTCCCACGCGCTGTGTCGGCGAATCGGGTAAGACGTAGGAGTATGTTTCCTCGAGCTCTTTCAGGCGGCGGTAAAGGCGATCGTACTCCTCATCCGAGACTACAGGCGAGTCAAGGACATAATAGCGGTAATTATGATAGTTGATATCCTTTACGAGAGCTTCTATTTCTTCCTTGATATTTTCGGGCACTACCGTCGCCATATGGTTGTCCTTTCAAATGTATCTTCTATCTGCCTCTGTTGGAAGCTGAGAGCCGGTTCTTCCTTGTCGCGACAGGAAAATCTTAATATATATTGTAGCAAATTTCCTCGATTATCTATAAAATGTTGTATCGTCCGGGTGCCTGGAAGAGCAGAAACCGGGCGTCTGTTCGTAGAGCAAGAGGCCACCGACCTGTGCAAAAGACTCACAATGAGTCGAAGCAGCCTGGAAAAGGAGAGGGATAGTATGGGAGTAAAGGTTACCAGGGAAGAGTTGATTGCGAAAGCCAAGAAGCCTGCGCAGGATGCGATGAAGATGCATCCTTATTATCGGGGAAAGATAGAGGTAGTACCGAAATGCGTTATAAGGGACCTTAACGATTTTGCCATTTGGTATACACCCGGAGTGGCAGAGCCGTGCAAAGACATTCAACGGGACCCCGAGATGGTGTTTCAGCATACGAACAAGGCAAATATGGTGGGAATCGTGACGGACGGCACGCGGGTTCTCGGCCTCGGGGACATAGGTCCGATGGCCGGTCTTCCCGTAATGGAGGGAAAGGCATTGCTCTTCAAGTACCTCGGTGGTGTAGACGCTTTTCCCATCTGCCTTGACACGAAAGACCCCGATGAATTTATCAAGACAGTCAAGTATCTGTGTCCCACCTTCGGGGGTATCAACCTTGAAGACATAGAGAACCCGAAATGTTTCTATATTCTTGAGAGACTCCGTGCGGAAGCTCCTATACCGGTGTGGCACGACGACCAGCAGGGCACGGCGGCGGTCACGGTTGCAGGCCTGATCAATGCACTTAAGGTAGTGGGAAAGAATATCGGTGAAGTGAGGGTTGCCCTTATCGGAGTGGGAGCGGCGAACGTGTGCATAGCGAGGATGCTTTTTAAGGCAGGCGTCGATCCCAAGAAGATGATGATCGTGGACAGCAAGGGCATACTGTCGAAGAAGCGTGATGATATCAATCCGAAAACTCACAAAGAGAAATGGGAATTGGCCCAGATGACCAACGGTGAAGGGCGGGACGGTGATATGGCGCAAGCGATTGCCGGCAAGGATGTGCTGATCGCCCTTTCAAAGTCCGGACCGGATACAATATCGAAGGACTGGATCACCAAAATGGCGGACAATGCGGTCGTTTTTGTGTGCGCTAACCCGATCCCTGAAATATGGCCCTGGGAGGCAAAGGAGGCGGGTGCCCGCGTGGTCGCGACAGGGAGAAGTGATTTTCCAAATCAGGTCAACAATTCCGTTGGCTTTCCCGCCATTTTCAGAGGCACCCTTGACGTAATGGCGAGGACCATTACGGATGAAATGTGTATTGCCGCAGCAATCGAGCTTGCGAAATGTGCCGAGGATAAAGGGCTTACTGAGGAATATCTTTTGCCCACCATGGACGAATGGGAAGTCTTTCCCAGAGAAGCAGTGGCGGTGGCAAAAAAGGCAATGGAGCAAGGTGTCGCCCGGCTCCAAATGAGCGAGACGGATCTGTTCAGGATGGCGGAAGCAAAGATCAGAAGAGCACGAGAGGAGGTCGGGCTTCTGATGGAGAAGGGCATAATAGCGCCGTACGAGGGGTAGCCATGAGAGAGGTGCAGGTAAGCGATGTTGCCTCGTCAGTTGAAAGACTTTTCATTGATGCAAATATCAACCTGTCTCCTGAGGTGATTAACAGGCTCCGGAAAGCCGTGGACGACGAGGTATCGCCGGCAGGGAAGGAAGTGTTGCAGGAGCTGCTCACGAATGCACAAATTGCTCGTGACGAAAACATTCCCGTATGCCAGGATACGGGTCTTGCGGTGGTATTTCTGGAGGTCGGGCAGGACGTCCATTTCATGGGCGGGGATTTGTCGGAAGCGATTAACGAGGGCGTGAGAAGGGCGTACAAGAAAGGTTACCTAAGAAAATCATGCTGCGATCCTTTTTCACGCAGAAACACGGGTGACAACACCCCCGCCATTATACACACCTCGTTGGTGCCGGGAGATAGGGTGAGGATTGTTGCCATGCCCAAAGGCGGAGGCAGCGAGAATTACAGCGAAGTGAGAATGCTCACTCCTTCCCAGGGCGCCGAGGGGGTCGAGGCCTTTGTGCTGGATATGGTGCGAAAGGGAGGCCCGAATCCATGCCCGCCCATTACCGTAGGGATAGGGGTAGGTGGGAATTTCGAGACGTCCGCGCTTCTTTCCAAGGAGGCGCTCATGATCCCTTTCGGGCAAAGGAATCCTGAACCTGCCGTCGCGGAGTTTGAATTGAAAATACTCAATGAAATAAATAAATTAGGGATAGGTCCGCAGGGCTACGGAGGGGCCGTTACGGCTCTCGACGTTCATGTGAAGGTCCTCCCGTGCCATATAGCATCTTTACCCGTTGCCGTAAACATACAGTGTCACGTTCACAGAATCAAAAAAACGACCATATAGGTAACATAATGGAAATAAAGCGTATAAGAACGCCCCTGGAAGAAGATATGGTGCGGCAGTTGCATTCAGGGGATAAGGTGCTTCTCAGCGGGTATATCTATACCGCGAGAGATGCGGCACACAAGAAGTTTATGGATGCCTTGACCGAGGGCCAACCTTTGCCGATCGACATCAGGAATCAGGTGATCTATTATTGCGGACCATCTCCGGCCGGTCCCGGCCGGGTGATCGGGGCTGCAGGTCCTACTACGAGTTCCCGGATGGATGTCTACGTACCGGCACTTCTTGCTCTGGGCCTCAGAGGTATGATAGGGAAGGGCAAGAGGTCGCAGGCGGTGAAAGAGGCCATCAAGAAGCATAAAGCAGTATACTTTGGGGCAACGGGAGGAGCGGGCGCGCTCCTGTCGAAGACAATAAAAGCCTATCAGCCTGTTGCCTATGAGGAGCTTGGGCCCGAAGCAGTGGCCCGTCTTCTTGTGGAGGATTTCCCCCTTTTTGTGATTAATGATATTTTTGGTAGTGATTTGTATGAGATGGGCACAAATCAGTACAAATCAGGTTAACTTGCCCGGATTTTGTTTTTGACTTTTAAGGGCAAATATTTTAAAAGGAAAAAAACTTCTAGAGGAATTCCATGCGGGAGATTCGATTAGGGATTGTGGGTGTTGGGAATTGTGCGAGTTCGCTGGTGCAGGGCATTGAGTATTATTCGGGGAAGAAACAGCATCAGATCGCAACCGGACTCATGCACCACGACATATGCGGTTATGCCGCGGAAAACATCAAGATAGTCGCGGCCTTTGACGTAGATCGGAGGAAGGTGGGCAAGCCCCTTCGTGATGCTATTTTTGCGCCGCCGAATTGCACGAAAAACATAGCCAATCCTATTCACAACGGGCATGTGACCGTCTCGATGGGGAACCCTCTCGACGGTATTTCGGCGCATATGAGGGAGTATCCTGAGGAACGGACCTTTGTCTCCGCTGACAATTCGCCGGACGACGTCTGCGGGATACTCAAGGAAAGGGGAGTCGAAATACTGGTAAACTATTTGCCGGTCGGGTCCGAAGAAGCGACCAGATTCTATGCAAACTGCTGTCTTCAAACGGGCGTAAGTCTTATCAATTGCATCCCGGTCTTCATCGCCTCCGACCCGGCATGGGCTGCAATGTTTGAGGAAAAGAGGATCCCCATAGTCGGAGACGACGTGAAATCACAGATAGGGGCTACAATCATTCATCGAACCCTTGCCAAGCTCTTTAACGACAGGGGTGTCACCATCGACAGGACGTACCAGCTGAATACCGGGGGTAACACCGATTTTCTCAACATGCTTAACAGGGACAGGCTCGTGTCGAAGAAAATATCAAAAACGGAAGCGGTCCAATCCTCGCTCGATACGCCCCTCGCCGCGGAAAATATACATATAGGACCGTCCGATTACGTTCCGTGGCAGCGGGACAACAAGGTCTGTTTCTTACGTATCGAGGGCAATATCTTCGGTGATGTCCCAATCAATCTCGAATTGAGGTTGTCGGTTGAGGATTCACCGAACAGCGCCGGTTGCGTGATCGATGCCATAAGGTGCTGCAAGGTCGCAAGGGATAGAGGGATAGGCGGCGTGCTGGAGTCGATATCGGGGTATACCATGAAGCACCCGATCAAGCAGTTTCCTGACGACATCGGGAGAGGAATGGTCGAAGAGTTCATAAGGGGTGAGAGGCTCAGATAGGAAGGGGCGTGGACAGAAACAAGCACATCGGTCTATTAAAGGCTTCAATGATGAAAACCAACGACCGTACTCGCCATTTACGGGCTGAGGGGGAGGCTCCATCCGGCTTTGCCGGTGGAGGGGGCGACGCGAGCCCCAAAACCAAAATGCAGCAATTCTTTGAGGGGGGGGCTCCATCCGGCTTTGCCGGTGGAGGGGGCGACGCGAGCCCCAAAAATTGATAAGCGCCAAAATAGGCCATTCTCTTGATCCGCTGATATTACGGCTTTACAGGCTTATTTTCAGAAACAGGGTGATCAGCCCGAATGTCCTCACCGTGTTTGGGCTTTTCTTTTCAGTTGTCGCTTTTATCTGTATTGCGGTGGGGGATCGGTTACTGCTCGCCGCGATCTTCCTTCTGGTCTCGGGGTTCTTCGACCTTCTTGACGGGGCCGTCGCCCGTCAGACGAATCTGGTCACCCCTTTCGGCGGTTTCTTTGATTCAGTCCTCGATCGATATTCCGACCTGATTGTCATGCTCGGGGTTGCAATTCACTATCTTCGGATAGCTGACGATTTCTTCCTGATAGCGACGTTCGTCGCTGCCATCGGGGTCGCCATCATACCCTATGCCAGGGCCAGGGCAGAGGCGGCGTCTATCAAGTGCAAAAACGGCCTCTTGGAGAGGCCGGAGAGGGTAATTCTGCTGGTGATAGGCTTGATGTCCGGTCTCCTGAAGCCGGTTGTCCTGATTCTTGCCGTATTCACCCATGTTACCGTTATTCAGCGAATATTGCTTGCGAGAAAAGAGCTCCGCCGGTGATGCGGCGAAATATTACAGCCTTCAGCGAGGGCTATCGGGAAAGACTCTGCAGTTCCTCGAACAACACATCTTTTGCTATTTCCCGCGGGATACCGGTCTTTTTGATTGATCCCTTAGAAAAAAGAACCGCTTTCTGAGCGCCGAATGCAATGCCGATGTCGGCATCGCTCGCTTCTCCGGGGCCGTTTACCTCGCACCCCATGATTGCCACATCAGCATAGGTTTCGATATGGCTTGTCTGCTTCTCGAATTCTTCCACCACGTCTCTCAGGTTCACCCTACATCTGCCGCACGTCGGGCACGAGATGATGTTTATCCCTCTTTTTCTCAGGCCCAGACTTCGCAAAAGGTGGTAGGCTGCGGTTACTTCATACACGGGGTTGCCTGTTAATGATACCCTTATCGTATCGCCAATCCCTTCATAGAGAAGAATACCTATACCGACAGCCGACTTTATGACACCGGAAAAGATCGGGCCTGCCTCGGTAATACCTACGTGCAGAGGATAATCAGAAACGTTGGAGAACTTTCGATATGCTTCTATGGTCTGGAAAATGTCGGAAGCCTTGAGGGATATTTTAAGCGCTGTATGCCCCTGGTCTTCAAACAGCTTTACCGCCGAAAGGGCGCTTTCAACCATCGCATCTGCGTTGGGCCTCGGATACTTCTTCAGAATCCTCTTTTCGAGAGACCCAACATTTATACCGATTCTGATCGGTATTCGGCGTTCTCTCGCCATGGTCGCTACTTCTTTCAGCTTCTCGTCGTTGTTTATGGTGCCCGGATTGATGCGGATGCAATCGATGCCCAATTCCATTGCCTTTAAGGCAATCATATGATTGAAGTGGACATCTCCTACGATCGGAATATCGACCGTCTTCTTGAGGACAGGTATTATTTCGCATGTTTCTTCTTGCGGCAGAGCAATCCTCGCGACTTCACATCCGGCTTTCTTGAGGTCCTGCAACTGCTCGATCGTCTCCTCAACGTTCTTGGGGTTTGTCTTGAGCATCGATTGAACGACAACAGGATTGTCGCCTCCGATCCTGACATTACCTACGCTGATTGTTCTCGTCTTTTTTCTTTCCATGTAACAGCCTTTTGAGAATGATCTGCCTGGCTTTACTCTATTGCCCTATGCTGCCTGTCAATCTGATGCAAAGAACCATCCGAAGGGAAGGGGCGGTAATCTAAGCGCGCCCAAGAGGATTCGAACCTCTAACCTACGGATTCGTAGTCCGATAAGCGATGCTTTTCACTAAGATCACCATAAATAACTTGACGGAATTTATCCAGTCATTTATTCTACTTCTGGTAGTTAGCAAAAATATGCGTGTCAACTTAAAATCACCACAAATCACTCTCGGGTTAGCAATAGGTTAGCACGGCACAGTGACGGATCCAAAGCCCGGCAGGTCCTTTGGGCGCTGGCCCACTTTGATCTTTTAGGGATCATAACGCGAAAGCGCGATAACAATTGTAGAGCCACCATAGGTAATAATTTACACTTCCTCGGAACCGATTGTCAAAAAAAAGGGGGGGTTGATGGCTAAACGACAACTCGTCAAGAAAGGTAAGAAGAAGGGATCAGGGGAACAACAGTACTATACGGGCGTATTCTCACGCGAGCACGCGACCAAGCTTCACCAGGGTAGGCCGGACGTTTGTTACGATATCTGTTACAAAAAGGACGGAAGGCTTGTATGGGAGAAAGTCGGATGGGAAAGCGAGGGTTATTCCCCCCAAGTGGCGGAAGAAGTGAGAAACAACCGAATCAGGGCGATACGGCACGGCGAGGAGCTGCCGAAAGATAAGCCTAAAGCCCCCCTTTTTAAAGATGTGGCGGAAGGGTTCATAATATGGGCGAAGTCTAACAAGAAGAGTTGGAAAGACGACGAAAGCCGTTACACCCATCACCTAAAGCCGGAGTTTGATGAGAAGCGTTTGGATGAGATATCGGCTCTCGATATCGAGGGATTTAAAAACAAGCTTGCGAAAGGCGGCAGAATGAGGCGCGAGGACCACAAGAAGGCGGGAAAAGCACCTGGATTGTCGCTGGCCACGGTCAAACAGTGCCTTGCGCTCATCAGGGAGATATACAACAAGGCGAACGACTGGGGGTTGTATGAAGGGAAAAATCCTCTCACGAAAGTCAAAATGCCGAAAGTTAAGAATGCGCGAGAGCGTTTCTTAACCCACAAAGAGGCTGAGGCACTGCTAACAGAGTTAAAAAGCGTTTCCTCTAACACCCACGATATCTCATTGATAAGTCTTCATTGCGGTCTTCGCGCAAATGAAATCTTCAGCCTTAAAGGCCAGGACATACAACTGTCTCAAGAGATAATCCATGTCGTTGATGCAAAAAATGGTGAAAGCCGCGACGCTTATATGACGGACGATGTTAAGGAGATCCTCAAGGCCAGAACACCTCAAGAGCCGGAGGAATATGTTTTTAAGGACAAGCGGCACGGCGGCAAGATAAAGAATGTTTCACAGGCATTCATGAAGGCTGTTGAACGGCTTCGGTTCAATCAGGGTATTACCGACCGACGAAAGAAAGTAACATTTCATACGTTGCGGCACACGTTTGCTTCATGGCTCGCCCTCCAGGGAGAAAGTCTTCTGACGATTGCCGAGCTTCTCGGGCACAAAACATTAGACATGGTGAAGAGGTACGCACACTTGGTACCGGCTGAAAAGAAGAAGGCGGGGCGCAGACTCGAAGCGGGTTTTAAGAAGGCGACAAACACACAAGGACAAGAATCATAAACCAGGATCTCACACCGATCCACGGATCAGGAACTGACATATGACCCAATAATACGAGTCAATCACTTCGCCCGCAAGCAGACTGTGAGGTGATTGACTGTAATTCCACTGACTTTACTAATTGACAGATTCAGTCGTCTTGACCGGGCACTCCGTTACCCATGCCTCGAAATCAGTGACACGATACAGAATCTTTCTTCCGCGTATGTAGAACGGCGGACCTTTCTTCTTTACTCGGAGATTTGCAAGATACCCCGCCGAAAAGCCATATATAGAGGCAGCTTGCTTTGGGGTAATGTATCTTCTGAGTTCTGTCACTGTTGTGGCTTTCAATGTGGTTCCTCCTGTTCTTTTGGTTAAAGCGCGTCTTAGGCCACGCAACGCTTGTGTGTTACTTTTCTGCGGAACAAATAATACTAATCTGCTTTTCTATATTACTTCGTTTTGGCACGTCTCGCTTCTCGTGATGAATTTATTTTGATGAATTCTTCGCCGAGGAGACCGGCGAGTACAAAACCCGTAAAACCAAATATTCTGGAACCAGACGACACCGAGCTTCACGATTAGAGTCATCCAACTGTTTTGGGAATCTGCCGAATCCCGGTCGGCCCACCTTTTTAGCGAGAAAAAGGTTTGACAGGAGGTAGTTAACAGATATACAATAGTATACAATAGATATGCAAAAGGAAATACATGCAATGACAAGACGGCGCAGCTAATCAAAGGAGGAAAAAAGGAAGTGACTGAAATCTTTTTTGATGGGTCATGTTCAAGCGGAATGATGGGAATAGGCCTGGTAGTTGTTCAAGACGGGGTAGAAGAGAGAAACGAATCCTTCTTTGCAGGTATTGGAGATTCGAATCTGGCTGAGTGGATGGCCTTCGCGAATGCTCTTAAAGCGGCGAGAAACATCAGAAGAGAGTCGCGGACAGAGCAGATCGTCTTAAAGACTGATTCAAAAAACGTTATAAACCAGTTCAAAGGCCGATCAAGAGTGGTGATAGGGGATGTAGTTAGACGGAGCATCATTCTGGCTTCTCAGCTACCCGACCTGAGAGTCACCTGGATAAGAAGCGAAAAGAATCTCGCCGACCAGTACGCAAAAGCAGGGCTGAGAAATTGAGAAATCTATCTGACAATCACGCTGGTGCAGGGAGTCGAATGGCGAAGGCGCTGGACCTCTGGATCGAACTCACCGGAGTTGATCCGACAAGTACGTCCTTCAGTATGAGGGGTTGGGAAGTCCATAAAATGAACCGGCAGATAAAGGAAGCGCTCGAGTTGGACGAGACAGAGATCACGGCCTATCTTCTACTGGATGCTTTTTCGAGGGCATATTTCAAAGAGCGAGTTTTTTTCAGTACCCGAGTTGCTACAGTTGCCTGACAAGGCACAGGAGTACCTCAGGAAGGCCTCAGAATTGATTGGCCTTCTTCGCTCTCCTGATATTGTGGAAATAGCGGAGACTTTTGCCAGATCAGTCCTTCAGGCGGTTCGCCACTATGACGCCGACACAGAAGCGGTTAAAAAGGTCATCGAGGATTGCCACGAGCTCGCTTTCCTGCGGCGCGATGCCCTCCGTTCGATCACTAAGCTTCGCGTTGATCAGTTCCTCAAGGGCGAGCCGGAAAATAACTCCGTGCGGCCAGTATACAACAGGCATGTTCATGAGTTCTACAACATCAACAGCCTTCTCGCCGCTTCATGCAGAATGCCGTCAGGCGTATCGCTCAACCTGATTCGCGACCCCGATGCCTATCAAAGCTATTTTGCTTTTGCCGTCAGGAATGGAGGGAACCTGATTGTCCTTTCGGACGTCCTGGAGCATACCCATCCTGTGCAGAGGTATATGTCCAGGCGCCCGGATCGAGAAATCGCGGATCGCTCCTTCAAGAACTGGTTCCCTTACAACCTCCTAGGCCTCAAGTACGATGAGGACAACGAGAGGTTCTATATCGAAATGAGCGAACAGACAGGGCTTGTGGTCTATCAGCAGAAGGCATTTCCGCTCAAGCCCATCAAGAAGCTGGAGCCCCGCGAGATCATATGGATCGCCATGATGTTCGACCTGATCGTCGATAAGTTTTGGAGAAAACACTACGAGGCACCGCAACTCTCCTACACCGCGGAGATGATCAAGGTTCAGTCACCCCTCCTGCATGCCGCCAAAGCCTCTAACCTGCCGGTTCCGACTTATGAAGGTATAATGCTGAAGCCTTTGACCTACAACGACCTCGCCCCCAACGCAGTTACGGAACAGGAAATAGGCAGCGACGGAGGAAGTCCTAACAAATGGTTGGAGGAACGGTATGCGAAGAGAGTGACGGAGGAGACACTAAATATCGTAAACCCTACCGAAAGGATGAAATATTTCTTGCCGGCAGCGGGAGAAGACAATCCACCACCAGGGCAGTCGGGAATGATTGTGACAACCAAGGATACCGAGGACGCTCTGTCTCCTTTCGGTACCCTCTACGGGAAACCTCAGCGCTATCAGCTGCATGCTCTCAATGCCTCGGCTTTCGGGACTGCGGGGAACCTCGACGCCGATCGCAAATACATAGCGAGATTCAACCTTGCAAAAGGGATTCAGCGACTCGCCGACGAGGAATTCAAGGAGCGCGAAAAAGGGATCCTGAAGTGGTATCGCACGGAAGTTGAAAAGAATAAAGACGTCCTTTTCCGGTATGCCACCGTCGAAGAGGTATGGCGCCCGGCCCCGAAAGGCACATCCGTGTCGGATTACGGTTCGGCACGTTACCATGATAATGACATATATTATTGCTTTTCACGAAAGGTCTGCTACACCAGGTGCAAAGCAGATCCCCTTTACCTGCAGGCTGATTTTGGGCACATATCCCTTCACCGCGGGTGGGACAACAACAGGGGAGGGGGCTTCTGTTATGTTTCTGGGACCGCATCTACCTACAGGATAGTCTTTAGCCCGAGGACAACCGAAGACCTAGCTTTTCTTACGGGACACACGATAGAGGAGCTTCCCGATGTCCTTCAGCACTGGAGCAGCGGTAGGGACCATGTAGGGAATCATTTGTTGGATAGAGTCGATCCAATGGCCTGGGCGCTCCGTAACCCATGGAAAAGCATGAATTTCAGCATCGTCCTCTACCTTTCGATCAGGGCACTGCGTAGAATCGAAAAGAACTTCCATCCCCCAGAACCTGTTGAGGGATTCCCGTTTTTTGTGGATAAATTATCAACTGGACGCTAAAACAAGGAAAGGGGCAGGAAGCAATGGAAGATAGGGAAGCCAGAAAAGAGGTATTTCCTCTAAGGTTGTCGAAGGAGGAACGGCAGATGCTAAAGGAAAAAGCGGACGCGCTCGGTCTCGACCGGGCGAGTTTTATCCGTATGCTTATCAAAATCGCCGATGTCTCGCAGTTCAAAGAACGTCTGTGGGGTAGGGAGGAGAGACAAGGAAGATGATTAAAAAGTTTGCAAACCTTGATCCGTTCAGCCGTTTCATCCTGAAAGGAACTATTAAGACCGGATGCAAAGCTGCTAAAATTAGCTGCCCGAGCTGCCAAAGACTCGTCGTCGGCCTGAAGTTGACGGATAGATTCCATTGTTCCCAGTGCGGAATACAAATCACACCGAAACCCGCGGAAGGGGAATTCACCCAATCCTTGCCATATTTCCTCGTTCCGGACGATATCAAGGAACTAGTAGGGGCAAAGCCGACAAGCCTCACTGTCGTACCGGCATATACAAGCCTTGATCGCACCATTCCTAACTCTTACACCAGATACACAAAAGACGGCAGGATCCTGTGCACGGGCGGCGGAAGAAGAAGCATGGGTGATGTCCATGGTAAACGAACGCTCCGGTTGTGCGGACCGTCCAATGCCGGAAAACCGGCAGAATATCTGGCGTGGATTAATGACGAACTGGAAATTCAGCAAGATCAATTGGAAGGATATCCGGAAGAAACGGATCGGAAGGGATATATAGAGCTTTTGACCAGGGTCGTCTCCGAGCTTCGCATGCTTGGCGTCGAGGAGGACCAGAGTTGCGTCGAAGGGATTGCGGTATGAAGCGTCACGGCACAACTAGACAACTCGGCTTTTTTGCAGGATTAGAAAGGGGACCTTTCGCCGTGGCCTACGGTATGGGCAGGCGTGGGCAGTTGGTCAGAGACGGAAAAAACAAGACGCGTAGACGATTTATGAACATTCTTTCAGGTGCAAATACGGCTTAAACGATCGACTTTACGCCGTAGAAGCAGCCATCTCATAAAACCCCTGAAGGGACTGCCCGGTTTGAACCGGGCAGTCCCTTTTTCTTTGACCGCATCCTCCGGTAATACAGGTAGAGAATCAATTTTTCGGAGGCATACATGCGTACAACATTGCAGAATGGTGAGGAAGTAGCCCTCATCGTCAAGAAACACTGGTTTGTACTGGCAAAACCGGCCATCATTTTTCTGGTAGTTCTGTCATTCGCCATGGTACGCCACTCAAAGCTCTACGGTTTCCAGAATTTGCTGAACGTGTTCTTTCCTTACGCCCTCGCCGCATCAGCGGCATTCTTGCTTTACAACTGGCTGGACAGAAGGACCAACATCTGGGTTGTGACCAACCGGCGACTTATAGACGAATCTGGAATTGTTTCCAGGAAGAGTAAGGAAAACCCCTCGAGAAGATCAACGACATCATAGTGAATCAGACTGTTCTTGGGAGGCTGTTCGGTTACGGCAACATATCAGTTCAGACAGCGGCCATGGGAGAAACAGTTGTTGACTTTGTTGAGACCCCGCAACTTCTCAAGGAGACAATCAACGCACAGAAAGCAAACGCAAATAAGGTCGAACACGCAGAACAAGCCGCGCAACATCGTCCAGGAACCGTAGCGCGAACGGTGCTTATTCAGGAAAACACGAAGCTGGAAATGATAATCTAAAAATGACCCACCTAAAGGGTGAATGATCACCTAAAAATGACCCACCCCCAGAACGATCTCTGGTAAGTTGGTCGGCGAAAGAAAAGACCGACGTACCGGAGGGAAAGGGTGATAACGATGGATCAGTACGAGTATATCAGGACAGCACATCGGGTTTACGAGAAAAGCATCCGGCAGATACAGAAGGAAACGGGCCACTCCCGGGTGACCATACGGAAGGTCCTTCAAGGAGAATTCCCGGAATACAAACGACGGTCGACACAGGCATATCCGGTCCTGGAGAAGCACAGGGAGACGATCTGGAACTGGCTGAAGGAAGACCGCGAGAACCCGAAAAAACAGCGGCATACGGCCCGCAGGATCTACACACGCCTCGTTGAAGAGGAAGGATACACAGGCAGCGAGGTAACCGTGCGCCGGCACGTTCGCCAGGTAAAGGCAAAAGAAGGGATGGATACATCCGGCGCATTTCTGATCCTGGAACCCGAATGCGGTAAAGAGGCCGACTGGGGAGAGGCCCTTGCCATAGTGCAGGGGATACGGACACCATTCCACTTTTTCTGCATGCGCCCCAGGTTCTCCGGCAAGCCCTTCGTACGCGCCTATCCTTGCGAGAAGCAACAGGCCTTCTTCGACGCGCACGTGCATGCCTTCGACTTCTTCGGTGGGGTCTTTCCCACCCTTGTGTATGACAACCTGAAAAGCGCGGTCGAGAAGGTCTTGACCGGCCGAAACCGCATTGAACAGGATGCCTTCCGCAGGCTTAAGGCCTACTACAGCTTCGAGGCCCGCTTCTGCAACCCGGGATCCGCCAATGAGAAGGGCGGTAAGGCGTAACTTCCTCGTTCCCGTCCCTGCCGTGAAGAGCTTCGAGGAACTGAACGACTACCTTCTGCGCTCCTGCCTGAAGCACGGCTCCCACCGGATCGCCGGGCGCACGGAGAATGTCGACCGCCTCTTTGAGAAGGAAAAAGAGTACCTTCTTCCTCTTCCCGCCGTGCCGCTTGCCAATATTGCCCTTCTTGAAACGAGGGTCGACAAGTACTCGACCGCCATCGTCGACAAGAACCGCTACTCCGTCCCGAGAGATGGTCAAGTCCTTTCAGACAACCCCCGAGGGGTTTTAAGTGGTTCGCTGCATCCGGTCATACCGCGTCCT
>MVRP01000022.1 GCA_002067405.1 Syntrophorhabdaceae bacterium PtaU1.Bin034 | reverse complement strand
GATAGTGGCCTGGGAGTATCCGGGTGTGGGATATCCCGAGAGAAAGGCGGAAAAAAGGGTTAGTGCGATGAGACACATCAAGAACCTTTTCATATAATCCTCCTCACCTTATTGAGTTTTTTCGAACTCTCCTGCCCGCCTCCCCTTCCCTTTCGTTTTTTGCGGGCACACAAAAAGACAGACACCACAACTCACACATAGCGCTTCGTCGAGCCTTACCTTTTGTTCCGATTCATCGAACCGGAAACCGGGACAGCCGAAGAGGTCCACGCACCTCCTGCATCCGGTGCAGTCGGTGGTGAGATCGACGGGCTTTCCGAGACCGCCCTTCCCCGCCTTGACGAAAAGAAGACATGGACGTCGGGCGATGACCACAGCCGGCCCCTTCCCGCCCTGCTTCAAATGGGTTTCCGCCTCCCGGATCGTCCTGATCATTCCCGGAATGTCATAAGGATCGATTATTTTCAGGAATTCTGCCCCAAGGCCTTTCACCACGTGTTCTATGGGAATCGGATGATCACCGGCGCCTTCGGCCCTCATCCCGCTCTGCGGGGTCGGCTGCATTCCCGTCATGGCCGTGGTGCCGTTGTCCATTATAATGATGATGAAACGCCCGCCCTTCCTCACTGCGTCATAGAGTAGCGGAAGGGCCGCGTGGAAAAACGTCGAATCACCGATCGATGCAAGGATGGAGACAGAGGCGCCGTCCTGATCAAAGGTGTTGAAGAAGCCGGCGGCAAGACCGACGCTCGAGCCCATATCAAGGCAGGTGTCGACGGCCCCCTGGGATATTCCGAGGGTGTAACATCCTATGTCTCCCGGAAAAACGGCTTTCGGGAACGCCTGTCTCATCGCGTAGAAGGAGGCCCGGTGGGGGCAACCGGCGCAAAGCCTGGGAGGACGTTGAGGAAAAGAGACGGTGCTTATGGCAGCTTCAATAGTGGTATCCGCAGAAAAGGCGGTTATCGGAATGCCCAGCTCGCCAGCCACTTTTTGCACAATCCCTCTCATGACGTCATAGGTGAGCTCGCCCTGACGCGGGACGTGGCCGCTCTTCCTTCCGAAAACCCTGGTCCTGTCCCCGATGAGCGCCTCCAGCACCTCATCCGTTTCCTCGACAACGAGGAGGTTCTCAATACTTCGGGCGAATTCAAAAAGATCGTTCGAAAAAGGAAAGATTCGGACGACCTTGTAAAGCGAAACAGCCTCCTCCATACCGAGGTCCGAAAGCACATCGGCTATCACGTTGTAGGTCATGCCCGATGCAACGATGCCAAAACGTGATCCGCCGGACGTTTTCAGCCCGTCATCGAGGCGCGCTGTTTTTTCTGTTGCCGGATTATCGAGACAGATCGCTTCCCTCGCATGGCTCACCCTGTGGGTCGATCGCAGGATCACAGGGATCTTGTGCATTACCGAATATGACATGGCGTGGGATGCCAGAAGCCGTGCCTCAACCGGAGACGGGGCATCGAATACGGGCACGCCGAAAAGCGTGCCGATGAGCCTGGAATCCTGCTCGGTCTGGGATGATTGCGGTCCCGGGTCGTCGCAGGAAACGATGAGAAGTCCGCCTCTTATGGCCGCCTCTCTCCCCTTGATAAAAGGGGGAAAGGCCACATTGAGGCCAACCTGTTTCATCATGCAGACCGCCTTCTTTCCGGCCATGGCTGCACCGAAGGCGACTTCCATGGCGACCCGTTCGTTCACCGACCATTCAATATGGATATCTCTTTTCAGCCTTTTCTTGAATTCGGTCACGGCAGGCAATATTTCCGAGCTCGGTGTCCCGGGATACGCGGCGGCGAGGTCGATTCCTGCCTCGACAAGCCCAAGGGCAATTGCCTGGTTCCCAATCATTACTTCCACTTCAGAAATACCCAATGAAACCTCTGTCCCTGTTCGTTACAGCCTTTTGCCGGCTTCATCCTTCCCTGCCCCGCACACGGCCCTGTTCATGTCGAGGAGCCGTGGGGCCACTCTCCGGCCGATCCCGGCCAAAATGTTCTCAAAGGAATAGGGCCCGATGGAGAAGTGGGAAAAAAAACCAAGCATGGCCATATTGGAGGCCTGTATCGATCCGTGGCTTCCCGCTATGCCGTCTGCGTCAACCAAACAGGTCCTGACGTTCCTCGCATCGAGCATCTCCTTCACCGCGGCCGGTAACTCCTTACTCCGGGAGTTCACGATCGCGAGACCGCCCCTTTTCAGGAAGGGAAGATTACGGTAAAACTCGCTCTCCTCAAAAGAGAGGATCGCATCCGCATTTTCCCTGCCTACAAAAGGACTTTTAAATATGCCGACCTTGACCATGGACACGACCGATCCGCCCCGCTGGCTCATTCCCAGCTCATCCGATGCCATCGCGTGAAAGCCGGCGAATACGGCAGTCTCAATCAGGACTGCCGAGGCGAGCAGCACGCCCCTGCCCCCGATCCCGGTGCAGACGATTTCCAGTTTCATAGGTCGCCTTCATACAAAAGCACGGTCAATTCCCCGCTCTCCTTGTAGCGCTCAATCTCGCCGATGTTTGCAATGTAGAAGTAATTGCGGAAGCCAAAGCCTTCCAACGAGCGTTTCAATTCTTCGGCTGCACCCAGGGTCTTTATGACAAGCAGGTACGACGACCCATTGTAGAGGGTGTTAACAAAGGCCGGAAGGCCGGAATGGAAAAAAGCCTGTTCATCGGTCAGGGCGAGCACCTCCGCCTGTGCCCCTGAAGTCACCATGCCGTGCGCGATATTTATCGAGGAGGCCGGGCCAAGGGTATCCCTCACCACCTTCAGGCCAAACAGGGTTTCACCATTTTTCGACGGAGGCGATGATTGGATCCGGGACGTCCCCCGATCGAGCCGCCCCACGATACGTTCTTTTTGCGCGATCTGAATCTCGATCGCCGGATAGGGGCCCTCTGCGATCTGCACCTCTTCCGTTCTTGCAATGAACGCTGATACGAGCTTCCTCGGCAGCGGAAAAACCGAGCCGAGATTGAGCACGCCCGTGTCCGCGTGCCAATGGCCGTTCCTGCATGCGCGGTGGGTAATTACGCCTCTGTTGCCGCCTGGCACCTGCTCATTCCCCTCGTACGTTTCGAACTCCTCGCGAATCCTCTCAACCTTTTTATTGAGCGCCCCGTGAAGCTCGTACCTGAATTTCGGGGTTGCGGCCCACCGTGACGGGTCCTTCACGAACCGCGACACTGTTTCATCCGGCACCGCCACATCAGCCGGTCTCTTCGCGTCTTCCGGGGGCAAGGTTTCGACGATACACGGAATCTCATGGCGTTCGGACAGATCGAAAGCGAATCTCAATGTTTCTCCGAGTTGCGAGGCAGCGCCGTCTGAGACGAGCACCGGCAGCTTCGAAAAAGGGCCGAGGGGTGTTACATCGAGATCCCCTTCCTTGACGCAAAGGATGACGAAGCCACCCTTCACCCCTGTATAGGCTGAGCTCATCAGCGGGTCAAGCGCTTCGTACACTCCTCCGGCCGAGAAGATGCAGGCTGCCCTTTTACCCGCGTAAGGGCCGGCGAGGGCCATTTCAAAGGCTGCCTTCTCGTTGACACACGCGTGAGCACGAATCCACGGGAAGTCACCGGCGAGCGATTTTGACGGCAAATACCCCGGTTCATGGCCGGTGTAAATCAGCCTGGTCCGGCAAGAGGCCAAGAGGTCAAAGATTGTTTCATGCATGGCAGGCCAAGTTTACCATACCGCTCTATTGTCTCGAAGATCGCTTTTTCGATCTGTTTCTCAGCTTCCCGGTGGCGCCCTCATTTGCCTTCATCGTTACGGGATCGATAACCACCCCGTATTCTTCCCTGGCTTTCTCGATAGTGACGTACCCTTCGGCCACATCTGTTTCCACCATTTCAAGCTCACGCTCGAAAGGATCGCCGTAGCCGCCCCCGCCGGGTGCATCGATGGTCACCACATCCCCCGGCTTCATCTGGGTAAGCCCATAGGGGTTCCCGGGGACACCGTTCACGAGGAACTGCGCTCCTTTTCCCTGCTTGCCGCCGAACAGCCCTTCCGGGGCGTAGACGAAGCGCCCGGCCTGCATGCCGAGGTTCACAGGAGGCATCGGGGCGTATCCGTCGTCGGGAATCCTGAAAACGATCCTCTTCCCCACCCCGCCTTTCATCTTCCCGGCACCCCCAGAATCAGGAAGGAGCTCCCTTTTCTCAACAATGAGAGGGGTATCGCTTTCGAATATCTCAACAGGCGTGCCCGCGCCATTGGCAGGAAAGATATAGACGTAATTCCCGTCGTTGAGGGCGCCGGCCCCCATGCCTCCACCCCTGATGATGACGGAATGCCACGGTCTGCCGTCGTTTCTCTTTCCGTAAAATACATTCATCGTTGCCGGTGTGCCGCCGCTCGCAGCGATCACCTTTTTCGGCAATGCGGTGGCCAGGGCCCGGTAAATGATCTCGGTCAGGAAGTGCCCTATGACAAGCCGGGCTGCGACCGCTGCGGGAAATTTGCAGTTGACCACCGTTCCCTCGGGGGCCTTCAAATGGATGGGTGCTGCACAACCGTCATTATTCGGGATATCGGGCCCGAACATGCTCTTCATCGCCATAAAGACATAGGCATAGGTGAAGTTGAATACCACGTTACCGCCCCAGTCCACCTGCCCGGACGAGCCGTCGAGGTCAACAAAGATATCGCTGCCCTTCACCTCGATCCTGGCCTTGATCACCACGTCGCCCTTGCCCTTCATCTGCTCCACAATGCCTTCCGCCTGATACACGCCGTCCGGGATCTTCTCGATCTCCTCTCTCATGCTTCTCTCGGTCCGGCCGATGATCTGATCGGCCAGATCGTCGAGGTCGTCCATATCGTTGTCTTTGAGCATCTGGCATATCTTTTCGGCGCACACGTGGTTGGCCGCGATCTGCGAGCGAATATCTCCCACAACCTCCTCGGGCGTGCGCACGTTCCAGCGGATCATCTCCACCACCGACTCGTTGAGCACGCCTCCATCATAAAGCTTGACAAGGGGGATGAAGAGGCCTTCCTCAAAAACTTCGTGGTTATCGGACGAGACGCGGCCGCCGATATCGGAATGGTGGAACACGCAGGCGGTAAAGGCGACCACCCTCTCCTTGTAAAAAATGGGGCTCATGACGCACACGTCGTTGAGATGGCCGGATAGGGCCCATGGATCATTCGTGATAAAAATGTCCCCCGGATTGTACGTGTCCAGCGGGAGCCTGTTGACGAGATTCTTTATACCGAGGGCCATAGCGCCCGACTGTCCGGGGGTCGCGAAAGAACCTTGAGCAAGCTCGCGTCCTTTCCGGTCGGTGAACATGCAGGTGTAGTCATGGGCATCGCGGAGCAGGCTGGAGAAAGCGGTACGGGCGACCGTGCCGTCTGCCTCGTCCACGATGGAGATGAGCCTTCGCCAGAGGATCTCAAGTGTTATGGGATCGAATGTTCTCATTGCGCTGCCTCCTTGAAATCAACCCAGAGGAACCCGAAGTCGTCGGTCCGTGCCGCGGCGTCTTCTCCGATGATAAGGGTAGACTCTTTTTCCTCGATAATAGCGGGACCGGGGAAGGCAGCGCCCGGAAAGAGCTTGTAACGGTCGTAGACCGTGTAAGGAATGAAATCCCCGGCGATCGGCGAATACGCCTTTCGTTGCCCTTTGATGGCGTCCTTAAGGGTCTGGCCTTTTTTCTTTTTCAGTTTCGGGAGCTGCAGCAGTTTCTCGGGAAGGCTTGCCCTCACCTTGAAATTGATGAACTCCACCTCGGAGTCGGGATACGTCCTTCCATACAGCTTTTTGTAGACCTCGTCGAACAGCCGTCGCACGTCCTCTCTCTTCAGCTCCATGAAATTCCCCGCATCAACAGGGACATTCGTCTCCGAGCCCTGCCCCACAAAACGCATATCCACCGATCTTTCAAACCGAATGGAATCCTCAGTGGTGTCTTTTTTCAGTGTCTTGCCCGCCTCTTTCTCGAGGTCTGCGAAGATTTTCTCGATTGCCTTAAAATCGGCATCAGTCAGGGATGTTTTGTGGCTTCGCAGCAGGTCGAAGGCCCGGGGAGCGGTGAAGAAACCAAGGGCCGAACCCACGCCTGCATTGGGCGGTATAAGCATCCGGGGCGCACCGAGCTTTTTTGCAAGCCCGTACGCATGAACGGGACCTGCTCCGCCAAAGGCCGCAATTGTCACGATCTTCGGGTTTCCGCCCTTCTCCGCGATGTGCGTCTTGGCCGCAGCCGCCATGGTTTCGTTTATCAAATCATGAATGCCCCAGACGGCCTGGATATAGGAAACCCCGAGAGGCTTGGCGATCTTTTCCTCCACCCCGCGCCGCGCCCCTTCTTTATCGAGCTTCATCTCGCCGCCGAGGAAATAGTTCTCGTCCAGGTAACCAAGAAGCAGATCGGCATCGGTCACACAGGGATCGGTGTTCCCTCTACCGTAACAGATCGGCCCGGGATCGGCACCGGAGCTTTCCGGTCCCACCTGGAGGGTCCCCAGCTTACTGATCTTCGCGATACTGCCGCCCCCTGCCCCGATCTCCATCAGGTCGACAACAGGCACCTGGATCGTCAAGCCGCTTCCCTTCATGAACCTTTGCACACGGCCTACCTCGAAGGTCGGCACCACCCCGGCCACGCCTTTCTGGATGAGGCAGGACTTGGCGGTCGTGCCACCCATGTCGAAGCAGAACATTTCCGGAATATTGAAATGTTTTCCATAATACTGACCGGCAATGACCGCGGCGGTAGGTCCGGATTCTATGATCCTGACAGGGAACTCGGCCGCCGTTTCCACCGATGTCACGCCGCCGCTCGAAAGCATGATGAAGAGCTTCCCTTTGAACCCGATCGATTCCAGCCGGCCGGCGAGCTTGGAGAGATATCGACCGGTCAAGGGTTTCACATACGCATTTGTGGCGGTCGTGCTCGTTCTCTCATACTCCTTGATCTGGGGCAACACATAGTAGGATATGGAGACGGGTATTCCCGGAGCTTCCTTCTCAATGATCTCCTTCAGCATGAGCTCGTGGCCCGGATTCTCGAATGAATTGAGAAGGCAGACGGCAAAGGACTCGACACCCTGTTTCGCGATGGCACGAACCAGCGCAGTAGCCTCTTTCCTGTCCAGGGGCTTCAGCACGGTACCATCGCTCCTGATCCTTTCATCGACCTCGAACCGGTACCGCCTCGGGATGAGCGGCTTGGGAAACTCAGCAAAAATATCGTAGGGTGCATAACGCATTTCCCTGCCGATCTCCAGGACATCCCTGAATCCCTTCGTCGTGATGAGCGCTGTCTTTGCTCCTTTTCTCTCGATGATGGAGTTGATAACGAGGGTCGTTCCGTGAATCAGCTCGTGGAGCTTTGGCACGAACCCCGGGGTTATGGCCTCCAGCGCCCTTATGCCCTGCTCTACCGCGTCTGAGGGGTCCCTGGGCGTGGTAAGGCATTTGCTTGTCTTGATCTCTCCTGTTTTGTCGTTGAGAAGGACAAAGTCGGTGAAGGTCCCCCCGATGTCACAGCCGAGCCGGTAGTTCTTATCCTGCATATTCTTTTCCCCCTCCTGTTATGCAGAGGAGCGGAGGTGATGGGGAGCGGAGGAGAAATCTCCTGCCCCGGCGCCCCTGCTTCTAGCCCTTCAGCTATTCTTCCCCTCAGCCCCTCTGCCGTTCTTCTCCTCTGCTATTCTTTCTCCTTCAACGCCGCCAGCACCTTTTCGGGCGTAATCGGCAGGTCTTTTATTCTCACGCCTATGGCATCGTAAATGGCGTTCGCAATAGCGGGAGCGGTGGGCACGAGGCCCGGCTCGCCGATCCCTTTGGCACCGAAAGGCCCATCCTTCTCATCCGTTTCCACGATCACTGCCTGCATGGGCGGTATATCTCTTGCCGTGAGCATCTTGTAGTCGAGAAAATTCGCGTTCATGAGCTTGCCGTCCCGGTAGATCATGTTCTCGCTCATCGCATAGCCGAGCCCCATTACCCCGCCACCCGATATCTGGCCTTCCAGCAGCATAGGGTTGAGCGCTCTTCCCACGTCGTGGGCAGCCACGTAATTGACGATCTTCACCTGTCCCGTTTCTTTGTCGACTTCCACTTCCACTCCGTGTGCTCCATACGCATAGGTCACTGATAAATTGCCCTTGAGCTCGCGGTCGAAATTCTCGTTGGGCGGATCGTAAAAATATTCGGCCGTGAGCATCTTGCCGCCGGCTGTATAGTGGGCTTTCCGCAGCACCTTTCCCAAGGCAATGTTCTTCTCCGGGTTGTGCTTCGCGAAAATGGTCCCGTTCTTTATATCGAGGCTGCTCGGGTCCTCGTTGAGCAATGCCCCTGCAATCTCGAATAGCTGGTCCCGGATCTTCTTTGCTGCCCCAAGGGCCGAGTTGCCGGCAACGAAAGTCGTCCGGCTCGCGTGAACGCCCACGTCCCACGGGCACACGTCGGTGTCGTTATTGACCACGCTGATGTCGTCGAGCGGGATTCCGCCCAGCACCTCCGAAACGATCTGGGAGATGATTGTCTCAGACCCCTGCCCGATCTCGGAAGATCCCGTAATTACCACAATCTTTCCGAAGTCGTCGACTTTTATAATCGTACCGCACCCGTCGGATTTGTAGACACGCGCACCCCCTCCGACGTGAACGAGCGTTGCCATGCCGAAGCCCCTGCCGTCCTTTTCATGCCGTTTCCCGTTCCAACCGAGCCGGCTCTTTACCTCTTCCATGCACTCCTTCATGCCGCACGTGGTTATCTTGAATTTCTGCGGGGTGAGTTCGCCCGACTCATTGGCATTTATCTTCCGGAACTCGTAGGGGTCAATCCCTGCCGCCTCGGCGAGTTGCTCAAGGTTCGATTCTATTGCCCAGGTCGCCTGCGGGTTGCCGTAACCCCTCATGGCCTGGGCGTAGGTGTTGTTCGTGTAGACGCACTTGGCGACGTACTTGATGTTCGGCACCTTGTAAAGCGATGAAATGGGCAGCATCATGACTGATGGGGTCGTGGCGCCCCAGGACGTGTAGGCGCCGTTGTCAAGGATCATTTCCATATCCCTGAAAAGCAGCTTCCCTTCTTTGGTGCAGCCCTGGGAGATTTTCGTGATCGTACATTGCCTGGGCGAGGTTGCGAAAAACTCTTCCTCCCTGTCAAAGACGATCCTGACGGGCCTCCTCGTTTTGAGGGCCAGGAGAATTGCGATATATTCGTAAGCGTACGTATCGAGCTTGCTGCCGAAGCCGCCGCCTATTGCGCTCTGCAGGATCCTCACTTTCTTGCCTTTAAGCCCGAATGAAGAAAGAGCTTCAATAAAATCATTCTGGGCAAGGTAAGGGATCTGGGTATTGCTGTACATGGTGAGGTTGTTCCCCATGTCGAACTGGGCAATGCACCCGCTCGTGCCCAGGCAGCAGTGGGTGACCCACTGGGTCCGGTACGAATCCTCAATGACGTATGCCGCTTCCTTCTTTGCCGCTTCCACATCGCCGGCGAGCAGCCTCCACGGCATATTCAGGATATTCGTGGGTTTCTTCTCTTTTCCGCCCACATGCTCTTCATGAACAAGGGGAGCCCCTTCTTTCATAGCCTCTAAAGGGTCAAAAACGCCCGGCAGTTCTTCATACTCCACCTCAATCAGATCGAGCGCTTCCGCGGCGATCTCGGGATCGGATGCCGCCACTGCCGCTATCTCGTCCCTGATAGAGCAAACCTTGCCCGATTTCAGGACCGGGTTGTCTTTATACACGCCGAACCTGTGGGGCGGAGTGTTTTCGGCAGTGATTACGGCCTTTACGCCGAGGAGCTTCTCTGCCTTCGTCGTATCCAGGCTCTTGATCCGTGCGTGCGGGTATGTACTGTACAGGATCTTGCCGTAGAGCATGCCCGGCAGTTTCACATCCTGGATATATTCGGCAGCCCCGGTCACCTTCAAAGGGGCATCTTTCTTCGGAATTCTTTTTCCTACGGCAGTCAGTTCCATAGCTACCTCCCCACCGCGACTGATTTGATCGCCTCGATGACTTTCACATACCCTGTGCACCTGCACAGATTGCCTTCGATGCTTTCCTTGATCTCCTCTTCCGTGGGCTGGGCTTTTTCCTGAAAAAGGGCGTAAGCCGACATGATCATGCCCGGAGAGCAAAATCCGCACTGCACCGCTCCATGGTCTATGAACGCCTGCTGGATGGTATGGAGAGCACCGTCCTTCGACATGAGCCCTTCAATAGTCACGACACTCCTGCCCTCCACCTCCTCAACGGGGAATATGCATGAATTGACTGCTTTACCATCTATCACGACGGTGCAGGCGCCACATTCTCCGTAACCGCACCCTTCCTTTGTTCCTTTAAGCTCGAAGACCTCCCTCAACAGGTGAAGCAGCGTCCAACCCTGCTCCACTTCCGCCTTGACGTTCTCCCCATTCAATATAAAGGATAGCTCTTTTCTCATTGTTTCCCCCTTTACCACAACCGGTCCGGATAGACCAGTTCATCCGGGCGGACGATCCGGTCGATCGATTTCATGACAGCCCGCTGCACGAGCACCTTCACCATCTCCCTCCGGTACCATGCCTCGCCTCTCACACTGTCACGGGGCGACGATTCCGAAGCCGCGATCTCGGCTATGCGCGTCACGGTCTTATCCGTTATAATCTTGCCCCTCAATTCATCCTCGGCTTTCTTGGCCCTGATGGGTCTGGGAGCAACCACGCCCATGGCGATCCGGATATCTTCACACTTCAAGTCCTCGTCGCCGAAATAGGAGAGTATTTCTGATGCCGGTGCGGTGCTGCACAGCATGTCCTTGCAGCGCAAATCGCTTTTATTCACCGTAATCCTGACCGCAATGCCAAGAATGGGAAGGTCCATCGCGGCCCTTCTTGTATGCTTTATGTAAGCCGACCCCGTGTTCTCGCCAAACACCGGCACATTGAATTGTTTGAGGATTTCTCCTTTTTCGAGCACGGTTTTTCCCGGCCCTACAAAAAAGTCATCGATCGGCACCTCTCGTTTACCCGCAGCTCCGACCACCACGGCTTTCGCGTCCAGCACAAGGAGCGGGCACGCCGTATCGGCTGATGGGGCGGCATTGCAGATATTCCCGCCGATGGTCGCCACATTCCTTATCTGGGTCGAGCCGAGGTGACAGACGGCGTCGTGAAGGGCGGAGAAACGCTTCTTTATGATCTCGTCCTTCTGAATCTCCCCGTGGGTCACGCCCGCCCCGATGGTCATTTCATCCCTGTGCGAGAGTTCCTTGATGTTTCGTAAGGATATGAGCGCTTTGGGAGAGAGTTTTTTCTGTCTCATCAGCACCATGAGATCGGTGCCTCCCGCGATGTAGACAGCCTGGCCGTCAAGCTGCTGCATGAGGCCGACCGCTTCTTGTATGCTGCCGGGCTTATAATAATCATATCTTTTCATATACCCTCCTCGTGAGCGGGAACTCTGAAACTCGGAAGTTAAGATGCATGTTTTTCTCTCACTTCTCACCGTCTCTGTTATCGAATACCCTCTTGGTCTTTCTTTCCGATCGAGGAAGTGCCGCATAATCCAGAACTTCCACATCACAACTCACCAAAACCTGCTTCTTTACCGCTGATTGTACTGATTTTATTAATGTTTTGTCATCTTCAGGCGAGGCATCAATCGTGCGCTCGACTTTGATGACCATAGTATCTTTGCCGTCGGTGTTCCGGCTGAGAATTATCTGATACTCGCTTCCGGCGCCTTTGGTATGTGACAGTATCTGATCGATGTGACTCGGATATATGTTGACGGCGCGGAAAATGAACATATCGTCCGACCTGCCGAGAAGTCTGTCGTGCATGGGCATAATGCTGCCGCACGGACAGGGTTCCGTAATCAGCCTTGTCAGGTCTCGGGTTCGATAACGGATGAGAGGAACCGCTTCTTTCTTTAACGTCGTGACGACCATCTCTCCTATCTCCCCCGGGGCAACAGGCTCCAGCGTTTCGGGATTGAGGATTTCGAGTATGTAGTAATCGGCCCAGTAGTGGATGCCCCTGTGGTACCGGCAGTCAAGACCCGTTCCCGGTCCGTACAGCTCGGTCATGCCCGGAATGTCGAAGAGTTGATCGTATGCCACCCCGGAAAGCTCCGAAATCCTCATCCTCATTGCGTCACTTGCCCGCTCGGATCCGAATATCATCTTCTTCAGCGCAATCTTCCCTTTCAGGCCGCGCCTGTCTATCTCTTCCGCCATGAGGAGGCCCATGGAAGCAGTACAGCACATCACCGTTGTTTGGAAATCGACAAGGAAATCACACTGCATATCAATATTTCCTGGTCCGATGGGAATGGACATGGCGCCAAACCGTTCACACGCGTTCTGGAACCCCCATCCGGCAGTCCACACGCCGTAACCGACGGCTATCTGGATTCTGTCTTCCGCAGTACAGTCCGCGTACTCGTAGCACCGCGCGAACATCTCCGCCCAGTCATCCACGTCCTTGGCCGTATAACACAGGACCTTCCGCTTGCCGGTCGTGCCGCTCGACGCGTGTATACGCACGATCTTTTCGAACGGTACGCTTCTCAAGGGAAAGGGGTAGCCTTCCTGAAGGTCTTTACTCGTGGTGAAAGGGAGCTTCCTTATATCATCGAGCGTCTTTATATCTTCCGGTTTCACCCCGGTGTCCTGGAATTTTTTGCGATAGGTTTCCGAACCGTTATACGCATGGTTTACCGTCCACTTCAGTCCTTCAAGCTGAAAAGCCTTTAATTCCCCTTCGGTCTTCTGTGCGGGCGCGAATGTCTTTTCCATCGTTATCGTTATCCTCCTGCCCCTTGTATTTGAAAGCACTTTTCAGAACAAGCCCGGCTCGTCGAACTCCCCGTAAATGTTCCTGAATATGCTCGTCATTTCTCCAACGGTCGCATAAGCTTTACAACATTGCACAAGACTCGGCATCACGTTCTTGCCTTCTTTGGTTGCTCTCTCCAACTCGTTCAGGGTGCGGACAACGTCCCGGTCGTTCCGCTCCCGTCTCACCTGATTGAGCCCCTCGATCTGCTTCTCTGCCGACTCCCAGTTGTATTCATGAAGCTCCACATCCATCGGCTCTCCCTCAGTATGGATGTTCACCCCCACCTTCAGCAGCTCACCCGATTGAATGCCTTTTTCGAACTCGTACGCCTGCGCGGCAACAAGCCTCTGGATGTAGCCCGTCGCAACCGCCTTCACGATCCCGCCCGCCTTCTCGATCTTCTCCATCTCCTCTTCGATCTTCAATTCCATCTCCTTGGTGAGGGTCTCGATAAAGTAGCTGCCTGCGAGGGGATCAACCGTGTCGCGAAGCCCCATCTCGTCCATGAGGAGTTGGAGGGTCCGAAGCGAAAGAAGGGCCGAATGGGGTGTCGGTATGGTATATGCCTCGTCGTAGCTGCAGAGGGCAATTGTCTGCGCCCCGGCCAATGCTGCTGCAAGGGCATAGTAGGCGCCGCGCATGATATTGTTTTCAGGCTGGGCCTTGGTCAGGCCGTACCCGCCGCCGCCAAAAAGGCCTCTCAGGTACATGTTCGATTCCTTCTTGACGCCGTATTTCTCTTTCAGATTCCTCGCCCATAGTTTCCGGGCCGCTCTGAATTTGGCGACCTGTTCCCAGATATTGCCGAACACGTTCAGATTGAACGAAAACCGGCCCACGAAATCGTCGACGTCGTAGCCCCTGGCCACGACATTGTCGATGTAGGCGTTGGCAATGAGTATCGCGTACGCGATCTCCTGAGCCGGTGTCGCACCCGACTCCCTGATGTGGTATCCGCACACGCTCACAGGATTCGCACGGGGCAGGACATTCATGGAGTATTCGATGGTGTCGCCGATCAGTTTGACCGCGGGCTCCACAGGGAAAATCCAGGACCCGCGCCCTATCATCTCCTTCAGGATATCGTTCTGGGGCGTGGCGGAAATCACCTTCGGGCTGTATCCGTATTTCTCGGCCACTGCCTGATACATGGCGAGCATGATCGAGGCGACGGCGTTTATGGTGAGGCCTGATCCTATCTTTGCCAGGTCGATGTCCTTGAAGGCTATTTCAAAATCCCTGAGAGAATCGACTGCCATTCCCACACGCCCGACCTCCCCTTCGCAGATAGGGTCGTCGGAGTCGTATCCCAGCTGAGTGGGAAGGTCGAAGGCGACGTTAAGTCCCGTCTGGCCGTGAGAAATCATATATTTGAAGCGTTCGTTCGTTTCGTAAGGCGTCCCGAAGCCCGTATACTGCCGTGTCGTCCACGCCCTGCTCCTGAAACCCTGGCGATGAATACCCCTCGTAAACGGGTACTGACCGGGATCCCCGAGGTCCCGCTCATAGGAAAATCCTATTTCCTCCAGCTCTTGCGGACCGTAGACCGGCTTCACGTGGATACCTGACTGAAGCGTCACGTCCGTGATCCGGTCTTTCTGGTCCTTCGTATACTTTGCAACTCCCATTGTTCCTCCTACGCGCGTTTCATGCTGTCGTTAATGAAGGTGACGATGTCGGAGAAGCGCGTGCCTCCCGGGAAGACGCCCGCTACCCCAAGATCCTTGAGCCGGTCGATATCCCGGTTCGGGATAACCCCTCCCACGATAACCAGCTTGTCGCCTATGTCCTCCGACTTCACCTTTTTCATGAGCTTCTCTACAATGGGGATATGGGCACCGCTCATGATCGACAGCCCGATAATGTCCACGTCCTCCTGGACGGCTGTCCTCACGATCTGGTCTACCGTCTTGTGGAGGCCCGTGTAAATGACTTCCATGCCCGCTTCCTTCAGGGCATGGGCAACCACTTTCGCCCCTCTGTCGTGTCCGTCGAGACCGGGCTTGGCTATCAACACCCTTATATTTTTTTGATTCTCCAAGTTCTCCTCCAAGATCGGTTTAGGTCTTAGTATACTGTATACAAGTACAAAGACCGCAAAAGCATTTTCGGTAACCTCTCAAAGCGTCCTCCTCAAATATTTCCGTCAGACTTCATATCTTTTATCAGGATGTTTTTCCCGCGGAGCAGGTGTTCCCTGACCAGCTTTTCGACTTTCACCGGGTCCCCTTCCTTCATGGCCTCCACGATCTTCTCGTGCTCGGACAGGGAGATCGCCGCATAATCCAGGCAGGTGAGGAGCAACTTTCTGTAGCGGGAAATAAAATCCCGGAAGTTATTGATAAGGGCATAAAGCCTCTTGCTGCCGGCTGCGGTGAAAATAATCTCGTCGAGCTGATTGTTGAGAAGCATCATCTTCGCAATGTCATTTCGCGCAAGCGCTTCCCGGTAGGATTCCAGCGTCTCGTCGAGTTTCTTTCCGACCCCGTCGCTCATCCGCTCTGTTGCAAGGGCTGAGGCGTAACTTTCCAGAACGGCCCGTATGCCGAAGGTCTCCTCTATCTCCTCTATGGAGGGGTTCTTCACCACGAAACCACCCTTATCCAGCCGCTCCACAAGACCGTCCTGCTCGAGCTTCTTGATAGCTTCCCTCACGGGTATCCTGCTGATCTTCATTTGCCCCGACAGACTGCTCTCCACGAGCCTCTGGCCGGGTTGAAGGTCTCCCTTGACAATCGCGTCCTTAAGCGTTGTATACGCTATTTCCCCGAGCGGACGCGGCTTGCCCACCGCCTTGATTCCTCTCAGCGGCCTTACGATTCTGCTCGCTGCTTTTTGTGCACCCACCTGTATCCTCCCTTACGTGCTAGCCGTACCGATATTGAACCCCGAAGTCGCCTTTTGGGTATTCCCAGGAAATTGATCCGTAGACGCATCCGATCTTGCAGGTACCGCATTCCAGGCATCCGGCATACTCCACCACCATTTCTCCTGTCTCTTCGTTGAGGGAGTAAAGATGGCCGGGGCACAGACGAATGCAAAATCTCTCCTTGCATTGGCCGCATACCTGCTGATCCAGCTTTATGTGACTTTCCTTGTCGTTCCTTATTGCGTCGACCGCTATCTTTTCCTCTACCTTCATGGTCACATTTTCCTCAGCATCAGGAAGTCCTTGAAGCCTTCCCAATTCAGTATATTTTTTCTCGCCGCCTTTTTTGCGTCTCCGTAAAGGGGCGCCTTCGGCCCCTCGTCCACGGTAAACATCGTTTGAAGCAACTCGCACAGAAAGTGCGGATAGACAGTAAACAGCCGTGGATTTTCCAGCACCTCCTTTGAATGGCGGAAGGTTTCCATGTCCGCCAGCACGAAGCTTTCCTTCAGCTTCTGCTCGTACATCGAGAGAAATTCCGCGCTGAAATCGCCTTTTGCCAGTGCCTCATCGGCCACCTCTGCAGCAACAGCGCCCGACGCCAGGGCGTAATCCATACCACGGACCGTGATGCCGAGGTTAAGAGCAAAGCCCGCCGCATCCCCGGCAACCAGCATGCCTCCTGCATAAAGCTTCGACACGCCGCTTATCCCCGCCTCCGAAATAATATGGGCCGAATACTCTTTCAACTCACCACCCTGGATCCATCGCCGCACTTCAGGCCGTGCCGAGAATTCCTCCATCAGCCGGTGTATCTCAATGCCGCCATGGTTGCCGGCAAGAGAGCCGATGCCGACCACTATCCCGAGGGAAATGCTCTCTCTATTCGTATAGAGAAAGCCTCCGCCGAACAATCCTTTTGTGACCGAGCCGGCAAGAAGGTTCGCCGCCCCCTGTCCGTCTTCCAGGCCGAACCGTTCTTCGATAATCTTTTCGTCGAGCCCGTATACCTCTTTAATTGCGACCGCGTAGTTTCCCGGCGTCAGGGCTGTGCGGAGCCCTGCCCTCTCCCCCATGAAGGATAGAGCCCCGTCAGCCGCAATGACCACCTGAGCAGGAATCTCTTCTCCCCCAACCTTCACTCCCGCCACGCGGCCGTCTTCCCAGAGCAGGTCATCAACCCTTTTTCTGGGTATGACAAACCCGCCCTTCTCCATTACTTTTTCAGAGAGCCAACCGTCAAACTTCGCTCGCAGCACAGTATAGCTCATATAGGGAGGTCTTCTCCACTGCTCATTGAGGTACTCAGTCTGGAACGACTTCCCTTCATCCAGTACGGTAATGATTTCCTTGACAACCGGGCGTTCAAAAGGGGCCTCATCGAGCAGACCGGGAAGGTACCTTTTCAGGGGTTTCACGTAAAGCCTCCCCCCGGTCATGTTCTTGCTTCCCGGAACATCGCCCCGCTCCAGAAGAATGACCTGCCTCCCCGCTTCGCAGAGACGGTAGGCTGCAGAAAGCCCTGCCAATCCTCCCCCGACTATTACAACGTCGATCTTGTCCATTAAACGGCTACCTTCCCAACCGTTTCTTAAGCGCCGCAGTCATCGCGGGTATCACGTCAAAAAGGTCGCCCACTATGCCGTAATTTGCGTAGTTGAAAATAATGGCGTTGGGGTCCTTATTCACAGCGAGGACGACCTTTGAGGTGTCCATTCCCATGGTATGGTGAATGGCGCCCGAAATACCGGCGGCTATATAAAGCTTCGGCGAGACTGTCTTTCCGCTCTTGCCGACCTGATCCTCCTGACCCCTCCATTTGGCATCCACCACCGACCTTGTTGCTCCTACCGTACCGCCGATCACCTCAGCCAGGTCCTCGATGAGCTTGAAGTTTTCGGCAGCCTTCAGGCCCCTTCCGCCGGATACGACGATGTCTGCCTCGGTGAGGTCCACCTTGGCTCCTGCCTTCTCCTCAACCCGCAACACCTTCGTCTTTACCTGTTCCGGCTTGAGACCGGCCTCCACCTGTGAAAATTCACCCGTCTTTTCCCCGCCTTCGGCTAGGTCAAAGGTGTTGGGTCTCGTGGTGACGATAACCGGGGAAGACTCGCACATTACCTCGGCCAACACCTTCCCGCCGTACATAGGCCTCACGAAACTGATGGGATCGTCAAGCCAGTTTATGCCGGTCGCATCAGAGATGACCCCACATTGCAGCAAAACCGCAACACGAGGGAGAAAATCACGCGCCCTCAGGGTAGCTCCGGCAAGTATCATCCTTATGCCTTCATTTCTTGCATAGTCAGCGAGGGCAAGCGCGTACCCCTGAGGCGTATAGGATTCGAGAAAGGGATCGCTTATATTTACCAGCCTCTCAGTGTAATGCAGGAGGTTTCTCTTGACGGCTTCAGAGAGAGGCCCGAGGAGGACCGCTTCGGGACTGTAACGCCCCGTCTCTGCCAGCCTTCTTCCTTCGCTCAGAAGCTCCAGGGAAGTCTTCTTCACCTCGTCTCCCTTTGTTTCCACAACTATAAGCAGCTTACCCATTTCAGCCTCCTATATGACCCTCTCCACGTCCACGAGGATTCTCACTGCGTCCGCCGCAGCTTCCATCGGCTCTCCGGCAATAAGCTGTACCGCAGGCCTTTTTTTCGGCGAGATATATCTTTTGATCTTTATTTTGGCATCTGCCCGGCCTGCCCCCTCGTCGATAAGGCCGAGTTCCTCAAGTGCGAGTCGCGGTATCTGGGCCTTCATCGCCTTCATGACTCCCGTAATTTGGGGCACCCGCGGTTCGTTCAGGCCCTTTTGAGCAGCAAAGACCGCAGGCAGGCTTACTTCAACAACCTCTCTCCCCGCTTCCGTTATCGATTCAGCTACTGCCTTTCCGTCCGCGATGTCCAGCCGCACCACGTTGCCGACATGGGGCAAGCCGAGAAACTGCGCGACCATCTGCCCCACTTCCCCCCGGTCGCTGTCAACGGCCTGTTTTCCGCAAAGGATAACATCGGGGGGATCTTTCGAAATAGCGTTGCTAAGGATCAGGGCCGTGGAGTAGCCATCGTGCCGGGAGGCATCAGCATCAACCAAAAACGCTTCGTCGGCGCCCATTGCAATTGCCGTCCTCAGGACTTCAGTCGCCTTTCCCACGCCCATGGTGATTACCTTAACCCGGCCGCCGTGCTTTTCCTTTATCCTTAAGGCCTCTTCAATTGCAAATTCATCAAAGAGATTAGCAGCAAACTTCTGCTCGATGTCCAGCTTTTCACCCCCGGCCCCTATTTCAATCAGGGCCTCTGCATCAGGAACCTGCTTTGCGAGCACTACGATGTTCATCAAGGTCTCTCCTCTCTCTGGATCACGATGTTTTCCCTATTATCAACCTGCCCAGAAAATCCTTTATTATCTCGTGGGTTCCGCCGCCGTAAAGCAAGAAACGGGCGTCCCTGAAGTGGCGCTGAGGGTTGTACTCATGGGCGAAGGCATTCGCGCCCCATATCCTCGTCACCTCGTCAACGACCATGAGGCACGTCTCGGTGGCGAACATCTTCGTCATGGCTGCTTCCTTGCGGCTCGGAAGCTTCTCCTTGATCCGCCATGCAGCGTTATAAATCATGAGCCTGCTCGCATCCATCTGGGTAGCCATGTCGGCGAACTTCGCCCTGATAAGCTGGTAGTTGCCAATGGCCTTTCCGAAGGCAACCCGCTTTCTCGCATACTCCAACCCTTCGTCAAAGGCCGCCTGGGCAATGCCTATGGCCATGGCAGCCGTCATCACCCGAACTTCGTCCAGTATTTCGTTAAGATATTCGGCTCCTTTGTTGACCTCGGTTCCCAGAAGGTTCTCCTCGGGAACCCTCACGTTGTCGAACACCAGTTCTCCCGTCACCGTGCCGCGGCAACCCAACTTGTCCAGAACCTGACCTGAGGCAAAACCCGGCGTTCCCTTCTCCACGAGGAAAAAGTTCAGGCCTTTCACGCCCAATTTGGGGTCGGTGGTGGCAAGAACAGTCGCGATGTCTGCAACGGGCCCGTTCGTGATCCACATCTTGGTGCCGTTGATGACCCATTCGTTGCCATCCTTAACCGCCGTGGTCCTTGTGGCTGCGAGATCAGAGCCCGACTGGTCCTCAGTGAAGCACATGGTGCCGATCTTCTCCCCTTTCATGGCCGGGTAGAGACAGCGTTTCTTTATCTCTCCAGAACCGAAACGGTAGACGAAATAGGTACCCATGAGGATGTTCATGATGACACTCTGCGCAAATCCGACCGATCCCCTCGCTATCTGTTCGTAAAAGATCATGGCGGTCACCGGGTCCGCATTCATGCCTCCGATCTCTTCGGGATACCGGAGCCCAAGATACCCCAGTTTGCTGAATTCCCGCCACAACTCCCAGGGAAATTCGTCCTTCTCGTCGATCTCCCGCGCCTTGGGGACGACCATCTTGTCAACGGTGTCGGTGATCATTTTTTTGAAAAATTCCTGTTCTTCCGTCAAGGCGAAATCCATACACATCCTCCTTTTATTCGTACCGGTGATCCGGTTTTCTCAACGTATCTCGCGCGATGATAGTTTTGAGTATCTCGGACGTCCCTCCGCCGAACAGGAGGAATCTCGCGTCGCGAAAGTACCTCTGGGCCGGATATTCCTCTGCGAGTCCGTAGGCGCCGTGTATCCGTGTTACTTCGTCGACGACGAAGCAGGCGGTCTCTGTTGAGTAGAGTTTGGCCATGGCCGCCTCTTTGCCCGTCAATATGCCGTTGTCTTTCAGCCAGGCTGCGTGATAGGTGAGGAATTCCGATGCTTTGATGCGCATTTCCATTTCGGCGATCTTTTCCTGGATGAGCTGGAAATTGCCTATGCTCCGGCCAAAGGCCTCTCGTTCCTTTGCGTATTTCAGGCCTGCGGAAAACGCAGCCTTCGATAGGCCGAGGCCGAGGGCTGCGATCATCGTCCTTATTTCACTTAAGATATCGTTCAGGTGTTTCGCCCCTTTTCCCTCAATGCCGAGGAGGTTGTCTTTCGGTATGCGGCACTCGTCAAGGATCACTTCGGCAGTTTGGGATCCCCTGGCCGACATCTTGGGGATTTTCTGTCCGATAGAGAAGCCGGGTGTTCCTTTCTCGATGAGGAAGAAGCAGAGCCCGTCGAGTCTTTTTTCCGGGTCGACCGTGGCGGCTACGGTGACGAAGTCGGCGATGGGCGCGTTCGTGATCCACATCTTCCTTCCCGTAATGATGTAAGTATGGCCGTCCTTTATTGCCCGGGTCTTGGTGGCCCCCAGGTCCGAGCCGCAGTCGGGTTCGGTGAAGGCAATGGTACCTATCTTTTCTCCCTTTATCGCGGGAATGAGGCAGTGTTGTTTTTGCTCTTCCGTGCCGAACCGGTAGATGAAATCGGTGCCCATGAGGCACTGCATGGTTATTGTTGCTGCCAGGCCTATTGATATTTTGGCAACCTCTTCCGCGAGGATCGTGAAGGTGACGCAGTCGGCTCCCATGCCGCCGATCTCTGCAGGGTATCTGATGCCGTAGTAGCCTAATGCCCCCAGTTCTTTGAAGAGAGCGAGGGGGAAGGAGTCGTGCCGGTCTATCTCTTCGGCGTGGGGGAGCGCGAGGCGACGCAAGGCCTGCGATATCTGGTCTTTGAAAAACTTCTGGTCGTCGGTGAATCTGAAGTCCACTTACTACTCCTAATCTTCTGTAGGTGTCTTAATCGTCAAGAGCGTCTTTTCGATTATCTGTCGGGCTGCGCTGTAGGGATCGATCTTTCTGTTGATCGCATCCTCGGTTATGCGGATGCACTCTTTGTCACCTCTTACAGCGCTGCTGAACCGTGTCCACATCTCTTCTTTCACGAGGTCTTCGACGAAGGTTCTGGTCTTTTCTTTTCTTTTCTGTTGTCTTCGTTCCCTGCCAAGAAAGCTCCAGTGGTCATTGATCGCCTTTGCCGCCTGGGTGAGACCTTCGCCTTTATCCGCCCTCGTTACGAGCACCGGAGGTGTCCAGCCGTCAGTGCCAATTCGCGTGGATGCGCATATGGAGAGCTCGCGTTGTGCTTCAGCGGTTCCCGGGAGGTCGCCTTTGTTCACGATCACGATGTCTCCTATTTCCATAAGGCCGGCTTTCAGGAGCTGGATTTCGTCGCCGTAGTCCGGGGTAAAGACAATTATGGTCGTATCGCAGAGGTAGAAGACATCCTTTTCCGCCTGCCCTGCGCCGAGACTCTCCACAATGACCGTGTCCTTGCCCAGGGCTTCCAGAACGCAGGCTGCGCCTGCCGTCGCGCGCGCCATCCCTCCTGAATATCCCCTGTTCGCCATGGAGCGTATGAAAATGCCCTCGCTTTCGGCATCTTTCATCCGAAGTCTGTCGCCGAGTAATGCGCCTTTGCCCTGCATACTTGTAGGATCGATAGCGACCACCCCTACTTTCTTTCCCTCTTTTGCCAGAACCACCGCAAGCTTCCCTGTTATGGTACTCTTCCCTGCTCCCGGTGGTCCGGTTACGCCTATTACGTGGGCCTTGCCGGTATGAGGGTAAAGCAACGACAACTCACGGTAGCCCTCCTGCTCTCCCTCTTCGATAAGCGAGATAAGACGGGCAGCGCTCTTTTCGTCACCTTCCAATATCTTTTGTGCAAGCCTGCCGGACACGACACACCCGGTACTCTGCTGCTCGTCAGATGACCTCTTTTTCCCGGAACTCCTTGAGCTGTGCTTCGGTGTAGCCCAGGATCGAACTGTATATCTCGCTGTTATGCTCGCCGAACCTGGGCGGAAACGTCATTTGCTGACCGCTCTCTTTTAGGAAAGATGTCATAAAAGGCGGCGGTGCCATCCATATCTTCGTCTTGGTAACAGGATCCGTCGAGGTAAGAAGCGCTTTCTTCACATATGGGTCCTCAAGGACCTCTTCGATAGTGTTGACCCTCGATATGGCGATGGTCGCCTTGTTGCACATTTCTATCATCTCGTCCGTCTTCTTCGTCTTCGTGCACTCGTTGATCTGCCGGTTAAGGTTCGTTACGTCGCTGATTCGACCCTTGTTCTTTTCGTACTCGGGCCGTACAAGTTTTTCAAAGCCGGGAAGCTGGGTAAAGGAGCTCCATTGCCGGTCATTTCCTACAGCCAGGTAAACGTAGCCATCCTTTGTTTCGTACACTGAGACAGGCGCAAAAAACTCGTGGGTATTGCCGCGGCGGGTGATCTTGTTACCGAAAGATTTGGTCAGGGTTGCGGCTACAGTGAGCCATGAGGTGGTGGACATGAACATGGATACGTCAATTCTTTCACCTTCACCTGTCATTGCCCCTTTACAAAGGGCTTTCATAACAAGGCCGTATGCATGCTCGCTCGTGCCCATATCAGGCAGCGGGATTCCGAGCACCTGGGGATCTTCCCCGGCGTTGCCGGTCAGTTCCATAAGCCCTCCTCTGGCCTGCAGAATCGGGTCGTAGGCTGCCTCGTTGCTCTCTGGCCCGAACCCGGTAAGTCCCACCCAGACGAGATTCGGTTTAACGGCCTTCAGCGTCTCGTAGTCTATCCCGAGCTTCTCGTAGTTTCGGGGAAGCTGGTTCGTGGCAAATATATCGACCTTCAGCTTGACAAGAAGCTCTTTCAGCAATTCCTGCCCCCGGGGCGAACCAAGGTTGAGGGTAACCGCCTTTTTCCCTGCATTTATGGCCATGAAGTAAGTATTCATCCTTTCTTCACCCAGCCGGTTCTCTCCGATCATCCTATTGGGATCGCCGTAGACCGGATGCTCGAGGCGTATCACCCGTATTCCGTCCATTGCAAGCCGGTAGCTCAAGTAGGGAAGCACCGTAGCCTGTTCAAGAGACAACATCGTCATATTTCTGAAAATATCCATTAACTCCTCCTTATGGGAATGCTCATTTAAAATCCGTGCAGGGAGAAATTTCGCTTACCCTACTTTTTAGATTGACACCACTACATGATACCCGGTAATATGTTGAAATATTATATTTGTATACGGTATACCATATACCGTTCCAGTATAGTGAAACATGGCATTATTTGTCAAGAACTTTTGAGCGTAATACAGGATAGTAAACAGGAGGAAGAGCACGATGAGGTTACCACCATTTCAATACCTCGGTCCGACAACAAAAGACCAGGCCCTCGACCTGATGATCCGGCATCAGGGGAAGATAAAGATAGTTGCCGGAGGAACGGACATAATCAATCGTTTGCGACAAAGGCTCGTAACCCCGGATTACGTGATGAGCCTCGGGGGACTGGCGGGGTTTACCGGAATCAGGGAAAAAAAAGGCCAGATTGTTATCTCTGCGGGCACGACGCTTCGTGAAATCATTGAATCACCCGATATTTCGCAGGCTTTTAAAAGTATCAGCCAGTCCGCGGGTCTCGTCGGCGCACCCCCGATTCAGAATATTGCCACTATCGGCGGCAATCTCCTTCAGGACACCCGCTGTCTCTTTTACAATCAGTCTCAGCTTGTGAGGGATGCCGCACCTCATTGCCTGAAACAGGGAGGAAAAGTTTGTCAGGCCATTAAGGGCGGCAAATACTGTTTAAGTGTCTATCAGGGGGACCTCGCCCCCTCGCTCATCGCATTCAACGCACAAGCCGTGCTCCAGAAGGCGGGCGGATCGAGGACAATATCGGTTGCGGAGCTCTTCTCCGGCAAAGGAAAGAACCCTTTGCATATCAACGACGACGAGCTGCTCACCGACATCATGATCCCTATTCCCAAGGGAACATACGGTTCTTCCTATCAGAAACTGAGGATGAGAAAAGGCCTCGAGTACCCTCTCGCATCCGCGTCGGTGTTCGTTTCCCTTTCGAAAAAAGGTGTCATTGAGGAGGCCAGGGTCGTGATCGGCGCAGTCGGTCCGGCTCCCGTTCTCGTTGAAAAGGCATCATCTTTCCTGATAGGAACACGCCCGGACAAGGCTCAGGTCGAAAAGGCTGCCGAAGCAGCTTTACGGGCAGCAAAACCAATAGACAACCTTGCCCTTCCCGGCTCTTACAGGAGAAAAATGGTGACGGTTTTTACCAAACGGGCAATCGAGGAAGCCCTTCGCGATGCCCAGGAGGCAAATGTATGATGACAAAGATCGGCAAAACCAATTTTGTTCTGAAGGTAAACGGACAGGTACATCAGGTTCTTGCGTATCCCTATGAAACCCTCCTGGAGGTGTTGAGAGAACATCTTCACCTTACGGGCGCAAAGGAAAGCTGCGGCCAGGGCGCATGCGGAACATGCACGGTCCTTCTGGACGGCGCCCCGGTCCGATCGTGTCTCCTCCTCGCGCTCGACGCCCGGGACAGGGAAATCACGACAATCGAGGGTCTCGCGTCCAACGGTAAGTTGCATCCGCTTCAGGAGGCGTTTGTCGAGCATCACGCCATTCAGTGCGGTTTCTGTACATCCGGCATGATACTCACTGCCAAGGCGCTTCTGGACCGACAGCCCAACCCGACAGAAGACGAAATACGGCACGGGCTCTCGGGGAATGTATGCCGGTGCACCGGCTATACAAAAATAATAGAGGCGGTCAAGGCCGCATCAGGTAAGGAGAAATAAAAATGGGAGATCTGTCCGTTGTAGGAAAAAGCACCAAGAGGGTCGATACCAGCGCGAAAGCAAGCGGCGAAGCGCTCTTCACTGCCGATCTCTCCCTGCCCCGCATGCTTGTGGGAAAGGTGCTGAGATCACCTTATGCCCACGCGCGAATCCTGAGGATTGACACATCAAAGGCCGAGCTGCTGCCGGGCGTCAGAGCGGTTGTCACGCACGCCGACAGCTCCGGCGAGAAATGGGGTGTCTTCCGCTACACTCAGGACCAGGCCTTTCTTCCCTCCGACAAGGTGCGTTTCATCGGTGAGGAAGTTGCCGCCGTTGCAGCAGTAGATGAAGACACGGCCCTGGAAGCACTCGATTTGATCAAGGTGGAGTACGAAGAGTTACCCGCCGTCTTCACCATGGAGCAGGCTCTTGCCCCGAATGCCGTCCTCATACATGAGACCAATCCCGGCAACATCAATGTTCACGTGAAGATCGACGTGGGTGACGTGGAGAAAGGTTTCGCGTCCTCCTATTATGTGCGGGAGGACGTTTTCAGTGCCCCGGAAGAATCCTATTTCCAGGCCGAGCCCTATGCGGTGCTTGCCCAGTTCGACAGTTCGGGCAACCTCGACATCTGGATGCCCAATGCAGGACCGCACTTGAAGTCAAAACCGCTCTCCAACTGTCTCAAAATGCCCCTCAACAAAGTGAGGGTACGAAAGGTTACCATCGGAGGCGCCTTTGGGGGACGCTCCGAGATATCTCCCGCAGACGTTATCTGCGCCCTGCTCGCCCGCAAAGCCCGTCAGCCCGTGAAGATCGTCTACACCAGGGAGGAGAATACCGTCGCCACCCGCCAGGCCCATTCAATGATCGCGACAATCAAAACAGGGGTGGATCGCGAAGGACGGGTCGTTTCACGGGACATTACGTGTCACATGGATGGAGGGGCCTATTCGAGCACCGGTCCCATCGCCGTGAGCGTTCCTTTCCTCTGTATGGAGCAGGCGTATCGGATGGAGAATGTGCGGTATAACGGCTACCGCGTCTTCACAAACAAACCGATCAGGGGCATGTTCAGAACCCACGGCCGGGCATTCGCCTGCGGCGTCGACCTCCAGCTTGATATGATCGGCCAGGAGCTGGGGATAGACCTTGTGGAGATGAGATTGAGAAATGCCCGCCAGACAGGGGATTACACACCCACCAAATCTTTCGTTCAGAGCTGCGGCATGACGGAGTCGATCCAGAAGACCGCGGAGCAGGCGGGGTGGAAGGAGAAATGGGGCAAGCTTCCCCCGTTCCACGGCATCGGCATAGGATGCAATTCTGTTCAGACCGGGTTTCCCATGGGCATCAGAGGCGGCTCCTCGGCCTTTGTAAAGTTCAATGAAGACGGCGGCGCCACCGTTATTTCGGGCGTCGTCGACAACGGCCAGGGAAACGACAACATGCTCGTCCAGATAGCTGCCGAAGAATTGGGCATTCTGCCCGAGGACGTCCAACTCATCAGCGCCGATACTGAGGTGACGCCGAGCGACCCGGGGTCGTATTCAATGTGCGAGACCCTTGTCGGGGGGAACGCGGTAAGGCTTGCGGCAAAGGATGCAAAGGAAAAGCTCTTCCGGATCGCCTCGGGCCCGCTGGAGGCCACACCCGATGAGCTGACTGCCAGAGACCGAAAGATTTTCGTAAAAGGTGAGCCGGACAGGTCCATGCCGATAACCCGCGCCATTCGTATTGCCCTTAGCAAGGGGCAGCCGATAAACGGCGAAGGCTCATACTGGCCCAACGTTGACCCCCGTCGGGAGTGGGTGGAGAATCCTTACGGCCAATTGAGCGAGACCTTCTCCTTCGGCACCACTATCGTAGAGGTGAAAGTTGACCCGGAGACCGGGCTGGTAGATGTGTTGGAGACCTGGGCATCGCAGGACGTTGGTTTTGCCCTTAACCCGAAAGTCCTCGAAGGTCAGTTCGAGGGCGGATTAACCATGGGCGGACAGGGCGGCATGCTTACCGAATACCATATATGGGACGGCGGAAGGCTCCTCAACCCAGGCCAGATGGAATACAGATTGCCTCTTGCACCCGATATGCCGAAAATCAACTCCATTATCATCGAGAGCCATGATCCCACAGGTCCCTACGGAGCAAAGGAAGCGGGAATGTCTGTTGCAATGTCGGCTGCACAAGCTTACGTTTCAGCCATTTGCAACGCCATAGGTGCGCCGATCAAGGATTATCCCATAACACCGGACAAGGTACTTAACGCGATAGAAGAGAAAAATAAAAAGAAAAAATGATGGCGCCGGCGGGGACGACTTCGACTGTGCTCAGGAAGAATTTCCGGGAACAGGTTACCAGAATGCTCGTTCCATACTTTGTATACTGTATACAGGGACTGAACACAATGGCGTGTACCACAAACGATGGCGTTCCCTTCGGCGGAACGCCTTTTTTTTGCGGGGTGAAGCGCAATGAAGATTCAAAAGATAGACCACATTTGTTTTGCAGTGAAGGACCTCGAGAGGACGAAACAGATTTATCGTGACAGCTTTCAGCTTGTGCCGGAAGTAGAGTACATCGCCGAATCGGAATACATAAAGGTTGCCCGCTACTATATCGGCGAGGTAGCGGTCGAGTTCATGGAATCAACGTCGCCAAAGGGAGAAGTCGCCAAATTCATTGACAAGAGGGGCGAGGGAGTTTTCCTCATCTCTTACAAGGTGGGTAACCTGGATGAAGCCTTGTCAGAACTGAAGGCCAAGGGGGCGCAGTTGATCGACCAGGAACCGCGCGAGCTTTTCGGCAACCGCTATGCCTTTGTTCAGCGCCCGGACAAGCTGTGCGGCATTCTTACCGAGCTTCTTGACGGGGATTTCGATAAGAGCCAGGTTCCGCCATTGGAGAAGTAAACAAAGGGATTAGGTAAACGAGCAGGTGCATTACAATAAAAGTCGGACTGCAGTCCGCAGTTGGGGCAAGGTGCATTGCAGTGCCGGCTAAACGACAAAGAAGGGAGGCATTATGACTACAAGAATCGCGCTTTTGGTAAGTATTTTTGTCCTGGCATTCGGCATCGGTGCCGTCGTGCCGAATCAGGGGGCAGCCCAGTCAAAGATCACGCTCACCTACGCGAATTTTCCGCCGGCCACCACGTTTCCCTGTGTTCAGATGGAAAGATGGGCCAAAGAGGTAGAGAAGCGGACGAACGGAAGGGTTAAGATCCAGACTTTTCCGGGCGGCACCCTCCTTCCTGCCAAGAACATCTTTGATGGTGTCATTACCGGCACCGCGGACATCGGCAACTTTGCCATGAGCTACCAACCAGGACGGTTCCCTGTTTCCGAGGCGGTTGACTTACCCGTCGGTTTCACGAGTGCCAGGGCCGCCAGCTTGGCCCTTTTCGACCTGATCGAGAAATATCCGAAGGAGTTCGATAAGGTGAAGCTCCTCACCGCCTTTACCTGTCCTCCGGCGGATTTTATGACCGTGAAACCCGTAAAATCGCTCAAAGACCTTAAGGGCATGGAGGTGCGTGTATCGGGAACGGGTGCCGAAGCGGTTAAAAGACTGGGCGGTATCCCCATTGCCATGCCTCAGTCCGAGACACCCGAAGCCCTTCAGAAAGGCGTGGTCAAGGGCGTTGTTTCCTCGATGGAAATCCTTAAGGATTTCAATTTCGCCGCCTATTGTCCCTATGCCACTGACACGAGCCTCTTTGTGGTGACCTTCGCCGTGGTGATGAACAAAGATAAATGGGCATCCCTTCCCGCAGACGTCAAAAAGGTCTTGGACGATTTGAGGAGAGAGCAGGCGGAGTGGACGGGGAAATATGTGGACGATCATGTAAAGGAAGCACTTGCCTGGTCAAAACAGAAATACAATCATCAGGTCATTCAGCTTCCGGCCTCTGAAAAGGCCGAGATACCAAAGCTCGTCAAGCCGATGATCGACGACTATGTAAAACGGGTGACAGCGAAGGGGATGCCGGGAGAACAGATCATGAATGATCTCTACAAGCTGAGAGACAAGTACGAGAAACAGGCCGCAGGAAAGTGACAGGCTCCTTCCCTTCGCCCGCAGGCGATGGGGCCGACCGGATGCGTGGCTCTATCTCGCATCCGGTCGGAGAGAATCTATCCGTGCCCGGATCGTGTCCGGGGCAGGCTTTGTCCGCGAGCCATCAGCATTCATCTGTGCTGAAAAAAGCATTTTCAGGACATGTTTTGACAATACCAAGAACCAAGAGAGGAAATGAATGAAGCTTCTCGAATCACTGAACAGGTACATCAATAAAGCGTTGGTTATTTTGGGCGGTATTTCCGTTCTCGCCCTCATGACCCTTGCAACGGCAAACGTCGTTCTCAGAATCTTTCACCTGCCCTTTCGCGGCACTTACGAAATAGTCGCTTTCCTGGGTGCGGTGGTCATCGCCTTTTCCCTGGGCTTTACCCAGAAAACAAAAAGCAACATTGTCGTCGATATCCTTTCGGAGAGGTTCCCGCCCGCCGTCGCCGGTTTTCTCGATAAGCTCGCCAACCTTGTCATCATGGTCTTTTTCGTGATTGTGGCCTGGCAGGTCTATGTGTACGGAATGAAAATTTATGAGTCCCATGAGGTTTCGGAAACGCTCAAAGTGATCTTCTACCCCTTTGTCTTCATGGTATCCATCGGTTTTGCCGCTCTTTCCTTCACGGGCTTTGTCGATTTTCTTAAAGGCCTTACAAGAATGGAGGACAGGTCATGACAGGACCAATCGTTGGCGTCTACGGAATTCTTATTATGTTTGCAATCCTGTTCCTGTTCAGGATACCCGCGGCATTTGTGATGGCCATCGTAGGTTTTCTCGGGGTTGCGTATGTTACCAATTTCAATGCGGCTCTCGGTATGATCGGGACTGACATGTGGAACATCTTCTCAAACTACGGACTCACCGTCATTCCAATGTTCATTCTCGTGGGAGAGTTTGTCCATTATGCGGGTTATAACGATGGCCTTTATCATGCGACGTATCGCTGGTTTGGACAATACAAGGGCGGCCTCGCCATCACGACGATCATGGCCTGCGCTGCTTTCTCCGCCATCAGCGGGAGCAACACCGCCACGGCCGCGACAATGAGCCAGGTGGCGATCCCGGCAATGCGCAAATATAGATATCACCCGCAACTGAGCGCAGGATCGGTAGCGGCAGGGGCCACGCTGGGCGTTCTCATACCACCGAGCATCGTGCTGGTCGTGTACGGGCTTTATACCGGCCAATCGATCGGCAAGCTTTTCTTCGGCAATATCATACCAAGCGCCATTCTCACCGTCGCCATCGCCGCGACGGTCATCTATGTATGCTGGCGCCATCCGGACTGGGGACCGAGCGCGGAGAGGAGCGGTTGGAAAGACAGATTCAAAGCCCTTCCCGACATTATCGATATTCTCATCCTCTTTGCAATCATCATGTACGCCCTCTTCACCGGCATCGTCACGGCGACCGAAGCCGCGGCCGCTGCGTGCAGCCTCGGTCTTGTCATATGCCTCATCCGTCGCAAGCTCTCCTGGGACAACTTCTTGAAATCGATCATCGATACACTCCGCATCTCCTGCCTGGTCTTCATGATCGTTGCAGGCGCGGTGATCTTCGGCAGATTCCTTACCATCACCCGCCTTCCCTTTGAGGCGGCTACCTGGATCAGCGGCCTCTCTCTGCCCAACTGGATGCTTCTGTGGGTCGTATTGATCTGTTACATCATCGGCGGATGCGTCATGGACGCTCTCGCCTTCCTGCTCGTCTCGCTTCCGATCTTCTACCCCATCGTTCTCCAGATGGGCTACGATCCGATCTGGTTCGGCCAGATTATTACGATTGTCACCACCATGGGGTCAATCATGCCGCCAATAGGCATTTGCTGTTACGTTGTCGCAGGAATGGCCAAGGATATACCTCTGTCCACGGTTTTCCGGGGAGGTCTTTACTATATTCCGGCGTATATCATTTCCATTATCCTGCTCATGCTTTCTCCGTACTGGACGGTCTTCGTTTTCTCAAACCTTGTAAAATAGCAGGTCTCCAGCACCGAACAGAGGGCGAGTGTAGCCAGGGGTTGACACAGTTTTTTGTTTCAGGGCAGACTTAGCGTGCGGCACTGCAAGAGAATGTGCCACACGCTTGCCCATAATGGACAGGAATAAGACAAAGAGACAGCTTATCGAAGAATTGACAGAAATGCGTCGGCACGTCGTCAGACTTGAAAAATTGGCGAACCCGCGCAAAACGGGTCGGAAAGCTGTGAAAGACGGCCTGCCCTGCGTTTCCGTAGCGGTCGACGGCCCTAAACCCACGCTCCTCTGTTTCGAGCGACTTCTTTCCGAACTCTTCACCAAACTCATCAATCTTCCCATCTCAAAAATGGATGCAGAAATCCTACGGGGACTTGAAGCGGTCGTGAAGTTCCTCGGCGTGGATAGGGCAACCATTCTTCAGATCGCACCCATTCCTGGACGGTATGTGGTCTGGCCCCGTCAATTGATACGTCAATTGATAGACCGGGTAGAGGTAATTGGCGACATTTTTGCGAGCACCCTCGCGCGAAAACAGGCAGAACGACCCCTTGCACAAAGCCCTTGATGAGATAAAGGCCTTGAAAGAGCAGCTCGAGGCGAAAAACATGTGCCTGCGCAAAGAGATACAGGATATTCAGTCACATCCAACTGCTTCCTGAAAGCGAGTGCCAAAACATGAGCTATTTCACTAACTTATCCTATTACAGATGGTAATCGCCTCTTAAAACAGCTGCTTCAGCACAGGTGAAGTCTCGCACATACCCTATGCCGGTTCCTTAGAGTAAGGTTGCCAACTCCTTCTTCCGTACAGAATCCCCAGTTTGTTCATTCGCTTCCGGAGCGTATTGGGGTTAATCCCCAAAATTTCCGCCGCTCCACCCGGCCCATTGATCTTTCCGCCGGCCATTTCCAAAGCCTGCCTGATGTGTCGAGCGTTGATATCCGCCAATGAAAGGATAGGCCGACCTCGGCCCGGGTCCTGAGCGCGTCTGAGATATCCGGAATCGTCAGGCAGCAGAAGCGTTTCAAATGAAAAGGTGCCACCTTGGTACTGGATCAGGGCCCGTTCAATCATGTTTTGAAGCTCCCGCACGTTGCCCGGCCAGTCATAGGCGATGATCCTGTCCATTATGCCGTGTGTGAGGACCGGTTTTTCAGAGAGTTTGAGCTCTATTGATTTATGCTCAATAAAGTGATGCACCAGGGCCGGGATATCTTCTTTTCTATGCCTCAGTGGGGGAATCATAACGGGAAAGACATTAAGGCGGAACCATAGGTCTTTCCGGAACCTCCCCGAGGCGACCATCTCATCCAGATTTCTGTTCGTGGCCGATATGACGCGGATGTCTACCCGTATGGAATTTGCTCCACCCACACGCTCGATTTCCCCATTTTCAAGGACGCGTAGCAATCTCACTTGGGCCTGAAGTGGAAGTTCTCCGATTTCGTCCAGGAAGATAGTGCCTTTATTCGCCCGTTCAAAACGTCCCCTCTTTTGTGTGACAGCCCCAGTAAAAGCGCCCCTTTCATGCCCGAAGAGCTCGCTGTCCAGAAGGGTCTCGGGGATGGCGCCGCAATTTACCTTTATGAAAGGTCCATCCTTTCTCCCTGATGAATAATGGATCGCATTGGCTATAACTTCTTTCCCTGTACCGGTCTCGCCGAGCAATAGCACAGGGCTGTCGAGGGGCGCAACCTGCTCGGCCATCTTCATCACGCTCTTCAGGCCGAAATCCGCCCCGACGATTTCCTCGCCTGAGACTGAACGCAGCTCCGCGAACAGATATCGGTTGTCGTCGGCCAGCATATCCTTCAATCGAAGGACCTCTTGGTGTTCAAGCGTGTTGGACATGGCAATGGCGAAGGGCTCCCGCAGAAGCTCGAGCAACTCGGCATGCTCACTGGTATATCGATCCAGGCCAATGGCGGTCAACAGAACGTTGCCCACCCGATTCCCTTCGATCTCCAGAACCATGCTCATCACCGAGATATCGGCTCGGAGGCCGATTCTTTCTCGTAGCTCATCAATCCCCAGCGCCGGATTGATCCCGTTCATGATTCGGATTGTTTCCGGTCCTTTCAAAAAAATTGCCCTTTCACTTCGCCCCTTCTGGGGCAGAGGCCAAACCTGTCCCGACACGTTCGGAAGGTTGTCTTGGACCGATGCCACATGCCGCAGGACATTCAACTCGACATCCAGTATACTCAGGGTCATTCCGTCTGCCGGGATAAAGCCTCTTATATAGTCAAAAGAACGCCTCAAAGCCGTTTCGATTTCGAGGCTGCTGCACAGGCGCAAAGTTGCTTCCTGAAAAAAAACGGCCTTGTCCATGTTCATGATTCCTCTCTCCTTTCTCGACATGAAAGACGAGTTTAACCATAATATAAAATTATGCTATAGGATAGCATAATTTGTCCCATAGAGTGATCACTACACAGCAATACAGAGTCCCGTGTGCATATGTGATTGAAATCGCAGCCTTTTTTGAAATGGTATCGGTATTGCTGTTATCCACTTGGGAACAAAACAAAATAAACAGTATGGAGGCAACTCATGAAGGCTTTAGCAAAACACGTTCTGGTGGCCGTGATTACGGTCGGTCTTCTCACGGTGGAGGCAGCCACAGCGAACCTTTCAGTTGCGAGAGCAGAAACCCGCGAGGACGAATGCTCTAAAGTGTGGGCCGCCAAATGGGACGACTGCTATAGAGTGTTGAGCGACGAGTGGGGTCGGAACATGGGGGAATACGGATGGATACACAATTACGTTGTCCACAAGAAGAAAGAGTGCGAAGCGGTAGTCAAGGCGAGGAAAGAGTGCGAAGCGAGCGGCCGGCCGGCCGGCTTTGGCGGAAGCCCCGGTTAACCGGGGCTTCCGCTGTCTCGAACCAATGGGGCTGGAGGTCAGTCTCGGCAGATTTACAGAGAAAAACCAACTTGGGGTACGATCCTCGCTAACGGATAAATTCAGGTCAATGACGATGAAGTGGCTTGAAGTCATAACCTTAAGTTCCCTCGGAAAAGTCAACAGGCCAATCGTGGATGAATTACTGGCCCAGATCCTCGAATCCCGGCCGGCCATCCTGTGGAAGTGAGGATCTATCGCGATTCCATGGGTGGAAACCGATTTAAGCATCCACATTTTCTGGGACATCAAGCGCCAGAGACCACAGCCGAGTTCTCTCGGGCAGCAGCTTTCTTATTCTTTGAAGTCACTGGGGCTGCTCAACCATTCCGTGTGGGTCGAGACAGCGGTATCGGAAGAATAGCCGCGAGGAGAATTGAGAAAGATGGCAACAGCCGGCGACGCCCTCTTTTGCGGATCGGCAGCACAGACGAAAGGCATGACGAAGGAGTAGTGCGTAACGGTCGGCCTGTGGATGGCGTCTACCTGTTGGTCATGGCGTTGATCGTCAATGCCATCTTGCAGAGGCTGCAGAATAAGCAGTGTGGTGAACGATGAGGCACCCTCGCGGCGGAAAGTTAGAGGCGAACAATAGAGAGATGAAGGGAAGCAGGGTGCACGATGCTCACTCCCAACCAGTAAACCTGACAAGCTGGGGACCAAAGGTCAAAGGCGTCCGAAGCGATACCATAACAGCTCAAGCATTAAGTGTTGACGAATTGATCCCCGCGTTACCACCGACAGGGGACATAATCAAAGACGAGACGCCAGGCGGCCAAACAGGAGCGGAAGAATGTACGGTACCCCGAATCGCTGCTTGCGATTTCCTTCATATTCCTCCTTCTATGCCTTCTGCCGTTAAAAGAAAACGACCCGCAGACGCTCATCTGTCCGATTGGCGACTGGTAAGGGCTGAAACTGCAGGAGGAAAGGGGCGAAAGAGAAGACCGCACGAAACATTGCGAGCCAACAATAAAATATTGCCGGAGCCGGAGGTGAAATCATGGTAAGGGATCGGAAACCGAGGGTAATGATAATAGACGAGAACTCAGGGGTCAGGCAATTTTACACTCTTGAACTTGTTGAAAGTGGATATGACGTTATTACCGTGGAAGATGCAGCCGCCTTCAAGGAAGCGGTCGGCCGCTCGAGGCCCGATCTGATTATTCTTGATCCGTGGATCGGGGGACGGCACAGATGGGACATATTGTCGGGCATTAAGGAAGACCATGCGTTGGTACCAGTCCTTCTTTGCCTTGCTTTCGACGTATCCTTTCCTAACGATGTAGCTCCGGCTGAAGGTTTTGTCCTCAAGAGCTCGCTCACTGCCGATTTCCTTTTGAAGGTAGAAGAGATTATGGGAGTATCTCGTAAACGAAAGTTGCCAAAAAACGGAGGTAGCATATGGACGAAAAGCCGACGATAGCATATTTTTCGATGGAGATAGCCGTGGACGCGGACATGCCCACCTACAGCGGGGGCCTCGGCGTTCTTGCCGGCGATACCATTCGTTCTGCCGCCGACCTCGGCGTACCGGTGGTCGCCGTCACGCTCCTCTATAGAAAGGGCTATTTCTACCAGAAGCTGGACGGCGAGGGCAGGCAGACGGAAGAGCCGGTCCGCTGGATGATCGACGACTACATAGAGGAAATGCCTGGGCGCGCAACGGTAACAATAGAGGGAAGACCTGTCTATATCCGTCCCTGGCGCTATTATGTAGAGGGCGTGACCGGTTCCCGGGTGGCCGTCTACTTCCTCGATACGGACCTTCCAGAAAATTCTGATGAAGACAGGAGGATCACCTACTGCCTTTACGGGGGTGATCAGCGCTACAGGCTCTGCCAGGAGGTCGTTCTCGGTTTCGGGGGAGTGAGAATGCTCAATGCCCTCGGATATGACGCGATCAGGCGGTACCACATGAACGAGGGTCACGCCGCTTTCCTGGCCATCGAGCTTTGCGCGCAGCACGCGAAGAAATCGGGAAGGACCTCTATCACGGGCGAAGACATCGCGGCAGTCAGGGAGAAGTGCGTATTCACTACGCACACTCCCGTCCCCGCCGGGCACGATCAATTCCCGGTCGATCTCGTCTCGCGCGTTGTGAGAGAGAGCGACGAACAGTTCAACCTGGAGGATGCTTCTGTGCTTGAGGTCGCCCGCCGCGTGCTCCACATTCCAGAAGAGCTGACCAATTTGAGGGACCTTGTGCGCCCGGACAGAACGGTCAACATGACGCTCCTCGCGCTCAATTCGAGCCACTACATAAATGGCGTTGCGAAACAACACCGCGAGGTCGCGAGCCTGATGTTCGCGAAATACGCGATCCATTCGATCACCAATGGGGTCCATGCGACCACTTGGACCTCGGAGCCTTTCTGCAGGCTGTACGACTCGTACATTCCCGGATGGCGGCAAGACCCTTTCAGCCTGCGATACGCCCTTTCCATCCCTAAAGAGGACATCTGGAATGCCCACCTGGAGGCAAAAAAGAGGTTAATAGAATACGTAAACCGAGAGACGAACACGGGGTTGAGCGCGGACTCTTTTACCATCGGCTTTGCTCGTAGAGCGGCTACGTACAAGCGGGCGGACCTCATTTTCTCCGAGCCGGGAAGGCTGAAAAAGGTGGTCGAGAAGGCAGGCCGGCTGCAACTGGTCTTCGCGGGCAAGGCGCACCCCGAGGACAGCGGCGGAAAGGAGATGATCGCCCGGATATGGCAGATGAAAGAAGCCCTGCAGGACAGCATCAAGATCGCTTATCTCCACAACTACGACATGAGTATGGGCAGGATGATCGCATCAGGTGTCGATGTGTGGCTCAATACACCCGAGCCGCCCATGGAGGCATCGGGTACGAGCGGGATGAAGGCGGCACTCAACGGGGTGCCAAGCTTCAGCGTTCTGGACGGCTGGTGGATAGAAGGGTGGATCGAAGGGGTCACCGGATGGTTCATCGGGGAAGACCCGCGCCGTAAGCAGGCACGGCCCGACTCCTCGAGGGATGCAGTCTCTCTCTACGACAAGCTGGAGGAAACAATCATTCCCCTGTTCTACAACGACAATGCCCGGTTTGTAGACATCATGCGCCATTGCATTGCCCTGAACGGCTCTTTCTTCAATACTCACCGTATGGTGCAGCAATATGTGCTTAATGCGTACTTCCTGTAGAGAATTTCGTGTTCTGGGTGCCTCATTGCGGGCCTATGTAGAATTCGGTCTCTCAGATCCCGACCAGCTACCGCATAGCCTTTATGGCCACAACATAGCTCGGGACGTTGCCAGCGACGTGATCAAGCCAAAGAGGGTATCAGGGTGTACGAGAGACATTCTTGTCTTCGGTCCTGCTGTGCTATCGCAAATATTGCTCCCAGCAGTTTATCTACTGCTGCACGGTCAGGGGCTGGGATGCGAAGCGATTATGCGCCTAAGATCCGCTACGGCCAGATAGTAGCCAAGAAGAGCCTGCAGTTCTTCATACTCTGCCTTCTTCATTGAAGCAACCGCAGTGGCGTATTGAGCCTCCGTAGCCGTCCCTGACCTTATCCCATCTTTTTTAAGCCGCAGGTTTTCCCTTTGCAGCGCCAGGGATTCGCGGGCGACGTCGATCAGGCGCTTTGTCTGTTCCAGTTTCCTGTATGCCTTGTCAACTTCTACCTCGATCCGTTTTTTTACGCGGTGAAGGTTCTCGTTCGCCTGTGTGAGTTGCTCCCTGCGTTGAGCTGCCACACTCCGTCGTTTACCCCAATCGAAGATATCCCACGTCATCTTGACACCAAAAATACCAATATTGTTCGTTAGGAAGGGAACCCCGTCCTGATAGATATGACGGCCGAAGGCGGTTATATCAGGGACGTAATCAAGTTGCGCAGCCTTTACGCCGCTTCGTGCCTTCTCGAGGCTTTCCCGTGCGGCTTTTATTTCCGGGTTCTTTTCAAGGGCCTCCTGCACGTATGTTTCACGGGTATTCGCAGGAGGCTCAGGCGGTGGGGGATCGACAGGGTCTATCTCCGTATCCAGGGGCAAGCCCAGGAGGTCACTAAATTCCGAGTTGAGATCTGCTATCTGAATCTCTGCGGAAAGCAGGGAGTGTTTGTTCTGGAGGAGAACCGCATTGCTGCCGATAGCGGCGACCTCGAGCACATTTCCCGCAGCCACAGCGTCTTTCGCTTCACGGAGGGCTTGTTCACCGGCTGCAACGGCGGCGGAAGCTGCGTCCTTCTGCTTCCTGGCTATGACCAAGCCATAGTAGAGTCTATGGGTGGCAAAGACAACATCATCCCTGGCCTTGTCCAATTCGGCCGCTGCAATCTTCTGATCTGCATGGGCAATCTTGTTCGCCTGATATATCTTCGGCAATTGGGTCAGAGGCTGGGCGAGAGTGGTATCGGCAATGACTGCTGAACTTGAGCCCTGATCGATATCAACATCCTGAACGGGGAAAGGGCCGAGACCA
>MVRP01000021.1 GCA_002067405.1 Syntrophorhabdaceae bacterium PtaU1.Bin034 | reverse complement strand
GCAGGTCGTGAAAGCCGGGAGGAATGGACATAATGATTGTATAAGCATTCCTTGTCCGGCCGTCCACCTTCGCCCATTCCTCTGCCAAACGCAATACCGTTCCTGCCGCCCGCTCTCCGGGACGAGCCCGGGGCGTGAGAGGCGCCGAGGCTGAGTTTAACCTCAGGCTCCTCTATGCAAAGGGAGCCTGAGCAAAGTTGGATTATGTTGTGATCTAAAAAGGTCTAAAAAGATAAAAACTATGGGATTTCGGTTTATGGTATTATCTCTGTGGTTTGATGTAATACAGACCTTGGAGGAAAGCAGATTTCCCAACGGGAAGTCTCATGCAGTCGTCATGAGAAAGCTAAGAAATGCGACATACTTCCAAAGATGACTGATCCTGTAGGGTGTGATGGAGGAAGGCAAGGACAAAAGTAGCGACGAGCTTCTCAGCGAGCTTTTGGAACTCCGCGAACAAGTTGAAGAGCTCCGGAAAGCGGAAGTCGAACGCAGAGAGTCCGAGCAGGCGCTTCAAGAAAGCGAGGAAAAGTTCTGGCTTCTCTTCGAGAAATCAGCAGACCCCATCCTTCTATTGGATGCCGAAAAAAACACCTACATAGATTGCAACGAAGCAGCATTAAAGCTGATGCGCTGCTCCGACAAAAACCGATTAATCGGACTTGGTCCGTCCGATCTCTCGCCTCGAAGGCAGCCGGACGGCCGGCTGTCGTCCGAAAAGACTGAGGAGCTTATTGGCGCTGCCCTGAAGGAAGGCTCGGCTTGCTTCGAATGGATGCGCCGTACCTTCGACGGTGAAGAATTCTGGGTCGAAGTCTCGCTTGCCGTGATACCGATTCACGGAAGGAAGATCCTGTGCACCTCGTGGAAGGACATCAGGGAGCGCAAAAAGGCCGAGGCACAGCTAAAAGAATCGGAAGAGCGTTACCGTGTGGCTATAGAGAGTTCAAACGACGCGGTTGCCATCATGACGGGAGATCTCCACACCTATGTGAACCAAAGGTTTGTTGAAATTTTTGGCTGGGACAGCCGCGAAGAGGTTATTGGAAAGCCTCTTTCTTCGGTGGTGCACCCCGACGATCTGGCGTTCGTAAACGATATAAACATCCGGCGACAAAGAGGAGAGGCCGTCCCGAAGAGATATCAATTCAAAGGCATCAGGAAGGATGGGTCGACGATCGATATCGAGGTATCGGCAACTAACATCACCTATCAGGACGGTCCCGCGTCGCTTGCATATCTCCGGGACGTCACCGAGCGCGGACAGGCTGAAGAAGCGCTGAGACAAAGTGAGGAAAAGTACCGCGAGATTTTTGAGAGTGCGACGGAAGGCATATTCCGGACCGCTCCTGACGGCCGTTTTATCAGTGCGAATCCTGCATTGGCCAGAATGTACGGTTTCGAGTCGGCTGCCGAACTGATTGAGACCTTTACCGATATAGAGTCGCAGATGTACGTGGATCCTGTGGACAGGATACGCCTGAAGAAGCTTTACCAGAAAAACGGTTCGGTATCCAATTTTGAGGTGCAGCTCTACCGGAGGGACAGGAGCAGGATCTGGATCTCCATGAGCGGTCATACGGTCAGGAACGCCAGGGGGGAGATCGTCTATTACCAAGGCATTGCGGAAGATATTACTGAACGGAAACAAGCGGAACAAGCATTGCGGAGAAGCGAGTCTACCTTGAGGTCCGTTTTTTCTGCAGCCCCTGTAGGTATTGCCATTACCAGCATTGACAGGGTACCCGAGTGGATGAACGAAGCTATGACCGCTATCACGGGGTACACGGCCGAGGAACTGAAGGAGGGCGGCGCAAAGGCCTTTTACACAAGTGAGGAGGAATTCGCCCGCGTTGGAAGGATCATACTGGACGGTATCGAAAAGAGCGGCATCGGGGTCATCGATACGAAGTGGGTGCACAAAAACGGAGAGATCAGGGACGTCCACCTCAGGGGCGCTGCCATAGACCCGAAAGATATTTCAGCCGGGTTGGTTTTTACTGCGGTGGATGTAACCAACCAAAAGAGATCCGAAGAGGCCCTCCAGGAATCGGAGGCGAAGTACCGGATGGTCGTCGAGAATTCCCTTGTCGGCGTCTGCATCGTACAGGATGGTGTGATGCGTTACGTGAACAAGCGCTGGTGCGAGATGTACGGGTATGAGTATCAGGAAGTTGTCGACAAACTGGACGTCCTGGCTACCATTCATCCGGATGACATAGATCTGGTGAAAGAGAATCTGAGGCGAAGGCTGGAGGGCGAGGCGGATTACGTCGGCTACGAGTTTCGTTCCCTTCGAAAAGACGGGCGGGTAATCAACATCAAGCTTCTGGGCGGAAGGATGATCTATCGGGGGAGACCGGCGGCTACGTCTACGGTTATAGACATTACCCGTGAAAAAACCCTTGAATCCCAGTTGCTCCAATCGCAGAAGATGGAGGCCATCGGGATGCTCGCGGGCGGTGTGGCCCATGATTTCAATAACCTCCTCACTACAATGACAGGGTACGGAACCCTGCTGCAAATGAAGATGGGCCGGGAAAACCCCCTGCAGACCTATGTGAGCAATATACTGTCTGCCTCAGCCAAGGCAGCCGATCTCACTCACAGCCTCCTGACCTTCAGCAGACGGCAGCCTCAATGTTTAAAACCGGTCGATATCAACGAGATGGTGAGAGGAACAGCCAGACTTCTCACGCGACTGCTCACCGAGAGCATCGTTCTGAAAACGATGCTCCACGATGAAGATATTATTGTAGTGGCCGATCCTACCCAGATGGATCAGATCCTGTTCAACCTCGCCACCAACGCGCGGGATGCCATGCCCGGGGGTGGCAGCCTCACCATAGAGACAAGATCGGTAGACCTGGATGACGAGTTGAGCCACATGTACGGGATTGATAAACCGGGAAGGTACGGGGTTTTGTCGGTATCCGACACAGGTGTGGGCATGGACGAAGAGACTAGGAAACGGATATTCGAGCCGTTCTTTACTACAAAGGAAGTGGGAAAGGGGACCGGCCTCGGCCTTTCGATTGTCTACGGTATTGTCAAGCAGCACAACGGATTTGTTACGGTATACAGCGAACCCGGCCTGGGGACGACGTTCCGCATCTATCTCCCCGCGTTGGTTCGGCCGCATCAAGAGGAGAGACCGGTTCCCGATGAGATTGAGCGGGGACATGAAGCAATTCTCCTGGCCGAGGATAACGAGGATGTGAGGCACCTTATAAAAGAGATCCTTACAAGATTCGGGTATACCGTTATCGAAGCGGTGGACGGTGAGGATGCAGTCGAAAAATTCAACGAAAGCAAGGAGAAAATCGATCTCCTCATCCTTGATTCGGTCATGCCTGAAAAAAACGGAAGGGCGGCCTACGATGAGATACGCAAAACCAATCCTGCCATAAAAGCGTTCTTCATAAGCGGCTATACGAGGGACCTCGTCCTTGATAAGGGTATAGAAGATAGAATGCTCGAATTCGTCTCCAAGCCCATAGCGCCCGGACAGTTGCTCAGAAAAGTGAGAAAGGTGCTGGATAAGTAACGCAGGCGAAGCAAAGGAGCCCGGGTGGAAGACCGCCGGGTCGGAGAAGGTGGCTTGCCGGAAGCGAACGGGTTGCGGAAGGTTCGTGACAAAGGCAAAACAGACATAAATCCCTTCATGGTTTCATTATTTTATTGTTATTAATGACATGAGATGATATGACTATTTTATGACCGACAACGTGGAAAAGTTGCTTACCGTGCAAGATCTGATGAATGTACTGAGGATTTCACGGCCCACCCTCTACCGGTTGCTGAAATCCGGCAAGCTCAAGCCTGTGAGGATCGGCAAGCGCACCCTCTTTGATGCAAGTGACATAAGGGCCTTTATTGAGCAGTCGAAGGAAGCGACCGGAGAACAAAATCAACAGAAAAAAAAGCGAAAAAAAACCGGAGCGGAATCAAAACCCGTGAAGCGCGCGACGAAAACAGGCACCCAGCCGAAGGCTGTTGCAGAAAAGCCGGAGCAGACACACGCGGACAAACCAGAGGACAGGGACAAGCAGGGTCGCTTGCTCTGAGAGAATCTCCTCGCAGTCTCTTGTCGACATAAATACTACGTCAACGGCAATTTAGCGATTCTTCAGCAGGCTGAAATGAAGCAATTTCTTTTCCACGTCGGCCGTTTCAACCCTGACCGTGACGTGGTCCCCGATCCTGAAAATCCGCCTGGTTCTCCTGCCTATAAGCCGGAATTTCTCCTCTTCGAACGCATAGTAATCATCATACAGGGTTGAGAGAAGGACAATGCCTTCAACGAATACATCGAAGAGCTCCACGAAGAATCCATAAGAGGTGATATGGGAAATGATGCCGTCGTAGACCTGTCCTATCCGGTCCTTCATGAAGAGTATTCTGATCCTGTCCTCCGTCTCCCTTTCCGCTTCCATCGCCACCCTTTCTCTGTCGGAAAGGTGAGTGGCCATCCTTTCCAGTTCTTCCTCCCCGTAAACGGGCTTTGCCGCTTTACCGTGTGCGATTATGGCCTTTAGGATACGATGGCAAACAAGATCGGGGTAGCGGCGGATAGGGGAAGTGAAGTGACTGTAAAAGTCGAGCGCCAAGCCGAAATGACCTCGATTTGCAGCAGAATAGCGCGCCTGCTTCATCGACCTCAGTAGTATGCGGTTGATGAGGAACTCGTGTTCTTTCTGTCGCACGTTCCTGAGTATTGATTGGAGGGGCAGTCTGCCTTTCGAATCTGGTTTATAAGGTACTGAAAGAATGCTCAACAACTTCTCGAAATCACGTAGCTTTTCTCGTTCAGGTGGTTCATGGACACGGTATATGAGGGGCATCCTGCAATCGGCGATGAAGCGGGCTACTGCCTCATTTGCGGCTATCATGAACTCCTCTATGACGCTCTGGGAGAAAAGCCGTTCAGACCTCAAAACATCTTTAATGCCGCCTTCCATATCGAGGACGACCTCCGGCTCAGGCAGATCGAAATCAAGATTCCCTCTTTCTTCGCGTCTTGCCTTCAGAATTTGGGCGAGAACTCCCATCTGCTCCAGACGGGGCAGCAATTTCTTGACGTGCCCCCTGGCGTTCTTGTCTCTTTGTACAAGAACATCCTCGACAAGATGATAGGTGAGCCGGGCAGCGCTCCTGATGACAGATTGATCGAAAGAAGCCTGCAGGAGATCACCCTTCTTGTTGTACGCGAGTCTCACGGTAAGCGTCATTCTCTCTTCTTCGGGGTTGAGGCTGCAAATGACATTGGAAAGCTGCTTCGGCAGCATGGGGATGACGCTTCCGGGGAAATAAACGCTTGTTCCGCGGACATACGCCTCACGGTCAAGCGGGGAATCAGACTGGACGTAATGGGACACGTCCGCTATGGACACATAGAGCAGGAAACCCTGTTTCGTCTTTTCCACGAGCACGGCGTCGTCAAAATCCTTTGCGAATTCACCGTCAATGGTTACGTGGTCGGTATCTCTCAAGTCAATGCGGCCCTGGAGGGCGATGTTGAGCTGCGCCTGTTTGGCTTCGCTCTCGGCTTTTGCCGGGAACCTGGGCGACAAATCTTGCTTGTGGATGATGAATTGGGAAATCTTTTTTACGTTATCCAGCTCTCTGAATGTTTTGACGACCTTGCATTCCGGGTCTCCTCCATCGGGAAACCTGGTTACCTTTGCAGCCACCAGATCGCCGTCACGCAACTCGGCAGCCTTTTTCCCCGGCTCGACAATAAAGTGTGACGAAATCCTCTCGTCGTCAGGGACCAGAAAGAACAATCCCTTGTGTTGCTTCAGGAACCCGGTGATATTCTTTGTCTTTCTCTCGGTCACCTTGACGATCCGGCCTTCCCGTTTTCCTCGTGATATGTGTTCGATGCGCACCACGACTTTATCGCCGTGAATTGCGTCCTTAATGAAGCGGGACGGGACAAAGACATCCTTTTCTCCCTCCTTGTCGGGGACCACAAAACCGTTCCCGCTTTTCGTGCACCAGAGAGTGCCGACTTCGAGGTTCATCTCGTCGGGAAGGCCGAACCGATTGTTCTTGAGCCTTACGAGCGATCCTTCTCTCGTCATCTCCCTCATCAGCTTCTTCACTTCCCTCTTTTGGTCTTTCCATGACCGGACGATGTTCTTGATGTCGTTAAACGAAAGGGGACGCTCTTCTCTCTTGAATATGTCCAAGAGATCCTTTTTGGTAAAGTCGGAAGGAAGGTTTTTTTTCATCTGAGCCTTACAGCAAAGATAAATCTTTGACTATGTAAAAAGCAACGGGTCGCCCGAGGAATCCGATAAACCCGTTTGATGAAAGCAGCAGATTTGAGTGGCGGAGAGAGAGGGATTCGAACCCTCGGTACGGGTTTAATCCGTACACTCGCTTAGCAGGCGAGCACCTTCGGCCTCTCGGTCATCTCTCCATTTGGAGCATTATACTTTTTTGAAGGCAAAAAATCAAACTGTCGCTGACCTCGAAACGGCCTTAATTGCTTCAAAAAGACGAAATCCTGCATGGAGGGAAGTGTTCCGAAGCGATAAAGGCCAACAAGGCCCTGACAATTCCTATGTTCCGGTTCGCTTTTGGGTGGTACAATCGGCGCTTGATTCTTTTTGATCTGTTTCCCGAACGATATTCATTGCTTTTCTTCTGCCGGCATAGAGTCGGCGCGCGCGAATGATGAGAGAGACGGCAAGCCATGTCCCGAAAACCGCTACAGGGAATCCTATGAAAGCCGGCCAAAGTAGGCCGACCAGCGCGAGGCCGAGGAGCAAAGCGCTTACCGCCACCATCATTCTGGCTTCGGTAGGGCCTAAGACCCGATGGTTGATGATAGCCGCCCCGACTGCACTACTTATACGGATTGCCCCGGCCCCTGCGCGACTCACGCTTCCCGTTCCGAGCTTCTTGTGTCGCAAGGACCATCGAGGCCTTTTTACTACCGGATGCAGCCCGTGTTCGCTCAGGACGATTTCTGTCGAGCGGGTAAGGTCGTCCAGGTACATTTCTTCCATTGCCTGGGCAAAATTCTCATCCTCGACCGCTACATCCAGCTCGTAATTGCCGATCCAGCTTGCAAGATTTAGGTTGGTCGAGCCGACCCTGGCCCATCTGCCGTCGGCCACCGCTGTTTTTGCGTGTATCATAGGCCCATTCCATTCAAAGACCCTGACCCCGGCTTCGAGCAGCGGATAGTATGCAGCCCTCGATATTCCCCTCAGAATGGGGATATCCGTAGTCCCGGGGACCAGGAGCCTCACGTCAACGCCGTCTATGGCCGCTGATCTCAACGCTTGTACGTAAGGTGTGGCGCCCACGAAGTAAGCATCTGTCAGCCAAAGGGAGTTTCTCGCCAGGGCGGCGATAAGCTGATCCAGACGGTAAAGCCCGGCCGTATTCGGAACGCTCGCAACGACTCGTAGCGCCACGTCGCCCTCCGCCGGAATTGTATCAGGATCTGCCAGTTCGTCTTCAGGAAGAGGTGTGCCGATGGTCTCCCACACCTGGGCGAAGGCGAGGTCGATGTCAGCGACCGCCGGCCCCCGGATGACCACACCGGTATCCCGCCACGGCTCAATGGAGCGGCCTGGATTGCCGGCCCATCTCCTGCCTATGCAAAGACCGGTGACGAAGCCGATTTGTCCATCCACGGAGATCATCTTGCGGTGATCGCGGGTAAGCCAGCTCAGCGGGCTGTCGAGGCGAGGGGGGTTGAAACAGCGAACATCAACGCCCGCTGCTCGCAGTCTATTCCAGAAGCCACGGGATGTTTTGCCGAGGGCGCCGAGCCAGTCGTAGATCAGCCTTACCCGCACCCCTTCCCTGGCCTTGGAAGCGAGCAGGTCTGCGAATGTGCGGCCTACGTCGTCATCGTGAATGATGTAGCTTTCGAAATGTATGTGTTTTCCGGCGCCGTTTATCGCCTCTATCCATGCGGGATAGTTCTCTTCTGCGTCCTTGAGGATCCTGACGCTGTTTCCTCTTTCAAGGGCCGCCCCGGCCGTTCTGGAAAAGACCTGTTCTGCGAGTAAACGGATTGGTGAGATAATCTGATAATCCTGCTCCCTGGCCTGCAGATCGTCCATCTTTCATTAATTTTAACACAAGAGGGGCTGCGAAGGGCAGGGGAGGGTGAGGAAGGAAGAGGATGAGAAGATAGGAAACCGAAAAACCGAAAACCGGGGATCAGTAGTGCGTAAAATTGAGGAGATTTACCACCGAATTACCGTCTTCATAAATGTCCACTATGTTAATGCAGCCATAGTCCTGACCGATCCGGAAGAGCCGGGACAATCTCATTCTGAGCAGGGAGAAGATCATAATCCTCAAGATTCCGGCGTGAGCAACCACTGCAATCGTCTGCCCTTCATGTGCCGCTACTATTCGTTTGACCTCCGCCATACTCCTTTTCCGGGCGCTTCTGAAAGACTCGCCGCCGGGAGGAGGATGGGTTCCCGGGTCCTCTATCCAGAGAGAGAATTCCCTCGGGTACTGCTGTTTGATCTCCTCAAAGCTCAGTCCTTCCCACACACCGAAATTTACCTCATTAAATGAGGACAACATCTGGAAAGTCATTTTGTGGGCCTCTGCAATGAGCCTGCCGCTCTCAATGCTCCTTGACAGTGTTGAGGTGTAGATCTTGTCGAGGCTGAATGCAGACATGAAAGCGGCTGCCTTGCGCATCTTGTTTATTCCGGCCTGGGAAAGGGGAATGTCGATGCTTCCCTTGTAGATCTTCTTGGTCTCTTCATCAATCGTATTGCCGTGTCTTATAAGAAAAAGCCTTGTCACGATATTATTCTTCTCCTTCTCGTTTTCTGCTCAGAACCAGAGAGATGCGATGGCCAGAAACAGAAGATCGCCGATTTCACCTGCTGCCCCTATGGTGTCGCCCGTCAGGCCTCCGAATCTCCGACTGCAGAAGAGACTCCAGAGTAGGCTGAAAGCATACAGGGAGAGCCCCGAAACGATCAAGAAGTTTATTGAGGGCAGAAGGTCGATCATGGAGGAAAGAAGCGCGGCGAACACATAAATGACAACAAGAAGCAGCGTTGACAGCAGCAAAACAGCCCTTGTGGTCCCATCCACGAAGATTCTTCCCAATCCTTCGTCGCGCGCGGGTTTTCCATGGAACATGACGGGAAGAATTGACCATTTGGAAAAAAGAGGCATAAGAAAGACGAGATAAACCGCACTCATGGCATCATATTTCTCGAAAAGAGAGCTGACGAGAAGATATTTTAACAGCACGGCCATTACGATTGCCGTCACCCCTATTGCCCCGGTGGCGCTGTCTTTCATCACGGAAAGCCTTTTCTGTCTGTCTTCCGTACGATTTCCGGTGGATTTAACCGCAATTGCATCAAAAGTGTCAGCCAGGCCATCAAGGTGAAAACCGCCATTGGTTGCGATTAGAATAAAGACGACAAGACCGCAGGCTACAGGGACCGAAAAGAGGAGTACAAGCAGAAACATGGCGAGAGCGCCGATAATCCCCTGAAACGCCCCGACCAACGGGAAGAAGAGCCCTGATCGCCCTACCTCTTTCTCTGTAACCGCTCCTTTTACGCGAACAGGGATAATGGTGAGGAACTGGAAAGCCAGCAGGAGAATCTTCATCAAAAATCCATAAAACCAGTTTTATTTCATTTGGTTAACATACACAATTCAGGCTGTTTCTACACTTTATCGAGTTTTAGTTTCCCATAATATCATTCTTCTTCTAAATGTATCATAGTGATTCATGAATAATCAAACAGAACGAATCCCGTAACAGCGCCATCCTCCATCCTGCCGCACTTTTGCGGGGGGTAGGGGTGGTATTTGTCTCTTTATCATGGTCGGCAGCGGAAAGTTTTACCGCTCTGCTTTTTCCAGATCGCTTCGAGTGTCTCTTTCGAGTTCGGCGGTGAGATAGTCGAAAGTCACGGGCAACGCCAGCTCAAGCTTTCGTATGATTTGAAGAGCGATCCTGCCCTTTCTCATCCGGCAATTCAACAGGTGCCCGCCGTGCCGAAGGTCCTGGGACAAAAAATGAAGATGAAAGCCCGGCACGTTCAGTGAAGCCATGAACCGGGGCGTGTAAAAACCGGCGAGGGTGCCGGCCACGTCGTCGAAATCAAAAGTCGGCTGTTCGGATGCAACTTCAGCGAGAGGCCGGTAATTCTCCTGTTTCGGTACGGATCTGGTCCTTACATGAGGAAACAGACCGTCTATACGTATCGCATAAAGCATGTTCTGGGACGGGATGAGGCTGGAAATAAGCCGGTTAAAGGCCTCAAAATCATAATCACCCTCAATATCGTCATAGGTGAGAGGGACAAAATTGGTCACGCATGCGAATGGCGAGAGAACGCTGTCGCTCACCGGATACACCAGCCCATCCGAGCGCGTCTGGTAAAAAACACCGTCGAGGAGAAGCATTTCCCCGTCCAGATCGTTAAAGGTACCGAGACCGAAATCCCCATGACGCCTGATCTCGGCGAGCGAAGTGTTCTCCTCATAAAGTCCTTCTACCAGCGCATTGACGGGGGCTGAGAGATAGACGGCATTTTCGGACGCGTCCCGCGGCATGGACTAACGATCCCCGTGGAAACGAGCGATCCCGGTCATCCTCGCTTCACCGTGCGTAACGTATTGGAAACCAGGAAGGTTACGATGTTCTCTTCCTCAACCTTCTTGAACTCGATGTTGTCGAGCATCTTTTTTATCAGCTTTGCGGACGCTTTCTTTTCATTGTCCACGGGGCTCTCCTCTCCTATAAAAGTGACGTCGGAGAGGAGAATGTTAAAGGGTTCACCCGTGTTGATGATGATAACCATCAGTTTTCCCCAATGGTCGTTCCTGCACGTGATGGAAATGTTCCCTTTCCGGTCGCTGTAAGAATACTTGACGATGGTGGCGAGTATCTCTTTAAGGGCCACTTCGATCTCTTTTATTCTTGCCTCGCTGATTTCCTTCTGCCTTTCGATGGATGCAACGAATTCCAGTAATTCGGGTATTGATTCCATCTCTCCCGGACGTATCATTTCCCCGATAAGCGAGGTTTGAGGTTGCTCTCCGTTGTTTGGCTGCTCTGTCATGTTATTTCTCCTTCAGGACGATGTGGCAACATTTTAAGCGAGAGGCAGGCAAAAATCAAATCAGCGCAAATCGCAGAAGCAACTTCCCTGCTTCCGCACCGGGGTGGAGGCCGGCGTTTACGAATCCTTCATCGCCTCTCTCACCTTTCTGGACAGTTCTACGGGGGTAAAGGGTTTCTGAATAAAGCCCCGGCAGCCTCTTTCCACTATCCTGTTCGCCTCTCCTGTGATGCTGTAACCGCTTGATAGTATGACCCGAACGAGAGGATCGATCTTTTTCAACATGTCGAATGTCTCACCTCCACCCATCTCGGGCATGATCATGTCGAGTATGACCAAGTCGATCTCTCCCTTCTTCCGGCTGAAGACCTCCACTGCCTCCACACCGCTGCTCGCCGTAAGAACGGTATATCCGAGGAGTGCGAGCACCTCGCTTCCAACCGTGATGATGGTCGGCTCATCATCAACGAGCAGTATCGTTTCGTCGCCGGTCAGCATTTCCTGGTCAGCTGCTTTTTCTTCCTCTGCTTTCTTCTTCTTTGACGCGGGGAGATATATGCTGAAAGTGCTGCCGTGTCCTTTTTCGCTATAAACGTTGATAATGCCGCCGTGGGCCTTCACTATCCCGTAGGCGGAAGCCAGCCCCAGACCGGTGCCTCGTCCCATTTCCTTGGTAGTAAAGAAAGGCTCAAAAATGCGGCTCTTCGTCTTTTCGTCCATTCCGACGCCCGTATCGGTGGTTGATATCCGTACGTATCTGCCAGGAGACAGGTGATATAGCTGGGCGTACTTCCGGTCAAGCACGACGTTCCTGGTCTCGAGAAAGAGCTCGCCCCCTCCCGGCATCGCCTGCCAGGCATTGAGGAAAAGATTGAGAAGAACCCGCTCTATCTCTCCCTGATCCGCCTCGGCTGTCCAGAGATCCTCCGCCAGGCTCTTGTGGATCACGATCTCTTTTTTTGTCCTTCCGAACATGGCGGCCGTTTTGTTAACCACATCGTTCAGGATGATGGGCTTCACTTCGTATTGCCCACCCTGGGCGCACCCCAGAAGCTGCCTCGTCAGCTCTGCTCCGCTGCGGACGTGCTCCTCTATACCTTTGAGTCTTTCACGAAAGCGCGGGTTATCTCCCAGATCGAAAAGCATCAGTGACGCATAACCTTGTATACTCATGAGAAGGTTGTTGAAATCATGCGCGATTCCGCCTGCAAGCGCGCCTAGGGCTTCCATCTTCTGAGCATTGACCAACTGGTTCTGGAGCTTCTTTATGTCGGTTACATCGATGATGGAGGCAACCATGTTTCGCGACCCGGGGATCTGGCAGACATTATTGATGCAGCTTTTTTCCACACCTTCCCGATCCACGAAACGGAACTCGTAGCTCAGAGGCACGACCTGTCCCTCCTCTCCGGATGCATGGTATTCTGCGACTCTCGCGCGGTCCTGGTAAGAAACAAACTTAGTCCATTTTTTTATGTCTTCCAGTTCCTGTCTCGGATAACCTGACAGCTTTTCAAAGCCTGAGTTCGCGAGCGTGATGATGCCCTCTTCATTGATCATGATCGCAGCCGTACCGGTGCTCTCGAATATGGCGCGGTAGAGATTTTCCGAACGCTGGATTGCATCCTCAGCGGCCTTCCGTTCCGTGACGTCTCTCGCGTACTCGATGACACCCCTCATGCTACCCGTCAATGCGTCCTTCAAAGGGAACGAATAAAGCTCCAGCCAGCCGGTGACCTCACCGTCCTGACCTTTACGCTCCATTTGTGCCCAGCCTGTCCTGCCGGTCCTTAGAGTGAACTCCGAGGGGCAGAGCTGACACATCTCATCAGCACCGTGGAAAGCCTCAAAGCACTGCCTGCCGACCAGCGGCGTTGCGTGGGCATACCATTCCTCCATTGTCCTGTTGGTTCGCATTATTCTCAGGTCCTTGTCGAGGATACAGATGCCGTCCTCCATACTGAGGAAGATATCGGAGAGGAACTTTTCTCCTTCGCGGAGCGCTTCCTCGGCCATCTTCCGCTCAGTGATGTCCCTTATTATGACTATGATCCTGTTGCCTTCGAGGAAGGCCAGCCGGGCTTCGTAAAAATACTGCTTTCCCCTTAAGGATCGCGAATATTCGAAACTTGCTGCCGGGTCTCTCCTTCCGACGTCCCCTATTGTCGCCATCAGCTTCTTTGCCACTCTCTTTGAGAAGACCGACCGAATATGTTTACCTTTTTCGGGTGCGGAGCAAAACGAGGGGTTCTTCCCGGTTTCCGTCTTGCAGTTCAGGGTCCTGCCTTCCCGGTTTATGAGGAGGAATGAGTCGGGCAGCGCCTGTACGACCGCTCTCGTCTCCGACCTGGCATGGAGCAATTCCCGGGAAATGCGTTCCAAGGACCGTTCCAGCGCCGTCCTGTCCCGGTCATTTTGAAGGTAGACCTCGTTGACCGCGTCTACGAACTTACGATAAGCGTCCGGGATGGATTCATTGCTTCCGAAATGGTCTTTTATCTGCTGTTCCAGCAGGCTGTGAAGGTTTTTATCGGTTGTGTCCCGGTTTTCCTTTACGGTCATGAGGTAAGATATTTACTCACGAATTAGAGAAGGCTTCAATAACTATGTGGGGTGATCACGAAAAATTCGCAGGTCTTCAATTAGTGTTGCACCTCGACCTTCGCGTCGACAACGAGGCAGCCTTTTCCCTGTTCTCCGACGATGACCGGGTTCAGGTCAAGGCTCGTAACAGAAGGATTATCAATCAGAAGTCGTGAGACGGAGACGAGTATCCGGCCCAGACTCTCCGTGTCGGCCGGTGGTCTTCCCCTGAACCCCCGCAGTATTGCCGACCCTTCAAGACCGTCGATCATTTCCCGGGCGGTTTCGAGGCCTGCAGGGGCAACTCGGATTGAGGTGTTTTTGAGAAGCTCCACATAGATGCCGCCAAAGCCGAGGAGGACCACAGGGCCGAATTCCATGTCGTATTTTCCGCCGACGATCATTTCTATGCCGGGCTGCACCATTTTCTGAATGAGACAAGTTGTACTGTCCATGTTGCCAAAGGCGCGCGCTAAGGCTTCCGGGCCGTCAACACCGAGGATGACGGCTCCATGTTCTGTCTTGTGAATGATCTGCGGGGAAGCGGTCTTTAGTGCTACGGGATAGCCCATGAGCCGGGCAACGTTAAGGGCATCGGCAACAGTGTGAACGACCGCGTATTCTGCGACCGGCAGATCGTACCGACGTAAAAGGGTAAAGGTTTCGTCGGGTCCCATTATATGCCTGGCGCCCGAGCCGGGACGTGCTTTCTTTATGAAAGCGGGTTTCCGGGCTGCTTCGGCAATCTGCCGGGTACGCCTGCAATAATGGCTGTACGAGCGGGCAAGGGCATGGAGTGCGTCGTCGATGTCGAGAAAGGTCGGAATGTCGCCAGCGGTCTTCATGGAAAACCACTGCTCCCGGTTGGACACCATGCACAGGACCACGGGCTTTTGGTAGCGTGGGGACATGCGGGCAGCCTGCCTCACGAACTCCTCTATGTGATCACCGTCGCTTTCCGAGCTGTAGGTGACGATGAACACTACCCCATCGACACCCTGCTCCCGGAGCATCATTTCGAGGATGCCCGAATAAGCGCTCATATCGTAGATATCACCTACGTCGAGGGGGTTTGTCGTCCTGATGACATTTGCCTTCTTGCTCCTCACCGCCTCAAAGATGTTGTCGGGAAGCCCGGCAAGCGTGAATCCGTGTCTTTCCACGGCATCCGCAGACAGGACCCCGTGTCCGCCTGATCGTGTGACAAGCGCAAGCCTTGGCCCCTTGAGCAGGGGCAGACTGAATATCTTGAAGCATTCCATCATCTCCCTGAGATTCCGGACGCGGTGGATGCCCGCCTGCTTCATCGCAGCATCGGCTATCAAGTCGTCGCCTGCGAGGGCCGTCGTATGGAATTTCGCTATTTCCCTGCTCCTTTCACCCCTGTTGGCCTTTAAGAGAATCACGGGCTTATCCGTGGAAGAGGCGAGTTCCATGAGCCTCCTTCCGTCAGAGAAATCCTCGAGGTAAACGCCTATGACCTTTGTTCCCCGGTCAGTGAGAAGGTATTCGAGAAAATCATTCTCCTTGAGCCTCAGCTTGTTGCCGATGCTGACAAGCTTGTTCAGCCCGATGTTTTCGCAGGAACAGATCATGCAGGCATCATAAAAAATGCCCCCGCTCTGCGAGATGAGCGAGACCGGGCCCGCTTTCATGTAACCGGGATCGAGCACGAAGAAGGGCAGAACCACGCCGTTCTCCATGTTAAGCACGCCGAAGCAGTTCGGGCCGATAAAGGTGATGCCCCATTTTGAGGCGATCTCGGCGAGTTCGTCTTCGGTTGTTCTGTTTTCGTCGTCAAGCTCGGAGAACCCGCCCGATTCGATAATAACGCGACGAATGCCTTTTCTGCCGCACTCCTCTAAAGCAGCAGCTACCTGGTGGGCCGGAATGAGCAACACGGCAAGATCAGGGACAGACTCCACCTGATCAAGGCTCGTGTATATTCTCCTGCCTGCCACGGTCCCGTTGTGCTTCCCTACGGGATACACCTTCCCTTGAAAGCCGAACCGGGAGAGATTCCCGATGATCCTCCCCGCAAGGTTTGACGGCCTGTCGGAAACGCCGAAAACCGCTATGCTGTCGGGATAGAAGAAGGTGTGCATGTTCTCTCCGGAAAAGTCTGTCTGTTGACGATTAAATATACGTTGAGGGCAGGGAGAAAACAAGCCGCTTTTCCTTAATGGCCGCCCCGTGCTGGTTTCTCTCTTCGGATTCGCTAAGATGCGACGGGAAAAATGTTATCCTTCCTGTGACATTATCTGCTCAATCAGCTTTATCATTCTCTTCTGGCCATCGAGGTAGCCGAAATAATACCGCTCGTCAAGCACGTCCCGGTACTTCTCTCTGTCTGTTTCATGCTGATCTTTCAATCGGCACAGCATGACCTTGATTATTTTATCTTCCAGTCTCTTTCTTGTCTCCATCCTTTCCTTCCTTTTCTCAATCCGTCTTATAAGGCACGGCATTTCAGGCTCAGAGCCATATCCATTGAAAGTAGGCTATGCTATTGTCCTGCTATCTTTCATGGCTCCCTCTGCGGTTGAATCCTCCCGGCGAACACCTCTTTAGTAATAATTCCACCTTTGAGATCAGGTCAGCGGTGCAGCAACTCTTGACAACATAGCCATCTGCCAGGGCAAGCAGGGAGCTGTTGTCGTCTACGGCAAAGGCGAGGCAGAGCAGCACAGGAACGTGGTGAATTCCGCTCTTAATGTCCGCCAGGACATCCCACCTGTTCTCTCCTTCCGCAAAGGGGTCGATCAGGACCAAATCGGGTTTTGATTTCTCGATCATTTCGACCGTCCTGGTGATGTCGCCGGTGGTGATAACCTCGTAGCCCCGTTCGGACAGCTCTGCGCGATAGAGTTCCCTGATCCCGGAATTGTTGTCAATAACCATGATTAACGATCGGCGGTTTTTCAGCGTCAACCTGTCCGGACAGCCTGTCTGTAGCTTGCTTCTTTACCTCTGACACCTTTTCCTTCGCCACTCCTGATACCTGAGAAAGACGATCAGGACAAGCAGGGCGATATAGCCACCTATCCAGATAAAGGCGGTAACCATAGTATCACTCCCGATCTGATCGATTACCTATCCCCCAGAGCTGTCAGCCTGCTTCCGACAGGCGTGGGACGGAACGCTTCGATCAGAAGTACTCCCCTAACGAGGCAAACGCTGCCATTGTTTTCCACAGAGCCGACTCAATCCCATTCCAGTAGAAGCCGAGCCCGAATCCAATAGAAACAACCAATATAAAAAGCCTGCCATCGTGTATTGCATTCCCTTGCCTGCGGTAATGATTCTCAACAACATGCAGGTTACGATCGGAATGTCCCCTATCGCTCTCGATAACGCTTGCAAAGAACTTCTGCTGACCTTCGATGCCCATCTTCAAGCCCACGACCATGCCAATGACACGTGCGGCAATTCCGAGCGGGAAGCAGATTCTATCTACCCGCTATCTCAATTTCGTTCTCCACCGATTCGACGCTTTCAACATCACGCGCAGTCCGCTCCGCAGCCGATTTTCCCCCGAGAAAGCCGTACGACCCCTGATAACCGGGCTTTCCCCGGTGCATGATAAACGATGAAATGTAACTAAATCGGGTAAGCCCCCGGCTCTGCCGGGGAACCTCAGAACTTTGAAAAGACGGAAAACCCTTTTCCGCAAGGGCTGTCTCCAGTCTTGCGACCTCGACAGAAACCGGCGAAGGAGCACCCGAGGCCTGCTTGCTGCAGCCGGCAAGAAGGGCAAGAAAAAACACAAAGACGGCAAGAATGAATAAGAATATGGATCCCGAGGCAGCGAATGTAAAAAACCTGCTTTGGCTGCTCGATTGCATCTGATCTATCCTCCCTGTGACCTTGCAAGAGGACCGGTTAGCACTTCAGAAAACTGATGTCTTCCTTGTTGACTCGCCCCATAGCTCGATTCACTTTTATTCGAACAGCGACTCAAAATAATATCCCATCTTGATTACCGTTGAATTGACCGACCTGTTCGGGCTCGCAAGCCCACCGTTTGAATAATGATTGAAACGTATATCGACAAAAACAGGGTCATGCCGGTATCCTATTCCTCCCTGGAGGTTAAAAAGACCGTGCGTTCCCTGTTCTTTGAAACCGATTGTCGTATAAGCCGCACCGGCTCCCCCGATCACATACACCCGTCTCCGTTTCGAGAGTTCCAGAACGTATGACTTGAGATGAAGGTTGGCGCCGAGGTCAAGACCGGTATCGGGTTTGTTCACCACGTTAAGAAAAGGCTCCAGCACAAAGGCGATCTTATCGGTGAGCGCCTTCTCATGCGCATATGAAAAGGTTGCGTAATTATAGGATCGCCTGCCCTCGATGTGTCCTGTACCCGATCCGTTCCACATGCCGAAGCCATACCCGAGGGAAACAGCATTTTCGGCCAGGCAGCCGCCGGCAAGGACGAACCACGAGCACATCAGGACAGCGGCAGAGACGATGACACGGAGAGAGGTGCTTTTATCGCAAGGATGTACGCTAATCATGTCACAAGGTTATGATTTTCTCGACTATTCTATTCCGTTCATTACCGGTAAAAGGGAACAATGAGAAAAGCTCCAGAAAACTCAAACCGGTTGCCGCCAGCATAATGACCGCGGCCCTCTCGAAGCTCAGCCCCTCTCCACAGAACTCATCGATGCGTTGTTTGAATTCCTTCTGATACGGTACGAGCAGGTGGGGATCATGGACAACGGCAGCGAGGAGGGCAACAGCCAATTTGTTCGCCCTTTCGTCTCTCTCCAGCACAGAAAGCACATAAGCGGCAATCGCACTTTTTTGGCCTTCGGGAAGAAGTGCGAGCTTTTCCTGTCTCCTCTGTTCAACGCGAGCCACACGCCGGTCAAGCATCGCATTGAGGAGGGCCTGTTTATTCGGGAAGTGATAAAGAAGTCCTCCCTTGCTCACCCCTGCCTTTGCGGCGACCGCATCCAAAGTAAGATGCCGCACCCCGGCCCCGATTACCAGGTCTTCAGCAGCGTCAATTATTGTCTTTCTTGCATTCTGCGCGTGACGGCCCACGTGTCTCCTTTTTTCTATACCGTCCATCTGGTATAGTAAATATTTACAATGAGGTTCCATCGCTTGTCAACAAAAAAAAATAGAACTGCCAGCCAAGAATCAAACCGCACTGTTCTAAAGAAGATCTAAAGTTCAGGACTGGGTTCCCGTATCCGCCTGCCCGCTGACAGAGACGTGCTCTCGTGCTATAATCAGCCTGCGACAAAGGATCAGGTACCTACAATTACAGGGAGACTTGTCATGACAACCCCGTTGAGCTATGAGGATATCTTCGAGCGGCTGGGATCGCAGGGGGCAATATCCCTTGCGGAAAAGCAAATCCGTTTTGCGGGGCTCCCTGTGAGAAGGGAACCCCTGCCGGGGTTGGGGGATGACCTCATCCCGTATTTCCTCAAGAACTGCACTACCCTCACGTATCTCAAACAGGTTGCCCGTGTGCTGCCCTATGCCGAGCTGAAACAGCTGAGACGGATTATCAGGCGGGGTGTCGCCCGCAAGACGGATAAAAGAATTGCGGAGAATTGGTCCCTCGTGGAGTCTCTTCTGAGAAAGGGCCTTATCATAAGTGCGAAGAACAACGGCGAGGAGATCGTCTTTGCTCCTCTTGAGGTGTGCTTCGGCATCCCCTTTGACAGCGAGGAGTCAAGCTCGCTCCTCATGTCTTTTAACCAGTTCCCGGCGGACGTGGTCAAATCGATTGCAAACTTCCGCGGCGAGGCGGTGAGCGGCCACAAGGTCAAGCTCGCCACAGCGGTGTATCGGTCCATCCTGAAAACCTATGACGAGACAATTTCTTCCCTTGCCCCGCAAGAGCTTGATCTCGCGAGGAGAATATTCCTGAGAGGCGGAAGGATCGGGAGAGAGGACCTCCTGGCATGGGCGGATTACCCACCCGCCGTGAAGATGGGACACTCCTACGGCTATTCCTTGTCGGGCGACGATATCCTGAGATTCCTCGACAACACTTACGTGCGGAAAAGAGATGACCTCTCTCCCTTCTACCGCATCGTGCTCAGTCTCCTCACAAAGGGCGTGCTTTCCATATCGCTCCGTGAAGTGTATGACCGTTTCTACGAGTATTTCATACCCCGTGAGTGCCTGGAACGGCTTTCGGTGATATTCTTCGCAGAGATGGACGCAAAGAGAGAGTCCGTCTCCCGGGGGCTTTACACGGAGGCGCCGGCTGCGTGCGTCTCGTATGGCGGGAGGATCCTCAATGACATGATCATGGCGAGAATCGCTTCGGTATGCGGGCTTGTTGAGAACACCATGGACGGGAAGCCGAAGAAACGTTCCGTTACCCAGGTAGCCAGGCTCCTTGGCGCGGATGAACCGTACCTGTACAACCTCTTCCAGTCCTTTCCTTCCTATCTTTGGGAAGGGAAGAGTGATCACAATCTCGTGGAGCCTGCCGAGGGAATGGATGAATACCTCTGCGTTGTCCAGGGCGACCCGAAGGACATCGAAAAGCTCTCAGGAAGAAGGGTATTTTCGCCGAGGTGAAGGACGCCGGCCAGTGACCTACCGATCAGGGAATTGCTCGACAAAACGGACGCCGATATCGATTCGGTGGGCGAGTACAGCGGTGAACGAAAGGAGATCAGGCCCATAACCGTCACGACATACCAGATCCTTACATCGAGGAAGAACCGGGACGATGAGTTCATCCATTTTCAGGCCCTCAACGCCAGCCCGTGGGGCTTGATCATTTACGACGAAGTCCATCTTCTTCCCGCTCAGGTCTTCCGGTTTACCGCGTCCCTCCAGGCGGTCCGTCGCCTCGGCCTTACCGCCACCCTCGTCAGGCAAGTTCGGGTCCCGCCAGGAGGAGGCCCAAAGACTTGGGCGGATATTGCGCCCAAAGCGAGACGGCAGGCAGGCGAGGTTTTATACCGTCGTGACACGGGATTCGGAGGAACAGGATTTTGCCCTCAAGCGACAACTTTTTCTTACCGAACAGGGGGTACGGCTACATGGTGCTTGACGAGCATGAGATCGACGAGCTGGAGAGCGTCTAAGGGAAACCCATGAAGATCCTGCACACATCGGATTGGCACATCGGTCGGGCCCTATACGGCCGCAAGCGATATGAGGAGTTTGAAGCCTTCTTCGCCTGGCTTGCCCGGTTGATCGAGGAGGAAAACATCGATGTGGTGCTTGTCGCAGGGGATGTGTTCGACAACAGCACGCCGAGTAACCGCGCCCAGGAGCTGTATTACCGTTTTCTGGCCCATGTGGCCGCGTCTGCCGGCCGGTACGTGGTAATCGCTGCCGGCAATCACGATTCACCGTCCTTGCTGAATGCACCCAGGATGCTCTTGAAATTCCTCAATGTCCATGTCATCGGTTGTCCGGCCGGCTCTCCGGCCGACGAGGTGATTGTCCTGAACGGTTCTGACCGGGAGCCGCAGGTGATCGTTTGTGCGGTTCCCTATCTCCGGGACCGTGATGTTCGTACTGCCGAGGCGGGCGAAAGCGCCGAGGACAAGGACCGGAAGATAATCGAAGGAATTCGGGCCCACTACCACGCAGTGTGCGAGGCGGCCCAGGAAAAACGGGCTGTCCTGAAAAAGCCCGTTCCCATCGTCGCGATGGGGCACCTGTTTGCCTCGGGAGGCCGCACGGTCGAAGGGGATGGTGTCCGCGAACTGTATATCGGCTCGCTGGCCCAGGTCCGGGCGGATATCTTCCCCGAGTTCATCGATTACCTTGCGCTGGGGCACCTCCATGTACCCCAAAGGGTGGGCAGCGCCGATTTTATTCGTTATTCCGGTTCTCCTCTCCCCATCGGCTTCGGCGAAGGCGGACAGGAGAAGAGCGTGGTCGTCGTGGAGCTTTCGGACGGCACACGCACCATAAGCACGATCCCGGTGCCGGCGTTCCAGGAGTTGAAAACCGTGCGGGGAGATTGGCAGACGATTGCCGGTGCCATCGACGAGATGAGGCTCGCCGGAAGCACCGCCTGGCTGGAGATCGTCTATGAAGGCGACGAGGTGGCCGGGAGCCTGCGCGAACGTCTGGACGAAGCCGTGAGGGGGACAGGCATGGAAATCCTTCGCGTGAAGAACAACCGGGTGCTGGAACGGGCCTTGAGCAGGATGGATTCCAAGGAGACCTTGGACGACCTCAGCCTCGCAGATGTCTTCAACCGGTGTCTGGAGATGCACCGCGTGCCGGAACACCAGCGCCCTGCGCTCCTCGCTGCGTACCGGGAAGTCACAGTATCGCTCAATGAGGCGGATGCAGCGGCGGACTAGGGGAAAGGAATGAGAATACTCGCCGTACGCTTCAAGAACCTGAATTCTCTCACGGGTGAATGGTATGTTGATTTCACCCACCCGGCCTACGCATCCGACGGCATATTCGCCATCACCGGCCCGACAGGCGCAGGAAAGACGACCATTCTGGACGCCATCTGCCTGGGTCTTTACGGCAGGACGCCGCGCCTCGACAGGGTGACGAAAAGCGGCAACGAGATCATGTCCCGTCAGACAGGCGAGTGCTTTTCCGAGGTGACTTTCGAGACTCAGGTTGGCCGCTTTCGCTGCCACTGGAGTCAGCACCGGGCCCGGAAGCAGCCCGAAGGCGAGCTGCAACAGGCCAGGCATGAGATAGCCGACGCTGATTCGGGTGCCGTGCTCGAATCGAAGATCGCCCAGGTAGGCGCGTTCATCGAAAGGGTTACGGGTATGGACTATGACCGCTTCACCCGGTCCATGCTTCTTGCCCAGGGGGGATTTACCGCTTTCCTTCAAGCCTCTCCCGACGGAAGGGCGCCCATCCTCGAACAGATTACGGGCACCGAGATCTACAGCCAGATATCGATAAAGGTCCATGAGCGACGCAATGCGGAAAGGGACAAACTTGACCTGTTGCAGGCGGAACTGAAGGGCATCAGGTTGCTGACCGACGAGGAAAGGATGGAGCAGCAGAAAGATCTGCAGGAAAGAAAGACTCGGGAGGCGGAGATAAGCGGCCGCGTCGAGACATTGCGCAAGGCCGCCCTCTGGCTTGAGAGAGTGGCTGTCTTGGAAAAGGAGATCGGCAATCTCGACAAAGAGTATGAGGATGCGGAGGCCGGGACGCGGGCCTTTGAGCCGGAAGCGAAAAAACTCGAAAGATCACGCAGGGCCCTTGCCCTTGAAGCGGACTACAGGGGTGTCGCTGCCTTGCGCGCTCAGCAGCAGGGCGAAACAAAGGAGCTTGAGGCGGTCCTCGCCTCGCTGCCGGAAAAGGAGAGGGCCTGCGCAAACGCGCTGGCCGCAAAAGAGGCTGCCGAGAAAGGATTGAAGGAGGCGCGGGCACGGCAGCAATCCGAAGGGGATATCATCAAAAAGGTGCGTGATCTCGACGTGCGGCTTGCCGGACAGAAGAAGCAGATCATCGAGAAGGACGAGGCCGCAGGCAATGCCGAAAAACAGGGGGAGGATTACAAGAAAGAGCTTGGGACGCTCGAACGATCCCTGAAGGACGCACGGGCCGGGCTTGAAGCCATCCATCATTTTCAGGTACAGCACGCTGCTGATGAAGGGCTCGTCACACATTTCGCAGCCATTGAACGAGGATTCAAAGCGCTCGGCGACCTGGAGGCCAGACACGTAAAGGCGCAGGAAAGAGCCGGAGCAGCTGCCCTGAAAAGATCCTCCGCCCTGAAGGAATGCGAAAAGCTCGAGGCCAATTATCAGAAACATCGCCGGAGACTGGAAGAAAAACAGCATGAAGTAAAGGTGCTTGCCAGCGAGGTCGCATCCCTCCTGAAGGGCAGGGATATCGGCGAATGGCGTGAGCTGGCCGATACCCTGAGGGAGCGTGAGGACCTCCTGAAAGAGACCTCGGGGATCATCGACCGCCTGGGCAAGACATCGGCGGCCCGAGAGGCGCTCGTTGCCGGTCTTGAGGCGCTGAAAGCCGGTCATGGGAAGCTCACGGACGAGATCAAGGCCTTTACCGGCAAGAAAGGCCTGCTGGAAAAGGACGTGGAGAACCTTGAAACAAAAGTATCCCTTCTTGACCGCATCCGCAGCCTGGAGGACGAGAGGAAGCGGCTCGTGGACGGCCATCCGTGCCCCCTCTGCGGCGCACCCGACCACCCCTATGCGCAGGGCAACGTCCCGGAACTGGGCGATGCCGAAAGGGCGCTCGGAACTGCCAGAGCGGAATTGAAAAAAGTCTCGGAGACGCTGGGCAGGCTGGAAAGGGAACAGGTCAAAACGATCACGCAGATCGGCCACGCGGAAGAAGAGATCAGGGAAAAGACGGCTGCCCGGGAAGAGGACGAAAAAAGGCTCACCGACCGCCTCGGACGGCTGGGCATTGAGGGTGCCGCGGACGAATGGGCCGGGAAGGTGCAGAAGGAGCTTGAAGCCAATCAGGCGAAGATAACGGAGGTGAGCGGCATTATTGCGGCTGCGGAAGAGAAGGCAGGAAAAGAGAAAGCTGCCAGAATGGCCCTGGAGAACTTCAGGGTTCGGCTCGACGAGGCGGGCATTGCCCTTGAGAATGCCCGGATAGAAAAGAAAACAGCCGACATCGGGTACGAACAAGCTGTCAAGGAAGCTGAGGACCTCGCGCAGGAGATCCGGGAAAACCGGAATGCTGCTCTCGAAGACGTGAGACCCTTCGGGGTAACCGGGCTGACCCCGGCCAACCTCAACACAGTGCTGAAAGACCTTGCTGCGCGCAAAAATGTGTGGCAGGTCCGGGCCGACAAGAAGATCGCGTATGAGAAAGAGGTCGCCGACCTGAAAGCAAAAATGGAAAAAAGCCTTGCGCTTTTAGGCAAGCTTGAGACCGATCTGGCGGGTATCCGTAAAGAGCGGGAAAATCTGAAAGCCGGATACGAGTCCCTGAGCGCTGCCCGCCGGTGGCTTTTTGGGGAAAAGGATGCCGACAGCGAGGAAAAACGCCTGGCGGGTATGGTGAACCAGGCGGAAGAAGCGCAGGAAGCCGCACGCGCGGCGTACGGGAGAACCGAAAAAGAGATAAGCTCCCTCAAGGAGAAGATCGCTACGCTGAAGGAAAGGACAGAGAACCGGGCAAAGGAACTGGCGCGGTCGGAACAGGAGCTGATGGAGCGCATCAGGAAGGCCGGATTCGAGGACGAGGCGGATTACCATGCATCGTGCCTGAGCGCGGAAGAGCGGAAAATACTTGAAGACAAAGAAAATTCACTCACCAGGAAGAAAACGGAGCTTGAGGCCCGCCGGAAGGACCGGTCAGAAGCACTGGCAGCAGAGCGTGAAAAAGGTCTGGCGGACCGGCCCATCGATTCACTTAGGACGGAACTGGCTGGGTGCGAATCGGCCCTGAAGGAACTGCAGGAGGGCATCGGAGCGATTAAAAACAGGTTGAGCGAGAACGAGAAACTGAGAGAAAAGCAGCAGCAACATCTTGAGATCGTCGATGCGCAGAAAAAGGAATGTGCCCGCTGGGACGAACTGCATCAGCTTATCGGTTCGGCCGACGGCAAGAAATTCCGCAATTTTGCCCAGGGTCTGACGTTCGAGATCATGGTGGCCCACGCAAATCGTCAGCTTCTCAAGATGACGGACCGGTACATGCTGACCCGCGACATCGATGATCCCCTGGAATTGAACGTTATTGACAATTACCAGGCAGGAGAAATACGCTCGACAAAGAATCTGTCCGGCGGCGAGAGTTTTATTGTCAGTCTCTCTCTGGCCCTGGGCCTTTCGCAGATGGCGAGCCGCAACGTACGGGTGGACTCCCTTTTTCTCGATGAGGGGTTTGGGACCCTTGACGAGGACGCGCTCGAAACCGCGCTGGAGACCCTGGGAAGTCTGCAGCAGGACGGCAAGCTGATCGGCGTCATATCCCACGTGCCGGCCCTGAAAGAACGGATCGGCACGCAGATACAGGTAATCCCTCAAACGGGCGGCCGCAGCATCATCGAAGGCCCCGGATGCTCGGCGCGCCGTGGAACGAGCGCAGGTCTCACGTAAATCGAGGTCCTTGCGTCCCCGCCGGGAAAACTACGGTGTCAGTGTTAAGCCGGCTTGCCTCCTTTCAGCCTGCGCACCCAGTCGTCTACTTCCCGCCCGGCCGTTGCCCTCGAACCTACGCCGAAGGCGATCGCTGCGGCGACGGCGATCGAGCCGAAGAGGAGCGTGAAGGCCACGATGATGATCTGGTTCGCAATACCGAGATTCTGCAGCGCAAAAGCCAGAGCAAGGACGATAACCGCAGCTTTCGCCAGGCCGGCGAGGATAGGGCGGTCATTTGCCCTGCCTTCAACGGCACGTTTCACCCAATTGCCGACCATTATGCCTATGCCGAGTATCACTGCTGCAAGGGCGAGCCGGAACGCGAAGGCGACCAGCTCCCGCATGAGATCGACCAACGCACCGAACTGGAGCACCTCGGCCGCTTCCATGAGGCCGAACAACACGACATAGACAAAGGCGATAGTCCCCACTATGTCGGCCGGCGTCTTCGATCCGATCTGCCCGATCCCCAGCCTCTGAAGAAGGCTATTGAATCCCAGGCCCGTCAGGATGGGAATGAGCAGACGGCGAAGCACTTTTCCGATTACTGCTGCGAAGATCACAATGACGATAGCCGCAAAGACAGAGGGAAACGCGTTGAGAAAGGTGGCGAGCATGCTCCTCGCCGGACCCGAGATCGCAGGGATATTGAGTGTGTCGAGGGCCGCAATGAAGAGGGGTATCAGCACGAGCAGATATATCACGGTCCCGACGATCCTGGAAATCTGTATGCCGCCCGTGCTCGTATCGATCCCCGCTTTTTGCGCTTGCCGGTCAACACCGATGGCGATGAGTATGTTGACCACGATCTCCCTGATGATCTTGGCGACAAAGAGCCCGACGAGCACGATGATCGCCGCAGCCACCACATTGGGAAGGAAGACGGCGATCTTGTTCCACAGCTCGCTTACGGGCCGAGAAATGGAATTGAGCTGCAAGGCCTCGAGGAACGGAGGGAGGGCAAAGAGCAGCACCACATAGAAGATCAACTGCGCCACGATCCCGCTCGGTTTCGCCGTCGCCGTCCCCTTGAAGTACTTCGATACCCGCTCGTCGAACCTTATGCCCGCGAAAAACTTGAGGGCGAGGAATTTCAGCAGCCTTGCGATGATCCACGCGACAAAGAGTATCAACGCGGCCCCGAGCAGCTTCGGCAAATACGTCATTACCGTGCCCACAAGGAGACCGATGGGCGCTGCGATGATCGGCAGGTCGAGGGCGTTGAAGAACGCCAGAAGCACGAGGAGCATAATGAAGTAGAACACCACGCTCCCGATCATCTTCACAGACTGCTGTCCGTCCGGCGCACCAGCCTCCGGTGCCCGGTTAAAAAGTCTCGACGACTGGAGAAGCTTTACGATAAGAGTCCTCGCAACACGGGCGACGATATAGCCGACGATCAGAATGGCGATTGCGGCGGCCACATTCGGAATAATGAGCAAAAACTTTCTCAGCATTTCCTGTAGCGGTTCCATGGTTCCTCCTTTATCTTGTAAATTAGGGAAAATGCAGCTTCCGACGGGTGAAGAAAAGAGTTGCGGTGATGAATGGTACGCTGTTGCTTCACGTTCTTGCCTACACCGGGAGCTTCGAGGGCAACCTGTCCCTGTCCGTCTGCGGGCGCTCTGCATCAAGCCGTAAGATTCTGCTCTATTTAATGCTATGTCTGATAAGCCTTTTGTCAAGACCGGAACCTCAAGGACTTCAAGGAAGAGGCTGCCTCAACCCCAGCACCCGTTCCGTGATTCAGTTCCGTGATTCAGGGTTGACTCATCGTTGTTATCCGTGATATACATCGAATGTTTATCTATCCCAAATTTTATTAGGAGGAAGTGATGAGAAAAAGAATCTTTACGCTCCTTGTGGCTCTCCCCGTCATGTTGTTTTTTGCCGTCTCCGCCATGGCCGCCGATGTCAACGTGTCCGCGGCCGCCAGCCTTCGGGAAGTGATAACCTTGCTTTCGGCTGAGTTTTCGAAGAGCAATCCCGGGGTGAAGTTCCAGAATAACTTCGGCGCATCCGGTGCCGTGGCGAAACAGATCGAGAACGGCGCGCCGGCTGACCTCTTCTTCTCTGCCAACGTGAAATGGATGGACTACCTGAAGGAAAAGAAGCTCGTGGACGAAAAGAGCATTTCCACGCTCGCCTACAATACGGTGGTATTCGTGGGTAAGCCGGAGCTGAAGGTCCAAAGCCTCCAGGACATTGTCAAGCTGGGGAAGATCGCCATCGGCAGCCCCAAAAGCGTCCCGGCGGGCGAGTATGCCATGGAGGCACTGAAAAAGGCGGGTCTGGACAAACAGCTCGAGAACAAGCTGGTCATGGCAAGGGACGTCCGTGAATGCCTGCTCTACGCCGACCGGGGTGAGGTGGACGGCGCTTTTGTCTACAGGACGGATGCCCTTGAGATGGCCAAGAACGTAAAGATCCTCTTCACCGTGCCGCAGGATCTCTACCCCAGGGTGACCTACCCCATGGCGCTCACCGTGACAGGCAGTAAGAAGGCTGAAGCGGCTGCATTCATCAAATTCCTCAAGTCCGCTGAGGCGCAGGCAGTTCTTGAGAAGCAGGGCTTCGTCACCAAGTAAGCAAAGATGTTTGGTTTTACCTCCGCCGATTACTCGGCGATCCTGTTATCCCTCAAAGTGGCGGTCGTGGCGACGCTCCTCGCTCTTCCCTTCGCCTTCGCCGTTGCCTACCTCATGACGTACCGGCGGTTCCGGGGGAGGGTTGCCCTCGATGTGGCTGTCAACCTTCCCCTGACCTTGCCGCCCGTGGTGATCGGGTACCTTCTGCTCCTGCTGCTCGGACAGCAGGGCCTCATCGGAAGGACGGTGCTTCAGCCTCTCGGCATCAAGCTGATCTTCACCTGGAAGGCCGCGGTCATCGCCACCTCGGTGGTTGGCTTTCCTCTCATGGTAAGATCCATGCGTACCGCCATGGAGGCAATCGACGAGCGGCTTGTTCAGGTCTCCCGCCTCCTCGGTGCAGGTATGCTCGATCGCATTATTACCGTTATCGTGCCTCTTTCGGTAAGGGGCATCATCGCCGGCTCGGTGCTCATGTTCGCCCGGGGGCTCGGTGAGTTCGGAGCAACGATCATAGTCGCCGGCAATATCCCCGGTGTCACTCAGACCATCCCCCTTGCGATCTATGAATACGCCGCGTCACCGAGGGGCGACGTTATGGCACTCAGTCTCTGTGCCGTCTCTGTCATCATCTCGGTTATTGTCCTCGTCTTCCATGAGTGGCTGGGAAGGCGTATAGTGAGGGGGGACTGAAGGTGGAGCTTCGCGTGACGGTACAAAAGCGCTTCGCCGGTTTTCTCCTCGACGCCGACTTTATTGTCCAGGGAGAGCGCATCGGCGTCTTCGGTCCTTCAGGGGGAGGGAAATCGACCCTTGTCGGTCTCGTCGCCGGATTGGTGAGGCCCGACAAGGGCAGCATCATTCTCGACGGCGAAACACTCTTCAACAGCAGCACCGGTGTAAACGTGCGCACGGAACACAGGCGTATGGGCATGGTCTTTCAGCGCCCGAGCCTGTTCCCCCATCTCAGTGTGAAGGGGAACCTCCTCTATGGCTACAAGCGCTGCGCACGTGAGAACCGCAAGATAGGATTCAACGACGTGGTCACGGTCTTGAAGATTGCACACTTGCTCGACCGGGGCGTAAAGCATCTCTCCGGCGGCGAGAAACAGCGCGTCGCCATCGGCCGGGCAGTCCTCGGCAACCCACGCCTATTGCTACTGGATGAGCCCTTGTCGGCCCTTGACGACAACCTCAAGTTCCAGATCGCGCCTTTCCTGAAGAACGTTTGTGAAACTTTCAGGATTCCTTACCTCTTCATCTCCCATTCGCTGCTCGAAATGCGGGTCATGACCGACCATGTCCTGCATGTGGCCGGCGGCCGCGTCGTCGAGCAGACTACGCCCGAAGTCCTGGTGCGTGCGCGGATGGGAGAGAATACGACAGGTTACATGAACCTCCTCCGGTTATCCAGGCCTCGCGAGGCAGATGCGCTCTATGCTTACGCATGGGGCGACCAAGAGCTGCACATCTCTTCCGGAGACGACCGTGAGGAAGGCCTTTTCGAGCTGTCATCAACGGACATCATCCTCTTCAAGAGCCATCCAGAAGCGGTCAGCGCGCGTAACCTCCTGAAATGCACGGTTGTGGATACGTTCCAGGCGGGCAACAGGATCGGTGTCGATCTTGACTGCAGTGGCGGCCGTCTCGTGGCCGAAGTGTCCCGGCAGGCGGCCGACGAGCTGGGCATAAGGGCGGGATCCGAGGTCTATGCCGCGATCAAGGCAACGGCTTTCAGAAAACTGGGTTAGTGTGCGATGGATCAGGGGCACTGCCAAATCAGGCTGCCTCGCCCAATTCGCTCCCGCCCGGGTGCCTCAATTCCTTAACGTCGTAAACGCTTCCGCTCACTGCGTGTGACGGTATCCTTGCGCGCTCGGAGTTGTAAAAGGTATCGGCGTGGAGCAGAAGGATGTCTCCTGTCCGGTCGAACATCGACACAGCCTCAAGGTTCTCCGGTTCGTTATCTATAAAGGCGATGACGCGAAATCCTTTTTTCAGGAAGTAATCTATGCCGGCAACCTTGAAGGCCACGATGTTTTCGTTCCAGCCGCTGGGATTCATGAAAAGAAGATCGTTATCGAACCTTGCTTTATGGGGCCCGCCGAGTTTCTTGAGGGAGTAAAGGGTGTCGTGCCGGATCAGCTCAGGCCTTCCTGTATTCAATCCAACAAAGGTCTTTGACTGTCGTTGCAGCCACTGTATTACCTCCATGACGCCCGGGAAAGGGCGATGGGCAGCCCTCGTTACTTCCGAAGACCAGGAATGTTCCGCAACCCATTTCATGATCCTCCGTTTGTCCTTTGCCGGTGCAGGTAGTTGCCCGATCATTCTTCGGACCTCCATTTCGCTGACTTCAATGTCTTCAAGGCTCAAATCAGCGAAGAAGGCTGTGTTGTGGCGGCGATCGAAAGATCGCAATACGTGCAGGATCATGTGTCGCAGGTCAAGGATGGTGTCATCAACGTCAAAAACGACAATAATTCTCTCCTCCGGGTAACGTCTCCGCATAGTTTTGTGATGCTCCGCAAGTTTTCTCATCCAATACTTCATAGGTACTCCTTTTTCAATATTTTCTCATTATGGCTATATTTATAAACCGCGAGCGTTAAGCGGGGATGAAAGAGATGTTAAATATGAAAGAAATTGAGCGGCATTGTTGACGTGGCGATTGTGTTACCGTTCGATGAATTTTTTTCAAATCCACATAGGTCGGGCTAGACTTCCCGGCAATAAGGCGCTTCGAGAAGACTGCGTAGTTTGTCGGGGTCCGTAACAGTGAGGACAAGCCTCTTTTTTATGATGATACCGGCCTTCTCGATGTTGTTCAGGATAGTGGTGACCCTTACCCTTGAAAGACCGGTGAGATTCGCGAGATCTTCGTGAGTGATACCTTTCCTTATAACTATGCCTTCCGGTGACGGCTCCCCCACCTCGCTTATCAGTTTTGTGAGGATATGGGCGATCCTTTTTTGCGCGTCGAGAAAGGCAAGAGCCTCCACCTGAAAGCCGAGGAGCCTCACTTTTCTGATGATTCTCGCAATGATGAGGAAGGCGACATCGGGATTTTCCCTGATTACTACCCTTGCGCGGTCGATGGGGATGATGTCTATCTCGGAATCGCTGACGGATACGGCGGTGGCAAAATACGGGTGACCGTCGAAAGCGGCATCTTCCCCGAAGAACGTGTTTTCTTCCTGGATGGCAAGTGTCTTTTCCGATCCGTCTTCTTTAAGGATGCTCACCTTGACCCTGCCCTTTCTCACAAAGAAGAAAGCCCGGCTCTTTTCACCCTGAAGGTAGATCATGTCTCCGTTCTGATAATTCTTCCTCGAAGATACAGCCAGCAACAGAGCTATTTCCTTCTCGAATTCTTTCGGGTCCCACGTCACATAAGGTGAGTTCGGGATCTCTAACGACACTCTTTACCTCTCTTCAGGTTTTTCTAATGTGTACCACATCTGACGTAAAGATAAAAGCCGCGTCGTCTTCGCTGAACGGATGGTCCCCCGAAAGTGGTGATAGGCTCATCATCACAGTTCTATCCAGTTTCATCGGCTTCGGTGTCCATACCATCCAAGTGGTGCAGTTACCGCCCTCGACCCTGTGCTCCGGGCTTGTGGGGAAAGGTGGATAGCACACGGAAGCAGGATCGTGGATAGGAGATTCGTTAATTCGAAGGGCAAACAGTCTCGCAGGCAACGAACCGTATATCCTGAAGCGGGTCTGGCTCAACAAAGAGGAAGAGGAAGGCTGCTATTACGTATGGGTTCTTCAATGAAGGCTCTGGCTCGTTGCATACGACGACAACAGGAGCGTCGCTCCCGGAGCGCGCATCCCGCTACTCCTGGCATCCGTCTCAACGTGTCCCTCGATGCCGCATCACTCTTATCCCTTGGACGGTCTTGGGTTTCTGTTTCTCTTTACGGGCCTTCTTTTTTGCCACCCGAACGTGGCTTGTCAATTTAAGGTGACGTCGGGAGGTCAGGACCCGGGGGCCATGTCTACTCGTCTTCGACAGCCGGCTCAGTGATGCCTTTTTACTTCTATGGCTCGTCACCCGCCGGGTCGTTTTCTCTGCCCCTGCCGGTTCGCAATCGAACACGGGAACGTATATGTGGCCCCTGTGAAAAAGGCCGCCCCGATTGACAAGGGCCAGTTCGCTTCTTGTCGTACCGTAGCGTTTGAGCAGCTTGGTGAGCGAACGTTTGCGCCTTGGCGATAGCACACGGACGGTCCGGACGACCCGTTTGCCGGTGAGTTGTGCATTCAGCGTTTGGGCGAAGCGATCGAGAGAGGCGTCTTCGGGGAGCTTCAGGGCGTAAGATTTTTTTCCCGGTGGTGTAATGCCGGTGAGGAGTTCCGGGTTGAGCGACTTGATCTCCGAAAGTTCGGTCAATGAAGCCTGTGCAACCAGGTGGAGGGGAGTACCCGGCGGAACATCCCTCACGTGGTATTCGTACTCCGGGGTCTCCTCCGGGAGGTCATCGGAAAAACCGTACTTCTCCGGGTTCTCGGAGATCGTCGCCGCAGCGATCAATTGGGGGATGTAGTGGCGGGTTTCGCGGGGCAGGGTGTTGTACTTGTATATTTGCCAATAGTTTGTAGTCCCGTGCCGCTTGATGGCCCGTTCGATTCGCCCTTCACCGGCGTTGTAGCCCGATGCGGCCAGGTACCAGCAGCCGAAACGGTCAAAGAGGTCTTTCAGATAGAGCGCTGCCGCAACCGTGGCCTTCTCGAAGTCCCGCCGCTCATCAACCCAATGGTCTATGCGAAGGCCGTAGCGGGCGCCGGTCGCCGAGATGAACTGCCACGGTCCGCACGCCTTTGCCCGGGAATACGCTTTGGGGTTGAAGCCGCTTTCGATCATGGCGAGGTAGACGAGGTCCTCCGGGAGATCGTGCTGTCTCAGTATCGCCCTGAGCCGGGGTACGTAGCGCCTCGCCCGTCGAAGCCAGGAAGCGAACATCTTTCTTTTTCTGACCGTGAAGTAGGCGATGTAGTAGTCTACCGCGTCCTTAAAGGCTATAGGGGCGGCCAGGTCGTCAAGCTCGTCGGGTCCGTGGACGAAGGCGTCCCGTATCGGTTGCTCTTCATTATTTTCGGCGGCAAGACGGTCGGCTATCGCTTCGACGTCAAGGTTCAGGAAACGATCTGCCGGACCGTCCGTGTTCGGTTCAGGACTGGCGTTCGGGAAGCTGCCCATTTGGATAGGCATGGAACGCCACGGTGCCGGGCACATCGCTTCTTGCGCGGTATCAGGCTGGCTTACCCTGACGGGTCCAACCGGTTGTTGAAGGTCTTCTTGGTTGCCGACCGAAGGGTCTTCCGGCCGCACGGTTTCGACCGTGTCCACCATGGCACGGGCAAGAACCGGGACCACCAGAAGCAGAAGGATAAACCACGAGGTCGTGATGGTCTTTGTCTTCGTCAAATGCATCGGCCCTGGGAGAGGGTACCCCGCGAAGAGGGGAAGCGTCTGTAAAACGCGTTACAGAACGATGAGCTCGCCTGTACTTGTCTCGGTCTCTCCCGAATTTGCATCGGCAACGTAACGCACTTTACCGACAAAACGTCATGCACACGCTACACTGACGAATTGAGCGTTGTTTCGGAGCGTCAAGTGTTCGCTCGGCTGCACCACACTGGGGGGGTGAGACATGAAATACTTTATTACGACCGGCGCATGGAAAGGGTTGGTGGGCGTCACTCGGCAGGAAAGGCGGTGCGGGCATTCCGTGTTCAACCGTACCGGCTCCACTGCCATCCGCCTTGTGCCTGGCAGCGTGCGCGGTCACGGGGATGGACGAAAAGGAATGGAAGAGAATCCCGGGTCGCGGGCTTTCTCTGAAAAAGCGTGTCCCATAGTACATAGAGTCCTGCCATGAAAAGAGCATGGATCGTTTTCGCCATCATCCCGGTCCTCGCCATCTCGGCCGGGACTGTTGACGCGCTCTGTGTGAAGGTCCCGAAGGCCAACCTCCGTGTGGGTCCGGGAACCGGCTACGAAGTGGGATGGACCGTTTACAAGTACTTCCCCTTCAAGAAGGTCGGGACGTCACTATCAGGCAAGTGGTACGCGGTCGAGGATACGGATGGCGATGTCCTGTGGATTCACCAAAGTCTCGTTACCAGCCGGTACCGTTGTGCCGCCGTTGTTTCCGACAAGGCGAACGTGAGAACGGGCCCCGGAACCCGTTACGGCAAACTCTTTTCCGAGCCGGTGATAAGGTACTACTCCTTCAGGGTTCTCAAAGAGACGGGTGCGTGGGTGAAGGTCCGGGACGTGGACAACAATACCGGATGGCTGCACCGGAACAGTTGCCGAATACGATAGCGGTCGAAGGAGAAGCCAGATTGGCTGCAGGTATCGATGATTTTTGTCGATAAGCGTTCCTCTTTGGGATTCGGGTCAGGACCGGCAAAAAGAGGCTTTCGTGTCAAGGTGTCTGTCGCGGGGTTTCTCGTGGCCTGTCTTTTTGACGCCGTTTCTCCTGACTTCCTCCTCCGGGCAGCTCCGACAGGTGCTCCGGGCAATGGGAAAGCCGTGGTCGAGCAAGCCGCCGCTCCTGTAATCGAAGTTACCAGGGGCCGGAGGATAAGAGGGCACATAGTCAATCTGACGTTGAGCGAAGTGCTGCGCTTGATGTCGGAGAGAGGTCTGTTTGACATCAAGGGGGCCTTGCCCCTGGGAGGGTCTCTGTCAATCACCTTTTTGGACTTCACCCTCGATGAAACACTCAAAAAGCTGATGCGGGGTCACAATTATGCCTTGCTCCATGAAGGACCCGCGAAAAGGCCGGTTCTCATGCTGATGGGGAAGGTAGTGAGGCCCGATCCGGCGATAGGGTATGCCCGTCAGTTAGTGAACAGACTGCCGGTCAACCGGGTTGTTGATCGACGGTCCTATGTCCCTCCGGCGATCATTGAACCTCAGCAGCCAATCAGGAAGACAAGGGCCGGTCGCCGATCCGATCAGGCCGGCAGGCCGCAAGAGGCTTCAGGCAGGCGGACCGTAGCGCCGACCGGGAGGGGCACCCCTGTCCCGGGGGCTGCAAGCACGCCGGACAAGGAGAGACGAATGGTGGGAGGCAATATGCACCAGCAGCCTGGACCGACAGTACCTGTTGCCCAGCCTGAGAACACCGGTGTCAGATTCTAGGTGTCTTCGGTCCGGTCAAGACTGGTCCGACGGAAACGAACGTGGTGGAACTCCGGATGGCATCCGTAGTCTAAGATGTTCAGTCTGTAAAATCGTCTTGACTCTCATGTAGCAGGAGGAGGAAATCTCACCTATGATCGGTGCTTTTTCATATGGCAGGAAGATTCGCAAAATCGGCTTCGTCCTCTTGTCGGCCCTTATCATACTCGTGTCGCTCCGGTCGCTTCATTGCGAAGAAACGGATAACTGGGAAGCTTATCTTGAGTACTTCGACCCCCGTACAAGACTGACTTTTGCCTGTTATTATGACAGGACGAGGATTATGGATACCGGTGATGCCCCGATCATCAGGGTATGGGAGAAGCTGACGCCCCAGGGAGTGTACCTCGGACAATGGGGCGACGTTAAGGGGAAGGCTCTCGAAGAGACAATCAATCTCTTTGAAATAGACTGCATGGAAAAGAGGACAAGAATCATAGAGACTTACAGTCATTACGAGGGAGACCTCGTCCGTTACAGCCTGGACCCTTCGCCCTGGTGGGCAGTTTTCGTCGGAAGCCGTGAAGATCAACTGGTTCGCGTTACCTGCCGGTCAAACCCCCATTCGGAACCGGAAAGGGCCGGGACAGAACCCTGGGCTGTCAGAGTAGAATAAGACTTCCGTGTGTATCCGGCTTGACAGACCGCACCGGGTCGTCATGTTACCTTCTGCAAAATCAGAGAGAGGGGAGGTAACTCATGAAGTACACAAGAGCAGGAATCTTTACCGTTCTCGCACTGGCTCTCGTTCTGGCCCTTATGGCTATCGGCTGTTCGAAGAGCGATGTCGCTGAAGGGCCGAAACAGGAGTTCGTTACCAAAAATTTGATGCCGTCGAAAATTGAAACAAAGAGCGACAATCTCAACATGACCGTCGAAGACCTGAAGGTTAACTGGACCGAGAATGCCGGCAACAAGGAAATAGTGGAAACGCCCTCGTTGAGGGGTAAATACAAGGTGATCAATACGTCCAAAGACCTTCTCGAGATCCAGGGGGTGACGGTAGAATACGTGGATCGTTCGGGGCAGCCAATCGCGTTCAAGTCGGGAGAGAGAACTGCGAAGGTCTCGTTGGTTGTCACTTCTTTAAAGCCCCAGGAATCATCCGAAGGTACCCTTGATGTTACTTTTCCACGGGCGGCGTTAAAGGCCCTGGATAAGATAAAGATCAACATCGTATACATCCCTTCACCTCTCAAACGAGAAACGCTGACACTGCCGGGGAAGGTAGAAAGTTGACACGTCACTAACGTTGACGCATGGCAGGAAGAAATCTATGCGATTCGTCTGCCGGCTGGCGTTTAAAGACACAAACGAGCGGTATGCTTCGCGGGCAGTTGTGATGGTTGCTGCCAAAGCGGGTAAGAATACCACTCCAGCAGTAGTTGTCCAAATCCTCAACTGTTTTGACAACGGACCCGTGGAGCGGATTGAGATGAATGTACCGGACAAGCTGAAGAAGATAAGGCTCTTCTTCAACGAGAATTGACTTAAATCTGTATTGAAAGAGGTGACCCGAGCGCTTGTATCGGCGATTGAAAGAAACGGCATAGCCCGTCAGAATTCTACTCATCACCCGGGAGAGCGATTCCCGTCCTGTGCGCAGCAGAAGGTGCAGATGATTCGGCATAAGGGCCCACAGATGTCGCGCCTTGCGAGAAGGAGTCCTGGAAGCGCGCGATCAGGTCGTTGTAATCCTTCCCGGTTCTGAAAAGTCCGGACCCTTCTATACCTCTTACCATTACATGGTGAAGGGCGCCTTCAATATCGAGTCGGGTCTATGGAGCATAAGCAATAATATCAGGGGGAGGGATTGCCGTAAACGGAATTAACGGAACTACGCTCCCAGACACTCGGACGTCCCCAGACAGACCCTAAGGCTTTCGAAAGAGCGATCGGGAAGTACTAAATAAAAGTGTGCCGGGCTGCAAATCTCATCTCGAAATACGTCAGCGGACCGAATGCAGGAGATGGTACCAGATTGATTTGGCAAGGAAATTGCTTTCTCGGGAATGTGGAAAGGTAGAGGGCGAGACGTTCATCTTCGTGTGATACCACGCCAGGTTATTCTGACACGAGAAGAAAGAACGCTCGCCCTCCGACTCAACGAGCCTATGCCCTGAGCACGGCATAGGCAGTAGGGAGCGTGTTGACCTTGCCTCTTTATGATTAAGAGTCGGATTGTCGTGATGAAAGGTTACGTTTTTTCGCTACTCCGTATTGACGCCGGTACAGAGGGACAGAAAAGCCCGGATGGGAAAGAGAGGAAAAAGGAGATAAGCGAAGACGAGTCTAACACTTTCCGAACGAACATGGAGCGCAAAGCCACGTAAAATTATTGCATTTTTTTGACGAGACTTTACAACCTTCTTTTGATATCTCCTTATATCCTCTATTCGCAGGCATAGACGACCGTTTTGCAAAACAAGCAACAATTCGTCCCCGACGGAATCTTTTCTAAGCGGTGCCTTGCAAGAGTCTCACGGGTACATCCGTCAAGGACGGGATAAGCGGTGCGCGACGAGTAGGCCGAGGATGTGTGAGCATAAATAGCCCGACGGCGAAAGGGCTGCATAGTTCCGCAGGCCAGCGAAAGGAGTCCTTAGGCAGGGTGTGAGACGGAGCCTTGGGTGCAGCGAAGGAAATGGTGGAGTCGGGGGCGAAAGTCACCAAAACAGAACCCCTAATCACGTAAAATGGAATAGATCATCTTCGGTTGTTTTCATTGAAACCTTTTTCTGTTTGTCTTCGACTTATACATCATTCCAAAGAACAGATAGGAAGGAGATTTGAATCTTCATGAACAGAGCACGGTTTTCATCAAACAGACAAAAGTCGCAGGCGTTCTCTCAAAAAAAGAAACCTCTTATTTATACTTTCCTTTTTATTTTCGCACTAGTACCACTTCTCACCGCATCATGCAGTATGCCCTTCAGTCAGAGAAAATCGATGGAGACACCACCGACAGAAAAAGGCGAGAAGGTTCGGGAGACTGACCCGAAACCTGGTGATGTGAAGCTTGTTGACGGTGTTGAGTATATCTATGCGAGGAACCGGAGATTCCAACTCACACCCTATGAGCCCGAATACCTCTGGATCCGCAAGGATGAGTATTCACCGGGTATGTTTGAATCGATCATGACGGGAAACAAGAAAGAGCGCGAGGAAATCGAACGTCGTATGGCAAAGCTTGAAGCCGAGCTTAAAGAAATAAATTCGGCCCCTCAGATTCCTGTTCCTCAAACGGTCTATTCTGCTCCTGCCCTCAGTGCGCCGGCCGTAACATACACTACACCCCTTCAGCAGGCAGCTGCCGCGCATTCAGATGCGAGATTAAAGAAGCGCATCCTTGTGGTGCCTGACATGGATGAAACGAATTGCAGAAGCCCTTACCTCACCGAATCGGCAACGAGAAAGCTGACATCAGTCCTTGAGAGGGCAGGTAATGTTATCGCTGTGGATCCGTCCTCAATCAACCTAGCGCAAGACCCGTCAACAGCCAAAGCAATGGACGTGCTTGAGCTTCACGGCATTCATGCAGTCATAAAAGCTACTCTCACCACTTTCCCTGAAGCCTCTCCCGGCCCTGATAAAGGTGGTGAACCAAAGCTCCGTCTATCTGTCGCTATTTTTAACACCGATACGAAAGTCCTCCTTCGCCGGCTGTCGACCTACACGTCCGCTGTCCCTTTAAGCGATGAAGCGGCATCGAAAGCGGTAGGAGCAGCCATAGAAATGATTGGGGATGACATAACGAGGACCTTGGAATCCCTGAATTGGTTTGCCCGGATTAGCTCGATCGAAGAGGACAGGATCATTCTGAACGCAGGCCGATTGTCCGGTCTCGAAAAGGGGGATGTACTGGAAGTCTACTCAAGAGGCGACCAAGTCTACGATAAAACAACCCATCAGCCCCTCGGGCAAGTGAAAGGCAGCTATAAGGGCGAGATAGAGGTATACGAACTATTCGGAGTTGATGCTGCCTGGGCCAAAATCAGGAAGAGTGGCGCATTTTCCACCACAGACCTCGCGTACCTGAGGAGATAAGCGGGGTTGGGACGTTATCTGCCCAAATAATGCTTGTAGTTCCGTAGGGGACGTAGCTTCATCAGTTCCATTATTGCACTGCCATGTGTTCCGTTTTGATCTCCCTCACCTTATCACCCCCGAAGAATGCTCTGCTTGGAAACATTCAGAATACGGGCTACTTCTGGCTCGTCGACGGATGCAGGCTATCCGGTCCACCTTGCCAATGAAAGAACACAAGGGCCTCAAGCACAAGGATGACAAGAAGAGTGCATGCCGTCTAATGGGCGACCCGATGCCGCCTCACAGGCTGTGGTAGTACTTTTCCACCATGGCCCGGCTCAGTTGATCTTCCATGCCCGGCTTTTCCATTTACTTCGATTACTTCGATTCCCGCGGTCCGCAATTTCTATCACCTTTCCTGAACGGAACATTGGCGGCAAAAAAAGACAGTACGCTCGACTCGCTGGTTGACAATAAAGTGAAGCGTTCTTAGTTTTTCCATTGGCAAACAATACATTCGAGCTTCGTCTTCAGATCGTTCGGTTCTTTCTCGGTGGCGAGGGGGTTTACGGGGTTTTTGTTCCTATTTGTGCATTAACCAGGAGGGTGATATGGCCGGGATTCGTGACAGAAAGGCAATTTCGCTGTTT
>MVRP01000020.1 GCA_002067405.1 Syntrophorhabdaceae bacterium PtaU1.Bin034 | reverse complement strand
TGCTTCGCCTGATTCGATGCAACTTACCAGGAGCACTGATCAGTGCAAACCGTCCAGACCGGTCTCGGTCATGGAGTACCACGGATACGAAGATCCCCTGATCCCCTATGACGGCGGTGCCTCTTTCCCCGTACCCGGCGGTCCTTCCATAACCGTCCCCTCTGCCCCTGAATCCCTCCGCAGATGGGCGCAAATCATGGGCTGCACGGGTAATCCCGTTGACACCTCCCCGCCGGACGGCTCAGGAGTCGTTCAAACGTACGAGACATGCAATGCAGGGACCCAAGTGGGACTGGGGAGCATACACGGAGGTCACGGCCTTTACGCTCAGCTCGCGATCGAGGAATACACCTGGGCGTTCCTCACGCGATTTACCCTGCCCCTCACCCCCGCGGAGCTCGACAGGTGCCCCGGGGATCCCTCGAATAAAGGCAGTGATGATCCGTCAGGCGCCGGCGCCGCTGATGCGGCATCCGGGGATTCCGGTGGCGGGGGCAGTGGCGGCAGTTGCTTTATTGCGACGGCAACCTACGGGTCCCTCCACCCTCACGTTGCCGTCTTGAGAGAATTCAGAGACAAACACCTTTTGACGAACCCGCCGGGCAGAGCATTTGTCCGGCTCTACCACAGATATTCACCTGGAATAGTCGCGATCATGGAGAGGCATGACGTTTTCAGGACGGCGTCCCGCGGAATGCTCACCCCCGTCGTCTACGCGATAAAGTACCCCTGCGGCCCACTCGTGGCCGTGTTTCTTGCAGGCGGGGTCGTGCTGGCGATGTGGAGACGCCGGCGGAACAGGGGGAGGAACCGCGTGCCGGGTCAACGCGAATAAATGGTTCAACGAGGGGGAATCCAGCCTTCAAGAGGCCGTCTTGGACTCAGATCTTTATGATTGTCCCTCTGCAAATGTTTTCCGCAACGATGTCTCCCCTCTGGTCGGCGATCACGCCGGAGAATATGCCGATCCTTCCTTTGTAATTACGGAGCAGCTTTACCTGTATGAGCAATTCGGTTTCCGACATTACCGGTTTTCGGAATCGCGCATCGTTGGCGACCAGGGCGGGAACCACGCCGAGCCCGTTGAATTTGAGCCTGAACAGCAGTTCGGTGACGAGATCGAGCAGGCCTATGAGTGCGGTTGGCGGGTAATAGAGCCTGTTCTGGTACCGGCGCAACGCAGGATCGTGTTTTCCTATGAATTTCCAGGCCTTTACTTCGTTCGGAAAAGCCGGGGTATATAAGTATCGGTCAATGCCAACTTCTTTTTCAGGCATGTCCAAAAGCTTGGCTATCGCTTTTCTGTCAGTTTCCATTGTGACTCCTCGGTAACATTATAACGCTTTTCATGTTCCGCCGGAGGAAGAGGAGTGAGCGTCCGCCGGAATGAGGAAGAGGATAAAAGGCAATGCGCTCACAGGCAACCGGGGACTAGAAATAGTAGCTGAGCCACGCGAAGCCTCCATTGGGAGGTTTGCGATCCAGGTCCGTTCCCGGCACTTGAAAGCCGCCATATTCCGATCCCTTCGGGCCGAAAGCAATGTTGCCCCACAAGGTGAGCCTGAAGCTTTTCGCGAAGTCCCAGCAGATTCGCGGCTGAACGATCCAGGAGGGATCCACTGCATTGCTGATCACCGTGAGGTACACATTGAACAGGGGGTGCAGCTCCACGCGGATGTTCCCGTCCGCATACCACTGGCCAAGCGTGAACAGTATTTGTTCGCTGAGTTTCTTCTGGATATAGGGCTCGGCGAGGGCCGACGCATAATTGGTCTTCCCGACACCGTTAAAAAAAACCTCCACGAAACCGTACCAGTTTTTGCCCCACCAGGTCCAGGAGTAATCGAGGTTGGCCACTCCTGACAGATACGGGTTTTGTCCTTGATCTTCAGGCCACGTGTAGAGTACATCGGTGCGCAAGATGGCATCTCCCAGGTGGCCGCTTCCACCCGCCCCGGCGATCTTGTCGCCGAAGTTCTTGGCGCCTATAAGGTCAAACCCCGTCTTTCCCGCTCCGAAGTGAAGCTTGGTGGCAAACGCCGATTCCTGCTCTTCTACGGTGTCCGTATCAGGGTTTCTCCTCGGTGCATAAAGGAGCTGAAGGTTGCCGTACCGTCCTGCCGAGAGCTGTGCAAAAGCCATGTCCTGGCCGACCTTATATTCGCGGACCACGTCCGTAGGCCCAAAGGGGTTGATCAGGTCCAAGGGGTTGAAGATCAGGCCGTTGCCCCAGGTGATCGCCTGTCTTCCGAGACTCAGGAGCGCCCAATCCTTCTTGAAGGTGAGTGCCGCCCTGTCTATCCGATCGTAACCGGTGAATTCCTTTTCCGTGTCCCAGGTCCAGGACATGTCAAAGAGCTGCCGCTTATCCGAAGGAGGAGCCCCCGGAATGTCACTCTGGCTGAGAAATACAGGTAAGGACGCATTGAGAACCCCGTTCCTGGTGTCGCCGCCCGTGTATCCGGTCAGGTTGTGGATCTCCAAATTCATCCAGTCGGTGAAGAAGAATTCCCCCTTAAGCCGGAGCTCACCGAGGCCGTCGAAAAAGGTCTTGTCGCCCTCCGGCTGGATCAATGAGCCGCTTCCCGGCCATGATGCGGAGCCGATAAGCTTGAGCTCTCCTCCCCAGCGGAAAAACTTGTCCTCCGAGGACGGGTCGGCCGACGAAGGGATGGAAAACGTTTCATCCGTGGGCCGGTCAGCAGGCAGGACCTGACCGGCCGGGAAAGACAGCCAGAAGACGGCAAGGAGCGCTGCCGCAACTGTTCGGCGGAAGACTGCGGTTTTGCCGGATCGGCCTCGCAATTTATTCATGTGTAATCCTCCCGTCCTGCATGCGCACGAGGCGGCTCGCGTATTCCATGACCATCCGGTCGTGGGTGGAAAAGATGAAGGTAGCCTTCCGGCGTTGATTCATCTCCCTCATTATTTCGAGCAGGCGTGCGCCGGTTTTGGAATCGAGGTTTGCCGTCGGCTCGTCTGCCAGGACTATCGAAGGGTTTCCCACAATAGCCCTGGCGACCGCGACACGCTGCTGTTGGCCACCGGAAAGTTCGGCCGGCCGCCGCCCGTGCATGCCCTCCAGGCCGACCTCATCCAGGATCGCCCGGGCCCTCTCCAGGCGCTCGGAAGGGGGAACCCCTTGAAGGAGCATGACAAATTCGACATTTTCCAGGGCTGAGAGGACGGGAATGAGGTTAAAGGCCTGAAAGACAAAGCCCACCTTGTGGAGCCGAAGGTCGGCGAGCTGGGAGGAGCTCATGCCGTTCAAGACGGTCCCGTTGAGTGCCACCCGGCCTTCGTCGGCATGGTCGAGCCCTCCGAAGATGTTGAGCAGCGTGGTCTTGCCCGACCCTGAAGGCCCGGCCAGCGCGAGGAACTCCCCTTCTTCGATCGTCAGGCTGACGCCGTCGAGGGCAATAATCTCCTGGCTGCCCTGGTGATAGATTTTTCTGACTCCTTCACACTCGATAATGGTCATTAAGGCTCCTCACTCATGGACTTATGTGTGGGCCATGGCCTTCACCGGCGTGAAGCGCGAGGCTTTGACCGCCGGATAGGCGCTGACCACCAACCCCAGCGCAACGACGATGCCGTTCGCCAGCACGGCGTCCGACATGAGGACAGCCGGGTATATGACACGGGGGAGGCCGAACGTTTTCGTACCGCCTGCCAGAAGGGAAAGATCGATGCCCGTATGGGACAACGCCGCTACAGAGAGCATGCCAAGACAATTCCCGAGGACTGCGCCCATGACGAGCAGCAGAAGCGACTCTGTCAGGACCTCCCGGACGATCCATCCGGGCTTCATCCCGAGAGCGCGCAGCAACCCGAATTCGCGGGTGCGTTCCAGCACGGCCATGAGGATGGTATTCACAATGCCGAAACCCATGGCCATGAAGGCAACCAGGTACCAGAGATAGATAAGGGATTCGTACATTTTCAACATGGCCGTTGCGAGCGGCAGCAACTCCTGCCACGTATGCACTTCGTACGAGGACGGGAGGACCGCGCGCAGCCGGGCCGCCGTTCCCTCCACCCCCGCCCGGTCGGGCAGCACAACGCAGACTTCGGACAGGGACCGCTCCATCTTAAGCATGCCCGTGGCCGCAGAAAGGGTGATGAACACATACTGTCTTTCCGTGGCTTCGAGATCAGCCCGGAAAACGCCCGAGATACGGAAGGCGCGGGACGCTATTTCCTTTTGCGTGTCCTGGGACATGAGGATGAGCTTGCGGCCTACCCTGGTTTCCAGCTTGTCCATGAGCGCCTTCCCGATGAGGACGCCATACTCGTCGTCAGGATGGAGATAGTTTCCTGAAGTGATGGAGCGGGCAACGAAGGAAACGTTCCTTTCCCTGTCAGGGTCGATCCCGACCAGCGTGATCCCTTCCGAGTGGCGCGCGTTGCTGGCAATGGCATTGACGCGGACCCGGTCGGCGGACAGCGCGCCGGGCGGCACGCACTGTTTCAGGGTGCTGTGCAGCGCGCCCGGGTCCTTTATGCGCAATTCCACTGCGGGGTCGTTCCGGTATCCCCGTTCATGGATTTGAATATGGCCTGTGAGCGTTGCGATGCCGTTCCGCACCAGCTGGTCGGCGATGCCCCTCATCAGGGCGCTCGAAATGATCATGCTCCACACCGCAACGGTAACGGCCATGAGGATTATTACGGTCCTCCTGGGGTTGCGCCACACATTACGCCATGCGAGTTGAAAGAACATCATCCGGCCCCCATCGCCTGCAGCGGGCGGAGGCGCCGCACCTTGAAGACCGGGATCATGGCCGTCAGAATGCTCATCCCCAGCACCAGGGCCGAACCGATCGTGAGGGAATAGAACGAAAGTCTCGGAAACATGCGCTCGGGAACACCATACTGCCGGGCCAGTTCCGCCGCTCCCGGGATCATGAGGCCGTGGCTTTCGAAATAGAGCGTGACAAGACTCCCGATGAGGATACCGGCTGCGGAGCCCAATGCAGTCATCATGACCGACTCGAGAACGAGGAGCTTCGTTATGTGGGCCGGCCGGCTGCCTAGGGCCATCATGACGCCGAATTCTCTCTTCCGCTCGAAAATCGCCATGAGAAAGGTGTTCAGGATGCTGAAAGCCACTACGACGACCAGGACAAGGTAAAACAGGAAACCGGCCGTCAGGTCGAACTTGATCACCTCCATCAAGCCGGGGGTAAGCTCCTTCCAGTCGAGGACCCTGAGATCCGGGCTCGATCCCGTGCGGATTCGCTCTCCCAGAAGCTGCTTGAGCTGCGGCACCTGCTCCAATGTGGTGGCGGTAACGACGATTTCATGTACTGCTCCGCCCATGGCGAAGACCTCCTGAAAATAAGGCAAAGGCACATAGAAGCTGGTGCGGTCAAAGTCGTCCTGGCCCGAAGCGACAATCCCCTTTACACGGACCATCGTGGCAGCCACCGACCCGTCCCATGCCTGTCCGAGAACGGCTACTTCGTCCCCGGGCTTTACCTGGAGGTTTTTTGCCAGGAGGCTCCCCACCAAAGCCTGTCCCCCATCGGCTTCGGAGAGCAATCGGCCTTGACGGAGCGTGCGCGGCAGGGTTGAAACCATTGCCTCGCGGTCGCTGACCCCGATCACGACCGCACCATAAGTACGTTCCCGGGAGGACACCAGCGCGAATGCACTTGCGCGGAACGCATAACCGCTCACTCCGGGCAGGCGGTCAAGAATAGCGGCTGTCCCGGAAGGTTCGGGCACAACCAGCCGGATGTCCCTCCGCTCCATGTATCCCTTCGCCTGCACCTGCAGGTGCCCGGTCCGTTGCCTTACCGCCGAATCGATCATCGTCGCATAGTTCCCGAATTGCAGGGACAGCATGAAAACGAGGAGCACCGTGGCAAAAGCGACTGCCCCGATAGTCAGGAGAGACCGGCGGGAGTTTCGCCAGATATTCCGCCAGGCCATTCTGATAGAGAACACCATCTATCTCCAGGCGCTCTTCAGGGCTGCCTCGCTGAAAAGACGATCCGGGATGTCCACGTCAAAACGGACCACCCGGTAGGTCACGGTGGTGAACTCCGTCCCGGCGGTTCCTCGCTGCATCTTCCAGATCTTCGGGAAAAGCCTGCCCCCCATCTGTTGTATCTGGGAGCCGGTCAACGCTTTGACAAGCCTCTTGTCCTCGTCGTAAAACTCCTGAAGCAAAATGATATGATCCTCCCGGATCTTCAGCCGCTGCATGCCCCAGACCACGGCTGCTCCCTGTTTCGGAGTAGATTGAATCACATAGACCTTCTTTCCTTCATGGACCTCGGTGCCTTCAAGGACATGCGTGTAATCCTCGCAGATACTGTCGGACTTGGCGAGGTCCTCGTTCGAGAAATCCGAGCCCATCCAGGACTGGGACATCATGGAAGGGGGCAGCTTGATGACCCGGTTGACCTTCGGGTTATAGGTCCACATTTCAACTCCCCTTTTCAGCGTCCCGTTCCCCTCGTCTTTCGGCGGAGCGATGATGGTGAAAAGACTTTCTTTCTGCCCCTTGGTCCAGGCCTTGATCGACATGTCCCGCGTCCACCCCGGCCGGGAGATCTTCATGTCGACCACACTGGCCGAGGTTTTACCGCGGTAATAACGCACGGCTGCATCCACAATGCCCTGGGCATCTTGGGCGTTTGATAAAGGGACTATGAGCGAGAGAAAGCACACCACCACCGACGTGAAAATCATGGTACCTCCCGCATCCCTGAAGAAACCCGACAAGCAGGTCGATCGCATGCATTTATTAATATTCACACTGCACCTCTTTCCTAAGATATGGCCGGGGAAGCTTGTCCCGGCAATTCGCGCACGTATGCGTCCAGAAGACGCTCCGCTTTCCGGCCGTCCGGTTCGTCCCAGGTGGATATGGTTACCGTGAGCACGTTGCCCACGGTCTGAACGGAATATATAGGGACATAATGGTTCGGCAGCAAAGGAAAGTGCTCGACATTACATGGAACGGCATCTCCGAAATCGAAGCGGCGCAGGTCAATGATCCCGAAATTGGAGATGTACGGATGGATCCTCCCTGTTGCGACCTGGCGCGATACCGATCGCCTGGCAATCCGCCGGACAACGCCGTAAGGCAGGAGGAAAGCCAGTTGAATCAGTACGGACTGCCCCAGCCAGGGTTCGTTCGAGCGGGCGGACGCCATCAGCCGGTGCACATCGAGAACCACCTGGTCGAAGCTCTGATTCCTCACTCCTGCAAAGTAGACCACCGAGAGGTTGCAGATCCCGCACTCGGTGCCCGAAGGCAGGAACCGGCGAAGGTCCATGGGGATCGGAAGGGTGAGCACTGCAGCCGGCGGGGGAGCGAGCACCCGGTACTGGGATCTGTAGAAGGCGGCAAAGATGACCTCATGGACCGTGACCCCGTGGGCACGGCAGTATTCCCGGATGCGGGCAAAATCCTCGGGCTCGACACGGCGCGAGGCAAAGACCGGCACCCCCCGGGGCACCTCGATGGGGGAATCGACCCCCGGGTCAGCGTAGGAATAATGACGCCAGCCCCGGAGCAGCCGCCGCAAGCCCACGTTCCGCAGTATCGGACCCTGGCCGATCCTTCCTGCTTGAGGCGGAGGAACGTAGGCGGGATTGCTCCCGAGTTCCCTGTAAATGCGGCTGACAAGGCTGAGGTAATCGAGCATCCCCGATGAGTCGCCGGCGTCGTGGCTCAACTTGAACGCCAATTTTTCCTCTGGCCCCCGGAACAGGCAGGCCTGGATCTGCACATCCCTTGAAGCGTCGAGAGAGGTCCTCATCCAGGCATTGATCCCATCTTCCGTTTTCACGATCGAGAAGGCCGAGGCTCGCTGCTCGTGAGGGAGACGCTCCCAGTACGGACGCCATGGGTGGGCCACGAACCGGCAGCCCAGGACGGGTTCGGCATCGAAACTCAGCTCGATAGCCCGGGCGAGCCTTTCCGGATCGAGGCGGCCGGAAAAGGTGAGCACCCATCGACCCTGCCCGTCATGCAGGAAGCGGGCAATGTCCAGCATCCCGTCGAGGGGCGTCGCCGGATAGCGCGTGGGAGCCTTTGTTGCTTTCATGCCTTTCTCACCTCCGTGATCGTAGGAGAATTCACACTGCACCCTGCACCGGTAATTCATTTACATAAGCATCCAGGAGACGCTCGGCTTCCCTGCCGTCCGATCGGTCCCGGGTGGTTATCGACACCATGAGCCCGTCGCGAACCGTGTACACGCCTATGAGAGGTACCGCCTGGTGGGGTATCGGGCCGTACCGTCTCACGTCACCTACCACGGCTTTTTCGAAATCAAGGCGGCGGGTATCAACGATACCGAGATTCCCCACGTATGGATGGATTCTTCCCGAGGCGATCTGGCGGAGTATCAACCGCCCGACCAGCCGTCGATTGAGGGCATAAGGCTGCAGGAAGGTCAACTCAAGCAACAGGGCCTGCGCCAGCCAGGGTGTCTTTGACCGGGCCTCTGCCATTAACCGCCGAACATCCGTCACCAGGGCGTCGAAGCCCTGGTTCTTCGCTCGCAAAAAGAACGCTGCCGAGAGGTTGCAGACGCCCCACGTGCTGCCTGCAGGCAGGTACGGACGAAGATTGATCGTTACCGGGATGGTGAGCGCTGCCGTTGTCGCGGGGGCCAGCACCCTGTACTGGGCGCGATGAAAGGCGGCCAGAATTACCTCATTGACGGTAACGCCGTGAGTGCGGCAATACTCCCGGATGCGGGAAAAACCTTCAGGTTCGACACGGCGCGCGGCAAAGACCGGCACTCCGGGCCTTTCGCCTGTCATGGAAGGCTCGATCCCCGGACCGGGGCCTGAGAAATGAAGACAGCCCCGTACCACTTTGCGAAAGCCCGCATTGCGCAGCACCGGCTCGTGCCCGGGCCTTTCTGATGCCGGCGGAGGAACGTAGGCAGGATTGTGCCCGAGCTCGCGGTAGATGTTGCTCACAAGACCGAGGTAGTCAAGCACCCCCTCCGCATCGGCAACTTCGTGGCTTAGTTTGACTGCCAGTTTTTCCTGAGTTCCCCGGAAGAGACATGCGTGCGCCTGGACATCTTTTGACGCATCGAGGGGAGTCTTTAGCCAGGCGTGAACCGCATCCTCATTGTCCTCTTCCGCAACAGAAAGGGGGGAAGCGAGCCTGTCGTCAGGCAGACGCTCCCAGTACGGACGCCAGGGGTGGGCCACGAACCGGCAGCCCAGGACGGGCTCGGCATCGAGGGTAAGCTGGAACGCCCGGACTAACCGCCCGGCATCGAGGCGACCGCCCGAAAAGGTCAACACGGCCCGGAGCTGGCCGTCGTGCAGGTGACGGGCAAGGTGCAGCAGCTGATCCAAAGCGGGGGCCGGAAAGCGTTCCGGGATTTCTTTTCTGTCTTTGCTTCTGTCTTTGCCGTTTCCTGTCGTCATCTCCGCACAGCCTTGGCAGCCGGGGGAACGTGCCCCGGCAATTCTTGAAAATAAGCGTCCAGGAGGCGCTCCGCCTTACTGCCGTTCGGTTGGTCCCGCGTAGTGACGGTCAGTCTGAGAGTGTCGAACACTGAGTAAGCGGAAAAAACCGGCAGGGGATGACGGGGTACGGGAGACCATGTGTCGAAGTCGCATAATGGTGCATCTCCGAAATCGAAGGGAGCAGTGTCGATGATCCCATGGTTGGTAATGTAAGGGTAGACCTTTCCCGAGGCGATCTGACGGGATATGGACCGCCTGAAGAGCGGCTGCAGCAGCGCGTGGGGCAGGAGGAACATCAGCTCAAGCACCACGGCTTGTCCGAGCCACGGCTCATTCGAGCGGGCAGACGCCATCAGCCGCCGAACATCGAGAATCATCCGGTCAAAGCTCTGGTTCCTCACTCCCCCGAAGAAGACGCCCGACAGGTTGCAGATACTCCAGGTGCTGCCCGCAGGCAGGTACTGGCGAAGATTGATCGGGATCGGAACGGTCAACCGGGCCGCGGGCGGGGAAGAGAGCACCCGGAATTGGGAGCGATAGAAAGCGGCCGTAAGTACTTCGTTGACTGTAACCCCATGCTCACGGCAGTATCCCCGGATGCGGGCGAAACCTTCAGGCCCGACACGGCGTGAGGCGAAAGCCGGTACCCCCGGCCCTTCAGCGGGAAAATCGACTCCCGGACCGGGGAAGGAGAAATGAAGGCAGCCCCTGAGCAGCCGGCGCAAGCCCACGTGCCGAAATACCTCTCTCTGTTCGAGCCTTCGTCCTGGGGCCGGCCGGGGAATGTAGGCAGGATTGGTCCTCAGCTCGCGATAAATGGCGGCAAGGAGGATGAGGTAGTCGCGGCTCCCCGTGCCGTCGGCGGACTCATGGCTCACGTTCACTGCCAGTCTGTCCCCGGCCCCCCGGAACAGGCACACGCGAACCTGGGCATCCGTCGAAGAATCGAGAGAGCCGCCCATCCAGGTATTGATCGCATCGTCGTCCGAACGTTCGACGATGGACAGGGCCGCGGCTTTCTTCCCGTCGGAAAGGCGTTCCCAGTACGGACGCCAGGGGTGGGCCACGAACCGGCAGCCCATGACCGGCTCTGCATCGAGGCTGAGCTCAAACGCCCGGGTGAGCCGTTCCGCGTCGAGGCGGCCGGAAAAGGTGAGGAGGAGCCGGCTTTGCCCATCGTGCAGGTGCCGGGCCAGGTGCAGCACTTGATCCTGGGCAGGTGCCGGATAGCGCACGGATGCTTCTGTCGCTTTCATGCCTTTCTCACCTCCCGGAATCGTTTCGCCCAATCGCTTCCCGGTTATCAAATTACCGGGGTATAGCTGCCCGTCCGTTGTTCAAATAGGCATTCGATATATCCGGTACATCTTGTGCTTTCTTCCTCCCAGCGCCTCTATGCCGCGCCGCATGAGGACATTATTCTCGAGGATCCAGGAGCATTCGCATGTACGGTAACCCCGGGTCAGAAGTCGCCGGAAAGTCTCGTAAATAAGCAGGCTTTCCGCCCCCCTTTTCTGAAAGGAGTGCTTGATGCCGAGCATCATGACCCGGACGCCGGCGATTCGCCGGGAGAGGTAGAGAAACCGAAGCATCCCGAGCAGGCCGACCTTCCCGTTTAGGCGTTTCAAGACAATGTTGTAGTCAGGCAACGTGAACGAAAATCCGATAAGGGTCTCTCCCAGATAGGCAAAGAGACACAGATCCGGTACGATCAGCGGTTTCAATCCCCTGGCCAGATACGCGAGCTCACCGTCGGTGATCGGCACGAACCCCCAGTTTTTGCTCCATGCCTCGTTGTAGACTTCCTTGACCCTCCCCAGTTCCTCATCGAAACGCTTTGTATTGATCGGCCGAACAGTGAGACCCGGCTCCTTTCGGCGTATACGCTCCACCAGCGTTTCAAAACGACGGACCCCGGGGAAAGGCCCCTCAACGACGTAGGCCAGGAGGTCCATCGATTTGCGCAGGCCGTAGTCTTCCAGAAGTGTTGGATAGTACGCGGGATTGTAAGGCATCATGAAACAGGGGCTGGAATCAAAACCATCCACCAGCACGCCGCATATATCATTTGTCGAAGGGTTCATCGGGCCGGCCATCTCTTCCATATCGCGCTCCTTCAGCCACTGCCGGGCGGTTTCAAGGAGCACCGGGCCGGTTTCGGGATCGGGCAGGGATTCGAAGAACCCGAAGAACCCTGTCCGGCAGCTATGATATTCGCAGAAGTGACGGTCGATAATGGCCGCGATGCGGCCGACGGCACGACCGTTCCTCCGGGCGATGAACAGTGAGGCCTCTGCATGAGAATAGAAAGGGTGCGACGGACTGATCTTGGCAAGGTCCTCCTTGATGACCGGCGGGACCCAGTAGCGGTCGTCGCGGTATATTTCCCAGGGAAGCCGGACGAAGAGCATACGTTCTTTTTCGCCGGTTGCCTCGTGTACGGCTACGTCGCCCATCGCTCTCGGATTCTCCTGTTGTCAGATTACCCCTACCTGCCGGCCCACCGTGTAAAAGGCCTCCAGGATGCGGTCAAGCTGCTCCTCTGTGTGAGTTGCCATATAACTTGTGCGGAGAAGTTCCCTGCCGGGAGGCACTGCCGGGCTGATGACGGGATTGACAAAAACACCGTTTTCAAAGAGCAGCCGGCACATCTCGTAAACCTTGGCATTGTCCTTGATGATAATGGGAATGATCGGGGTCTCGCTGCGACCGATGTCATAACCCATCTCCGAATATCCCTTGAGCATTTTGCGGGTGTTCTTCCACAAGTGCTCCCGGAGCTCCGGTTCCTCGTCAATGATATCCAGCGCGGTGCTCACCGCAGCGACCAGCGGCGGAGGCAGCGCCGCGCTGAAGATCATCGAACGGCCGGAGTGCCTGATGTATCCGATGACCTCTGTCGAGCCGGCTACAAACCCCCCTATCGCAGCAAGGGATTTGCTGTAGGTCCCCATGATCAGGTCCACCTCGTCTTCCACCCCGAAATGCTCAGCGGTGCCTCTTCCGCCTTTCCCCAGCACACCGACCCCGTGGGCGTCATCGACCATGAGCCGCGCACCGTGTTCCTTGGCGATCCTAATGATGGCGGGCAGATCGGCAATGTCGCCTTCCATGCTGAACACGCCGTCGACAATGATGAAAAGACCTCCGTCACCGGCATTATCGAGAGTATTGGCCAGATCCTCCATGTTGTTGTGGTCGAATTTTCTCACCTTGCCATAGGAAAGGCGGCATCCGTCAATGATACTCGCATGGTCGAAGTGATCGATGACGGCGCAGTCCCGCCTGCCGACCAGGGCGGAGATGATCCCCAGGTTCGCCTGGTATCCTGCGGCAAAGACGAGAGCTGCCTCCTTGCGGAAAAATCTCGCCAGTTTACTTTCCAGTTCCTCGTGGATTTCAAGGTTGCCGTTCAAAACGCGTGAGCCGGCGCATCCTGTGCCGAACCGCTCGACCGCGTGTATGGCTGCCTCTTTGACACGGGGGTGGCTGGCTAAACCGAGATAGTTATTGGAGCCGGCCATAATGACCTGCCGGCCGCCGATCGTCACCTCGGTATCCTGGGCGGATTCGATTTTTCGAAAGAAGAAGTAGCACCCCGTCTCTCGAAGTGAACGGATAAACTCGGTCATTCCGGCACATTTGGCAAACAGGTCCACCGGTAAATAGGCGCGTCGAGCGCTTTCTACAGCCATTTTGCCTCCTTGTACCATCCGAAAGTTAGCCGGGCGCCCTCGTCGAGGGTCACTTGCGGCTCGAAACCCAGCAGTCTTCTGGACTTGTCATTGTCACAAACCCAGCCGGGCTGGACCATTTCCATCACCTTGTCACGATTGATGACCGCAGGCCTGCGCCGGATCGCGGCGACCATTTCGGCAGCGACGGCGTAGGTCCAGATAAAGGACCTGGGCACGGGAACACACAGGGTCTTCCGTCCTGCGGCCCGGGCAAAGGCATCCCCGATCTCCTTCCAGCCATAATCCTGCCCGTCGGAAAGAAAGAATATCTCTCCCCGGGACTCCTCCTTTTCGGCCGCAAGCAAGAGGCCTCGGACAACATCCCCCACATAACAGAGGCTGAACCTCTGTCCCCCTCCGGCAAGACGCGGCTGAATACCGCACGATGCAAGCTTGAAAAGGGGGAAGAATGCGCGGTCCCTCGGCCCGTACACCGCCGGCGGACGGATGACAACAACGGGTATCGTTCCGCGCCTGGCCAGGGTAAGCTCCTCTCCTCGCCGCTTGCTTCGCCCATAAGAGGAAACCGGCGCGCAGGGATCGGCCTCGGTGCTGGCAGCCAGGCCGCTCGGCCCGGCCGCCGCCTGGCTGGACACATAGACAAATGCCTTGATCCCCGGGTTCGTTTCCTCGCAGGCGTGGAGAAGATTATCCGTTCCAACTGCGTTGACCTCAAAATAAGTTCGGGCATTAACGGCCTTTGTGGTTCCTGCCAGATGAAATATGACATCCACTCCCCGTACAGCTTGCCGAAGCGACGCTGGATTGCAGCAATCGCCGGGGCAATATTCGATCGGGTGCCCCTGAAGCCAGGAGGGGCTTCTCTTTTCACGCACGAGGCACCGGACGGACCATTTTCTAGCCACAAGAAGGTCCACCAGGTGACTGCCGACAAATCCAGTACCGCCGGTCACAAGAGCCTTCAAATTGTTCCCTGATTAATTATCGAACTAGTCGCGCCGCCGCGTTCCGGCACGCAATCCCCATGTCCCCTTGGGGCACCGCCGGGCTTGCGACTCCGGTTAGACCTGATCCTTAACCGGCTCGCTCCACCCGTCGTATTTCATTGTCATATTAGGTATGGTAGCGAAGCCTCATCTCCCTGTCAATTTGACAGCAGTTGCATACGAGGCGTCTTTGGTTAGCGTGCTAAGGTTGGGAATACCTCCAACAAAAGATGCAAATGAGACCACGGGAAAGAACACGACGGGATCACGGACGAAAGGCTGCACGCGTCAAGTGTTGCGCTCGTCGGGAAAAGCCCTTCCCTCTCCCCGCCCACGGTTTTCCTGATTCCGGAAGAAGTCCCGTACCGTTGCGAGACGCGCAGATCATGTCTCCCGGTTGCGCAATCATCACTACAGGCCGGGCACTTCCGATTGTCATTTCTCCTGACTTTGTTTGCGCGCCTGTTCCGTGATCATCTGATGCAGGTTCGCCGCTGATTGATATGCCGAAGCGCTTTGCACCGCCTTGACCGCTATATCTTCCACCTTCTGGTAGGATTTCTCCAATTGCTGGGTCAGCTTTGTGATCTGCTCGTGCTGCTCCTTCACTGTCTTTTCCAGGGCCTCGATCTTGGTGGTCAGTACCTTCTTCTCGCCGTCGAATTCTTTCTTCAATAGCTGTTCCCGGCTTCCGGCGTCAGCGGATATCCGGTCGGTCGTCTCCTGTGTTGCCTTTTTCACCGCAGCCTCGAGTTCCTTAGGAAATGCAGCAACCCTTTTCTCCAGCTCTCCCATCTGCTGCTCCCGTTCGCTTACCGCCTTTTCCCGGGCATCGAGCGCATTTTCCATCTCTCTCCTGCGCGTCTCTATCTCTTTTTCCAGGTGTGCTTTCTCGTCCTCGAAGGCGTCTCTGGCAAGCCTTTGTTCCCGTTTGAAACCGTACTCGAATTCCTCTTTTTCCCTCTCTCGCTTCTTCTTTTCCGCAGCTTCCCACTCCTTTATCTCTGCCTCACGGGCTTTCTTCTCCAGATCCCATTTGGCCCTGGTGGATTCAATCTGTTTTGTCAGCTCTTCCTGATCAGCCGACATTTTCGTCTCGAACTCGTTGCGTTTTCTGTTCTGCGCCTCGATTAGTGCCGCGAGGGCTTGGGCCTCCTTTTCTATGCCGTAAAGCTCCCGAAGCTCCTTCTCCCTGATCTCCACCGCCTGTTGCACTTTGTCAAGCTTCTGGGCCTCAACCTCCAGCTTGTCCGCCACCTGGCTCAGCATCTTCCCTATCTCTGTCTTGAGGCCGGCAATATGTGTTGCAATCCCCTCGGCAGAAACGGCTTCCGCCGTCTTTATGACTTCGGCCACCTTCTTCTCCTCAGCCTTCTTCTCCGGCTTGAGCTCACTCTCTTCCTTTTCGCGCAACTGCTTCAACACTGCATTGTATGCATCCATCATCTCCTGCTTGGTGCTCGCCATTGACAGTTTCTTCGGTTCACCCTTCTTCGCATCCATATCCCTTCCTCCTTGGTTTCCGCTATCTCACCAATTCACTACGCCGGTCTGTCCCCCTGTCTCCGGAAATGCTCACGGGCAACATCCACATCTTTTGCAATGTGAGCCTTAAGCTGCTCCACGCCGGAGAACTTCATTTCATCCCTTATCCTCTCAACGAACCGGATTGTTACCTCCTTGTCGTACAGAACTCCTTCGAAGTCGAGTATGTACGTCTCTATAGAGCGCTCCTGTCCCTGCTCAAAGGTTGGATTGTAGCCCACATTCGTCAGTCCGCCGAGCCATCGCCCTTCTATCTCCACTTCGGTCACATACACGCCGTTTCTTGGAATAAGAGGATAATCGGTCCTGAGATTGATGGTGGGGTAGCCGATGGTTCTCCCCCGTCCCTTTGCCCGTACCACCGTACCCTTGATGGAATAGCTTCTCCCCAGCAGCTTGCCGGCTAATCCCACTTCCCCCTGGGCGACGAGCTTTCTGATCCGGTTGCTGCCGATCTTTTCGCCATCCAGAGTGATCGCACCGATGACCTCGACAAAAAACCCGTACTTGTAACCCATCTCCTTCAGAAGCGTGGTATTGCCTCTGCCCTTGCTTCCGAAAGTAAAATCATAGCCGATGACGACCCCCCGCACTCCGAGCCTGTCAACGAGGACCGACTTGACGAAGGATTCAGGCGAGATGTCCGCGAAATCTTTCGTGAACGGCAGGATATAGAGCACATCAATACCCGTTTCGGCAATGATCCGCTTTTTTTCCTCTATGGGCGTAATTGCGGCCAGTTCCTTATCGGGCCTGAGAAGATGAAGCGGATGCGGGTGAAAGGTCATAAGGATGGAAGTGCCCGATACGTCGCGAGCCCATTCTTTAACCTTCTCGATGATCCTCCTGTGTCCCAGATGAACGCCGTCATAATTGCCTATGGTCACCACCGGATTAGTGAATTTCTCTTTATTGTCCGTTGATTCTAAAATACGCATCTCCCACCTCTTGACTTTGAACTGCTTTTCCCTATAATTTAACAGTGCGCCGAAGTGGCGGAATTGGCAGACGCGCTAGGTTCAGGGTCTAGTAGGAGTATTCCTGTAGGGGTTCGAGTCCCCTCTTCGGCACCATGATTTACACGCAAGCCGGTTCATCATGCCGGCTTTTTTGTTGCCCCTCCATCATCCGCCGGGCGCTCAAAAACGAGTATGAGTATAGCATGTTCCGGCACGCAAGGAAAATTTATGAGTCTCAGGCATCTTAGGTTTGTTGTTGAGCTTTTCGAATGCTGCGCGCGCCCGGCACACCCCTGGTGAGCGCCCTTTCCCCGGCCGAAAGCCATAACTCCAAGAAGAGAACGTCGGGTCAAGAAGCGGGCATGCGACCCCGTCCAAACGCAACAAGTGCAGCTCACTTGTCTTAATTCCACGGGTCCTGCTTCAGAATGGAACTTTGGACTTTTCTAAGAAACACGGGGAATGTATAATATGCGGGCCGATTACTACACTAAGGAGCGTGCAATGAGTATATCCCGAAGGTTTATCGTGACATCAATCCTGTTTGGTTTTGCTGCAATACTAATGTTTTCTCCGCTTCAGAAAACGGCATGCCTGGCACAGGGAGGGGTTCAGTCTCCAAAAGAGGCCGGGAAGAAGGCATCCCGGGAGTCGGCCGGCCGAAAGGGTGTTGATCCTTACACAAAAGAAGTGAAGAAAAAACGCGGTAATGTTGTGGTTGTTTCAAGACGCTTTTCCGATGAGGTCAAGAAGAACAATCAGATCATCCTGTCAAAGGTGGCGGTCAAATCCCGCCTGGACAAGAACGGGCAGCTCGAAGCTTACCAGCTCGTCGTTATTGACAAAGGAAGTGTTGTGGACAAGATTGGCCTCAAACCCAAGGACCTCATCACCAGCGTCAACGGAGTGCCGGTCAAGGATTTGAATGCAAACCGCGAAGTGCTTGAAATGGCCGATCACTTCGATATCACTGTGGTGAGAAAAGGCAAAGCGAAGAAGTTTGTCATCGAGATTCAATAGGATTCGGACGCCGACCCGCCGAATCGTTCCCCAACCTACGGCTCGCTGTCCTGTTCGAGCACCTCGTTCATGCTCCCCGTGCGGTATCCTTTCAGGTCGAGGGTGACGTAGAGAAAACCGGCCTCCTTCAGTGCATCGGCTATCTGGTCCTTGCACAGTACGACCTTTTCAAAATCCTCCTCGGCCACCTCAATACGTGCAACAGGTCCGTGGTATCGCACCCGTACCTGTCCCATACCGAGACTTCTCAGCAGGTCCTCAGAACGGCCTATCCTTTTGAGGATATCAGGTTCTATCCTCGTCCCATAAGGAATGCGCGACGAGAGACATGCAAGAGAAGGTTTGTCGTAAGTGGGAAGGCCGAGCTCGCGCGATATCTCCCGAATATCTTTTTTCGTGAGATTTGCCTTCAGGAGCGGGCTCTCGACCTGCATTTCTGCTCCTGCTCTCCGTCCCGGCCGGTAATCTCCCTGATCATCTACATTTGATCCTTCGAGGACAGAATCGAAGCCCCGTTGCTGTCCAACGTCGCGGGCAAGTCCAAATAAGTGCCTCTTGCAGTAGTAACATCGCTCCTTCGTGTTCTCGCGAAAGCACTCATCCTCCATCTCATCGGTCTCAACAACTTCATAATTCAGTCCCAGCGATGAGGCAAATCGGACAGCCTCTGCTATCTCCCGTTCAGGATACGTCTCGGACCTCGCGATGAGGGCTAATACATTTTCGCTTCCCAGTGCATCGGCACTCGCTTTAAGGAGGAGCGCACTATCGACGCCTCCCGAAAAACAGACGACCACACGGCCGAGCTGCCGAAGAATATGCTTGAGATGATTGTACTTTTCCAGCGCAGACACCATATCACTATACCACATACCGATTGCAATCACTACTCTGCTCTGGTATTATTCACTTATGCCTCTTGCTTTTAATTCTCTCAGTCACGGTGAGATTGCCTTTGGCTTCTTTAACATCGAAACGGATCTTCTAATTATGGACTCCTATTTCATGTTCGCCTCGGATTTTTGCGAATGGACCGCACAAGTTGCAGAATGCCTGCCGGGACATCCCGTTCAAATGAATTGGAGCGTTTACGCCCTCAGGGAGGATGATATCGGAAGCCTGATGGGCGCCATTCACGGTATTGAAATGAGGGGCTTTATCGGCGACGTATACAGAAAATTTCCATTTCCCAAAGAAGTGCAGGCATTTGCGCAAAATCCCGAGGGCGACAAGAATCGGAACGATGTACGGAAGATCATCGAGCAATATGCCCAACTTTCGGAAATCACCGCTGCCGTAGACGAAACGGGGGCCACGATCGAGATTGGCGATTATATGTTCAGCAGGGAGGAGTTCCATAACCTGCTCCAGTATGTATGGGTAGGCGGCTACCCCTACTGGAAAATGGGAAGAAGACCCGCCTACGTCCTCAAAATGAGAGAACGGATTGAGGCCTCACGCCACCCTCTTTTCCACGACATCACGTTCATTTGATTTTCCATCCTGTTGCAGGTATATTTACCTATTATGCAGGATGAGTTCTTCATGGAAATGTGTCTGGAAGAAGCTGAGAAAGCATTCCAGGAAAACGAAGTCCCGGTCGGAGCAGTTATAGTGTCCGACAACAAGATCGTTGCGAGGAGTCATAATCTTACAATCAGACGCAATTCGCCGCTGGCTCATGCCGAGATTCTGGCCATATCCCAGGCTTCGGAAGCACTTGGCAATTATCGGTTGACCGGATGTACGCTTTTCGTCTCCAAGGAGCCCTGCCTTATGTGTGCAGGCGCGATCCTGGAGGCGCGACTAAAGAAGGTCGTTTTCGGGTGTTTTGACAGGAAGAGGGGGGCCTTGGGCTCCGCTTCCGATGCAAACGCCCTCCCCTCAAATCACAGGGTCGAAGTCAGGGGCGGGGTTTTGAGAGAAAGAAGCGAAAACCTGCTCAGAAAGTTTTTTCAATTACGGAGGGATACCGAAGTGGTCGTAACGGGGCCGACTCGAAATCGGTTGATCGCCTGATAAGCGGTCCGGGGGTTCGAATCCCTCTCCCTCCGCCAAAACATACTTTGACAAAATCCGATGATGTCCAAAACCCGCTGAAAATGGCGGGTTTTTTGTTGTCATGTGTCCTATGAAGTGCTATAAATATTATCAAAATCCAGAACATTGGGGGGGTAACTTTTGGAGTTGCCTCGAACGGGGGCGGAGAGGTTGCCCCCAAAGAAGGTTCAAAAGAATGTGGCTGTAGGAAATTCTCGACTTGCTTGGAGATTTATGGCAAAATTGCCGGACAGCGTAACAAGGTGACAATATGCCGTTAACCAACCTGAAGGTTCAAACTGCAAAACCGAACGAGAAGCCGTATAAGCTGTTTGACGGCGACGGTCTTTATTTGTTGGTGACCAAAGAGGGCCATAAGTGGTGGAGGTTCAAATACCGGTTCGACAGGAAAGAAAAATCGGTCTCTTTGGGAACTTACCCGGTAATCTCTCTTGCCGATGCAAGAGAGCGGAGAAATGAGGCGAGGAAGCAAGTCACCCACGGCATAGACCCGGCGGCTGTCCGGAAAGCCATGAAGCAAGCAAAACAACAGGCTGAGACGTTCGAGGCGATAGCCAAGGAGTGGCACGCGAAGTTCAAGCCGGGCTGGTCTTCGGGGCACGCCGATACAATCATGAGTCGGCTGGAGCGTGATTTGTTCCCGTATTTGGGTAAACGACCTATCAACGAAATCAAGGCTCCTGAACTTCTCGCTGTCCTTCGCCGTGTGGAAAGCCGGGGAGCTCTGGAAACCGCCCACCGTATAAGAACCGTTGCGGGACAGGTTCTTCGGTATGCCGTCGCGACAGGCAGAGCGGAGCGGGATTGTTCGGGAGACCTGAAAGGAGCGCTGCCGCAGCCGGTAGAACAGCACTACGCGGCGATTACCGATCCCAAGGAGGTAGCACCGTTGCTGAGAGCCATAGATGGCTACGAGGGGTATTTTGTCGTGAAGTGCGCCCTGAAGCTTGCCCCTTTGTTCTTTGTGCGCCCGGGGGAGCTTAGACACGCAGAATGGGCGGAGTTTGATCTTGAAGAAGCGGTTTGGAATATTCCGGCTCCCAGAATGAAAATGAAACAGCCTCACATTGTGCCCCTGTGCGATCAGGCGGTAGAGATATTGAAGGAACTGAATAAAGTCAGCGGGTCAAGCAAATACTTGTTCCCTTCGGTCAGGACCTTTTCCAGGCCCATGAGCAATAACACGGTAAATGCTGCATTAAAACGTTTGGGCTACGACAAGGGCACCATGACCGGCCACGGCTTCAGGGCAATGGCAAGAACGATCCTTGATGAGGTCTTGGAGGTAAGACAGGACTGGATAGAGCACCAACTTGCCCATGCGGTGAAAGACCCGAACGGGAGAGCCTACAACCGGACGGCGCACCTTGCAGGACGCCGGCAAATGATGCAGTTGTGGGCGGATTATCTGGACGGGTTAAAAAAAGGGGCACAGGTATTGCCGCTGCATGGGAAGCGGTAAGTGCACTTAACGCGAAATCGTGCCAATCGATTCCCAATTGCTTTATCGCAGCTTTGATAGTCCCGACTTTGAGATCTCGGCTTCCCCAATCTGGCAGTACTGCTGCACGTTGGCTCTTCGGGTTAAACCATTTCCGGTGGGAATCGCCGCCGTGACGAGGAATCTCCTGACAGCCGAGAACGGTCAAAACTTTCCTGATGCGATTATGAGCATCGGGCGCCAGTCTCAACAGCGCGAACGGGAACAGCAATTTCTTGCCGTCAACGAACAATTCAAACGTTTTTTTTCTATTGTTGAGAGATACTTTTTCGATCTTCATAAACGATCCTCCGACAAAAGCTCTTCCAGAACCCTTATGGTCCTGCCTGTTGCCCGGCCTTTCATTGCTTTTCAATTTTCGATGTCCCACTTTACGATGAACTCTCCATCCCGGAACACGTGAACGTGCCTTCCATGATCGCCCTTTAACACTTGGTCAAGAATAGAATGTCAAGCTCCTGGGATTGCTCTTCCCTTTCCTCTTCTGTCTGTCCCCGTTGTGTTTGCAGCAGTCCATTGTTTCGCGGCATCTTCCCGGCTGTCTGTTGGGTCTGTGGTGGGTTTCTCGGAAAGGATTGGTTGCTCCTTAACAGATGTTGTCTCTATTTCCCTGTGTTCCGCCAGAAATTTCTCAAGGTCTTCCGGGACCATACCGTAGGGACCAGACCTTGGTGGATGTCAAGCCGCAGTGTTTAGATGACCTTCTGCTTCGACAGACAGCTTGAATCCCATGGCGCGCAGGAGGCTGAGAAGGCTTTTGATTTCCGGATTCCCCCGTCTTGATAACATACGGTAAAGGCTCTCGCGGCTTAGATTGGCCTTTGCTGCAACTGTGGCCATACCGCCGTTGGCTTCGACAACGTTTCTGAGGGCCAGTAGGAAGACGGCGCGATCCCCTTCTTCAATAGCTGCATTGAGGTATGCAGCCGCCTCGTTATGGTCTTTCAATGCTTCAATTAGGTCTTTTTGATAGGAGGTGGATTTAGCCATGTTTTTTTCTCTCCTGGTAATCTTGCCAGTACTCCTTGGCAGTTGCTATATCTCGTTGCTGACGTGATTTGTCACCGCCGAGCAAGAAGCAATAGGAGATGCTTGCCCTCAATCGCGTGTAGTTCATGGACGCCCTCACCAACGGAACGATGATCACCGAGACTGCCGAGCCGGGCACGATCAAGTCTCACGCGGATTTTAGAGCTCTTCCCGCAACATCCTTAAGGCTTTCCAGCCAGGCTTTAAAGGGCTTCTTCCCTTCCCTTGTAATGTAATACTCAATCTCAAAGGGAAAGATTGGCATGATAGAAATGTAGCTTATAAGCTACTATTAGTCAAGAGGATTAACATATTTTCCCTCTTTTGTTTGCAGCAGTTATTGTTTCGCGGCGTCTTCCCGGCTGTCTGTTGGGTCTGTGGTGGGTTTCTCGGAAAGGATTGGTTGTTCCTTAACAGATGTTGTCTCTATTTCCCTGTGTTCCGCCAGAAATTTCTCAAGGTCTTCCGGGACCATACCGTAAGTCTTTTCATCATCATTTCTGCGTTCCGATCCATCTTTGACTATGTGTTTTACTCCGTCGACCATAATCAATGGAAAAGGTATCTATCAGAGACCAGCAAGCGGGATACAACGCCGGATGCGTGGCACCAAAAGCAGATGTTTTCAGACTTCAGAACGGTTCTTTTGTTTAGCTAACCTCATTAGTCGATTATTTACAGTCTTGATATGGGCATTGTTGACAGATTTTGCCCCATCGGCGTTGCCGGCTTCAATAAGGCTCAAAATTTCCCGATGTGCCTTAAAGGTATCGAGCGTAATCCGTCGGCTCGGTTCTATCTTGATCAGCATATAAGAGAGCAGCTCAAGGATCGCAGAAAGTGTGTCAACGAGAATAGTGTTACCAGTTATACGAACAAGGAGAATATGGAAGTTAAAATTCTCGTGGACCTTTTCTCTTTGCTTTCCCTCCTTGTAAAATCGCTCGGCTTCATCAATCGATTTCCGAAGCTTGTTGATGTCTTTGTCCGTTATGGTATGGGTAACGATATCAATAACCATCGATTCAAGCCAGTGCCGGGCCTCAGCAAGTTGAGCAAGAGTAATCTGTCCGAGTCGCCAGTTATCAGAAAGATAATCCACTATCTTCTGATTACCACCCAGCTCTTGAATAAAACAGCCACCTTGATTTCCCTTTCTGATGCTCACAAGTCCGGACAGTTCCAGAATTCTTAACGCTTCTCTTACCGCACTCCTGCTCACTCCTAACATTCGACCTAGTTCAGGCTCAGAGGGCAATTTATCGCCAGGCTTCAGATCGCCCGAAAGAATCGCATCTTTTATCTGGTCAACAATTCTCTCAAATAATCTTTTTTCCTTCAGGTTTTCAAACATATGGTCCCTTTCGTCTGATGTCATTCGTATGACTTTAAATAATTCTTTGAAGGTTGTCAAATCGACAATGAGATGGCTGGGCTACGATGGATATAGTGGACACCAAAGTTGAGGCACACTACAAAGACGGAGATATCAGATATGGAAAAGATTCCACGAAGCGTGTTCACCAAGGAATTCAAAGAGGAAGCAGTAAAGATGGTCATAGATGGCGGCTTGAGCCAACCTGAGGTATGTCGAATGTATTTTGTGATCTATAGCGCGTGGCCTTCTTTTCTCGATTAGACCTTCAACTCCATAAGAGTTGAAGGAGTTTTATAGTCTTCCTCACCGCGCGGACCATTGCGTTTTTTTGGGGCTGCCACCACAAGCAGAATAAACATCGTACACCATTGGTTGGTTTACTGTTAGGAACGCGAGAACCGTATAAACATCGGCCAAGTGGGTCGTTGGCACTGAAGGATAAGAGACCTGTGAGTCCACGGATTATTGTAAGTCTTTGCTTCAAAAAGGAAAACATACTTCAAATAGCATTTTTATTTTTTTCTTGACAGGTTTCTACTACCTGATGTATAAGGTCGTATGTCCGACATTAGACGACGTACAAAAGTAGCCGTAAAATCTAAAATGAAGGAAGTAATAAACGGGCTGAAGGCATCTGCCTTTCGTAGATCCCATAAAGACTTTGCCTCCCTTTATCGGCCTTCAGCCCTTTCAAAGGAACGCACAATAGTGCAAGGGAACAGCAAAGAGGAACTTTATGAAGAGAAAAGCTTTCTTTGAACGGATTGGTATGTTGAGGATGACGGAAGTATTTGATTATCAGAATATCCCATCAAACGAGGAGGAATAAGATGCCCCTTTTTGAAGACAACGACGAACAGCGGAGTTTCAGGCAGGTGTTCAAGAAATTCGTGGCGAGAGAGATTACTCCGCATATCGAGAAGTGGGAGAAGGACAATGCAATTCCCAGGGAGTTATGGAAGAAGTTCGGGAAACAGGGCTTTCTATGTCCCTGGTTGCCCGAAGAGTACGGTGGTGCGGGACTCGACTACAGCTATAACATGATTATTAACGAAGAACTGATACGAGGAGATGCAGTTAGCACGGGAGTACCCTTACATAGCGACGTGGCCGTCCCATACATCTATTCCTATGGTCGTGAAGACCTCAAAAATCGCCTACTGCCGAAGTGCACGACCGGTGACGCCATTGCAGCTATCGGATTGACAGAACCAAATGCGGGATCGGATCTTGCGGCCATCAGGACAAAAGCTGTGAGGGACGGAGACTACTACGTTATCAACGGTCAAAAGACATTTATTACCAACGGCATGTTCGCTGACATCATAGTTTTGGCATGTAAGGTGGAATCGGCATCCGGGTCCCGGGGTATCAGTCTGGTAGTAGTGGAGACAGGTACAGAAGGGTTCTCACGCGGCCGGCAATTGGAGAAGATGGGTTTTCATATGCAGGACACCGCAGAACTTTTCTTCGAAGATTGCCGAGTTCCTGCCGGCAATCTTTTAGGTGAAGAAGGAAAAGGCTTCAAGTACATGATGGAAAAGTTGAATCATGAGCGGCTAGAGGTATGCATCAAATGCCAAGTATTGGCAGAGGAATGCTTGAAGGAGGCGGTGAAATACGCGAAGGAGCGTGAAGCATTTGGCCGGCTGATTGGTAACTTTCAGCACAACGCATTCAAACTGGCTGAAATGGCCACTGAAGTGCAGATAGGGAGAACATTACTTGACACTCTAGCAGCAGAGTTCAGCAAGGGTGAGGACATTGCAATGAAGGTTTCCATGGCAAAGGCATGGTTATCTGAAATGGCCAATAGGGTCGCTTACCAAGCAGTGCAGATACACGGCGGATATGGGTACATGGAGGAGTACAGGATTTGTCGTTTATATCGTGATGTCCGTATTTTCCCAATTATAGCAGGCACAACAGAAATCATGAAGCTTATTGTGGCCCGTGAACTGGGCCTAAGCCCGGAATAACCCGATTGACGCCATGTGATCTGCATGTTCACACAACTGAAGGAAAGACGATTGTTTGAGAGAATTGTTGACCGGATAAAAGAGGCTGTTCTTTCCGGCACGCTTAAGCCTGGCGACAAGCTCCCCGCTGAGTATGAACTGGCCCACGTGTTCGGAGTGAGTAGATCTGCAGTGAGAGAGGCCATGAGGATTTTGGAGCTTTCTGGGCTTGTGAGTATCAAGAAGGGGAACCAAGGCGGCTGTTTTATCCAAAAACTGGGCAGCAATCAAAAACTAATCGATTATTTTTCCGACAGTTGGAGAATCGGTCACGTCACTCTTAATCATCTTACAGAGGCCCGGTATTGTTTTGAATCCATCGTCATCGATATCGTCGGCCAGAAAATAACGAAGAAAGAGATCGACAAGCTACAGAAATCCATTGATAGGGCAGAGCAGCTATACAGGGATGGAAAGGAAAGGGAAAAGATTGATGAGAACTTTGGTTTTCACGCTTCACTTGTGAACATCACCGGTAACACCATACTCATTGACACGCTCTCTGCAATCTTTGAAATGCTCATGTACATGTTGCTAAAGATAGAAGCGAACCGGCGGATTACGCTCGCTACGTTCAAGGCGCACAGGGATATTTTGGATCTTCTTAAGGCTGGCCTGACTGAGGGCGCTAAGGCTCTCAATAACGCCCACATCAAGAACGTCAGTGCCCGGCTGATCAAGTTGGCTGCAAAACAAAAGATCCTACCCACGCTGGAAAGGGAGGAGAATTTGGAGAATTTAACATAGAAAAGGAGGAATCACAAAATGTACAACGACTTAAGGGAGTACTTGGCTGATCTGGAAGAACGAGGAGAGTTGGTTCATGTGCAAGAGGAGATCACCGAGGGACATGAAGTTTTTTCGATTATATGGGAATTGGGCAAAAGGAAAGGTCCGGCCGTTATTCTCGAGAACGTCAGAGGGTACAATGTTCCGATTGTTACGAATATCTTTGGAACGCTTGACAGGTTTGCCATGTCCTGCGGCTTTCCCCGTGGTCTAAGCGTTAAAGAGTATCGTGACTTATTTACTGCTCAGTTAAATCAGAGCAAGTGGCAAAAGCCGAGGCTGGTCGAGTCAGGTCCGTGCAAAGAGGTAATCCTAAAGGGGAATGATATTGATCTCGGCAAATTTCCTATTCTCCAATGGAGCCCGGCCGACGGCGGCGCGTACATAACCCTTCCTCTAGTAGTCGCGAAGGACGACAAATTCGGCCCGAATGCGGGAATCTACCGCATGATGGTCCATGATAAAAGAAGCACAGGCGTGATGTGCAATATTTTTCAAGACCAAGGAATCTATTACGACAGGGCCAAGAAAAAAGGTTGGAAGAGCATGCCTTGCGCGGCAGCAATCGGAACCGACCCCTCTCTTTATATGGCGGCAGGCACGAAGATTCCACTGGGCGCGGACGAATTCGCCTTCGCTTCCTCGTTGCGCAACGGGGCTCCTGTCGATGTGGTCAAGTGTGAAACCGTAGACCTTGAGGTACCGGCAACGGCAGAGATTGTTCTCGAAGGGGAGATCCTATTCGATAACAATAAGATGGAGGGACCCTTCGGCGAATGGATGGGGATGTTTGAGGAGGGAATGCTTCTCCCCGTCTTCGATGTAAAATGCATAACTCATAGAAAAAACCCCCTCTTCCTGACGACTATCGAAGGTCCTACGCTGGGAGACGCAGAGATGCTGAGGATGATACAACAGTGTTCGACCTTCACCGCTCAGGCCAAAGAAAGGATCACCGGGTGCACGGGTGCCTGGCTGCCGCCGTCGGGTCGAGATTTCACTGCAATTATTGCTATCAAGAAACGCTACCCAGGCTGGGGCAAGGAGGCGATCTACCAGGCATTCTCCCTGCCGTATATCGCATCTACGTGTAACATTGTAATTGTCTGCGATGACGACATCGATATCAGCGACCCTGAAGAGGTGATCTGGGCTTTATCCACGCGTGTAGATCCTCATCAGGACGTGATTATCACACCTCCCATTGGAGGATATGCTCTCAATCCTGCCGGAAGCGTGAGACCCGTAGAATTCGCCCAGAGGGGGCAGACAGATATCACATTTCGTTCACTTATGGGTATCGACGCTACTACTAAGTGGCAAGGCGAAGGACGAACCCGCCCCACCGCACACCCTGTAAAGCCCAATGAAGAGGTATTAAAGAGGGTGATCGCAAACTGGGGGAAATACGGACTGCCATAATTTCTACATGGACTTGCACTAAATCCGCTGGCTTTAGCTGTTAATAAAGAGATACACGGAGGATAGATATGAAACAAAAACAGCTTTCTCGAAGTAAGGAGGTTGAATCTTTTTTTGAGATATACCCGGACGTGCCGAAAGAAGTCATTGTAAAAGAAGACGTGCTGCGGCATGGAGTAAGGTTTTCACAGGCGGCAATGAAACGAGCTGCAGAAGGAAGGGCACGGTCCTACTATATCTTTTCATATGACAGAACAGACCCCTTAGAGATGGAGCACGAAGAGAGCGTTAAAGCGCCAGATGAGTTCAGGATGGAGGCGGGACCCTACGGGCTTCGAAAGACAAACGTGCGCGCCACTATTTCCTATGACTCTCCCTATCTTATCGATGTTGTGGAAGGCGAGGTATGGCTCACGAGTGATGGCGGGGAAAAGATTGGGAAAGTGAGCTTTCCCCCGGTTCCGAAATACTATTCCAAGAGCTTCGAAGATGGGACCCGCTACGCGGAGATCGTCCCTGTTGTCGGGTGGGGCACCAGGGCTTTCTGTACGATTTTCAGAAACTGTGGCTTATGGAGTTTCAAGTTAGAGTGCAAGTTCTGTGACCTTAATGCCAATTACGAAGCGTTGAAAAAACAAGGTCGCTCCTACACTTTGAGAAAGAGCGTAGATAAGGTAGTAGAAGTCATGAAGACCATATTTCTCGACCACCCTGAGGGTGAACCCCACACATACACTTATATATTAACGGGTGGTTCAGTTATGTCCGGGAAGGGCGAGTACGCTGATGTCAAATTCTATACGGACTATGTCAAGGCGATAAAAGAGGCTATCGGCGATAGATGGATTTGTCATCAACAGACGGCGGCGCTGGACAAAGAAGGGTGCAGGCGTCTGAAGGACGCCGGCGTCGACTGCTATCATCCGAATTTTGAGGTTTGGGATGAGCGTCTTTTTAAAGCCATCTGTCCCGGTAAGGAAAAATTCATAGGGAGAGAGGAATGGATCAAAAGAACAATCGATGCAGTGGATGTCTTTGGCGAAGGCTGGGTCACACCTGCCTTTGTAGCAGGGGTTGAGATGTGCAAGCCTTACGGGTTTGAGAACGTCGAGGACGCTGTGAAATCAACAACAGAGGGCCTGGATTTTCTCATGTCCCATGGGGTTCTGCCAAGGCCCGACCACTGGTGTATCGAGCCGCATTCTGCCTTAAAAGACAGTCCCGTTGTGCCTCTAAAGTACTTTGTTGAGCTTGACCGGGCCTGGAACCAGCTTTGGGAAAAGCATAAATTGCCGCAAATTCCCGGTTACAGAGATGTAGGCCCCGGAAAATCGGTATACCAGCAGAGCGCGATTCTGGATATGGGATGTTAAGGCGGCTGGAGATGGCAAGTTCTCCACTCTTTCGTGGCAAAGTGCGAGAGATGCGGAACGCCTTTTCGCAGGACTTTTCCCTATGGTGGGGATCTAACACATAGATTGGGTATCCCGGAGCCGCGCCCGGATTACCCGTGGAGGACCAGGCGCCGTACGGCGGCCATATGGACGGTGCCTGGGAATTCACAGCGATTATGAGGAGGGCACCAATGGATTTAGGAGAAATTCCTCGTAGGAACGCGAGGCGGAATCCTGAAAAAATTTGTCTTATATCGGGCAATAAAAGGTACACGTCGCGGTCATTTAACGAGCGGACAAACAGGTTAGCCAATGGCCTATTACAGCTTGGTATCACAAAGGGAGATAGGGTGTTGGTGTTGCTTCAGAATTGCGCTGAATATATCGAGATCTATTTCGGACTTGCAAAACTGGGAGCCATTATGGTCCCTTTGAATACACGACTGAATGCGAAGGAATACATCAGATATTTTAATATCACGTCTCCGAAGGGCTGGATTATAGGCGAGCAATTTCAGCACGTGGTGGCAGAGATCGGGTGGAACCTCGAGACGGTCCTTGGTATTGTCTGCGTTGGCGAAGCGACAGGCAAGGGACAGATTCCTTATGAGGACCTTCTACTGACCTCGCCATCATCGGAACCCCCCATTAATATCAACGAGAACGACACTGCAGCAATATTTTTTACCAGCGGAACGACGGGACTTCCAAAAGGTGCTATGTGGACACATCGGAACATTCTGGAACACATGGTCTGTCTTCAAATAGATTTGCCATTTTCTCATGACGATAAGGGATTAGTAGTACTCCCGATGTTTCACGGACCCGTTACAATACCCATAGTCCATCAGCTCCTCTACGTCGGGGCTTGCATTGTTGTTTCTCCTTACAGCAGCTTCGAACCCGGGCAGTTCTTTAAGACATTAGCGGAGGAGAATATTACGTGCACGTTTGTCGTGCCAACGATGCTGGTGCAAATCACCGGCTATCCCGAAATAGATCGCTATCGTGGGACTGTAAAACAGTTACGGCAGATCAAGTACGCTGCGGCGCCTGCTTCCGCCCCGGTACTCAGGCAGGCAGTTCAACTGTTCGGTCCTATTCTTACACAAGGTTACGGTTCCACAGAGACTGTTGGCGGTGTGACGTACTTGGCGAAGGAAGATCATGTGGTGTCTTCCCCAGAAGATCGAAGACTCTCGTCGTGCGGCAAGGAGTACATCAATGTCCACATCAAGATAGCCGATGAAAACGGTATCGAAGTCCCTACGGGAACAGTAGGCGAAATTATGGTGAGGAGCGATAAGATTTTCGCCGGATATTGGGAAATGCCCGAGGAAACCGGTCAGGTCCTGAAGGATGGGTGGCTTCATACGACCGACTTGGGCATGTTTGATTCGGAAAGGTTTCTGCATTTGGTTGGACGAAAGAAGGACATGATCATCAGCGGAGGAGAAAACATTTACCCGGCGGAGATTGAAGCAGTCATCGACGCGCACCCCAAGGTTAAGGAAAGCGCCGTTGTGGGAGTGCCCGATCCTACTTGGGGAGAGTCGGTAAAGGCGTTCGTGATCTTGAAGGATGGGGAGACAATGACAGAAAAGGAGGTTGTCAATATTTGTTTGGAAAATCTAGGCAGCTACAAGAAACCGAAGCTTGTGCAGTTTGTTAATGATCTGCCAAGAAACAGTATGGGGAAGGTTCTTAAGCATATGCTGAAAGATCAACATGCGAAATAAAGAAGCGGGAACAGAATAGTATCTCTCAGAAGAAACGGAGACCGGCCGAGAAGCACAAATAATGGGTGGGACGCGTCAGCCTTTTCTGACGCATGTGGCGTTTATAGAGTGAAGTCTCGATGTAGATGTAAAGATCAACCGGGGAGGTGATTATGGGATACCGTGACCTTAGAGAATTTATAAATCGTCTGGAGGAACTGGGAGAACTGCATCGCGTGAAGGCTGACGTCCATTGGGACCTCGAACTCTCTCATATTGCCAAGATAAATGAGCTAAGGCAAGGACCGGCCCTGCTTTTTGAGAACATCAAGGGTTATAGCACGCCTGTTCTTACCAGCGCTCTTGCCACCACAGGAAGGTTGGCGTTAGCGCTCGACCTTCCAATCGACTGTACCTTAATGGAGATTGCGAGGAAATGGGCGGACCGCATTAAGCACAGAATCACTCCAAGGGAAGTGTCGACCGGCCCGTGCAAGGAAAACGTTATGCGTGGGGATCAAGTCGATATTCTGAAATTTCCCGTCCCGAAATATTATGAAAAAGATGGGGGCCGTTTTATCGGAACCACCAACTGCATTATATCAAGGAGCCCCCAGACCGGATGGGTCAACATAGGTACTCACAGAATGCAGGTTCTCGATGAAAGAACTGCAGGTATTTGGATGATCCCTGGGAAACACGTCCAACTCCATCTTAAGGAATATGAACGGCTAAAAAAACCAATGCCGGTTGCGGTTGCGATCGGTGTGGATCCGGTTCTTTTTCTCGTATCGAGTGCACCTGTTCCTCCCGGTGTATGTGAGTATGAAGTCATGGGGGCACTAAGAGGGGAGCCTGTAGAGGTTGTGAGAGGTGAGACGGTTGACCTTCCGGTACCTGCCAACGCAGAAGTGATCCTGGAAGGGGAAGTGGATCCATCAGAGATGAAAGACGAGGGACCGTACGGAGAATATTCAGGGTACTACCAGGCTACTTTTCCGAAACCTTATATGAAGATCAAATGTGTTACCTATCGGAACGATCCCATACATTGGGGATGTACCACGGGAAGGCCGATTACTGACATTCATATGTTGATGGCCCTCAACCGGACAGCACAGCTCTGGTCGGACCTCGAGGTCATGGGCTTGCCCGGCATAAAAGCCGTCTACTGCCCACCTGAAACAGGCGGCTATTTTACTGCTATTGTTTCAGTCAAGCAGCTCTATCCGGGGCATGCCAGGCAGGTAGGCACGGCCGTATTTTCATGTCCTTCCGGAGCCTATTCAACGAAGCTCGTCGTTGTAGTGGACGATGACGTGGATCCTTCCGATTTAAGAGAGGTCTGGTGGGCGGTAGGCATGAGATTTCAGCCTGATCGTGGTAGTGAGATTATTAGACGCGGCCTTTCTTCACATATCGATCCGTCATTGGCTATTGGCGAGAAAGATTTTACATCGCGTATGATCATCGATGCTACGATACCATTTGAGTGGCCGGAGGAAAAGAGACCGGTTCCGATTATGCTGACAGAGGAGGTGGTTGAGAACGTAAAGAAGCGTTGGGGCGAGTATTTTCCGTCGGCAACTTAATTAGAAGCAAATATCAATTAGGAGGGGTGAAAATTATGAGAAGCATTCGGTTTCTTTCTTTAATTGGAGGTTTGCTGCTGGTTTTCTGTTTTTCTGTTTCCCCGTCTCTGGCGCAGTCAAAGATTATCAAACTAACATATTCTCATTTCTGGCCTGCAACTCATCCGGTAGGAGTGCTCATCGGCGAATGGGCGAAGGAGGTAGAGAAGCGGACGAATGGTAAGGTCGTGGTAACTATATATCCGGCCGGGACTTTGACGTCTGCCGACAAATGTTACGACGGGGTGGTTAAGGGACTATCAGACATAGGTTCCTCTGCCCTCACTTATACCCGCGGAAGGTTTCCGCTCATGGAAGCGATTGACCTCCCACTTGGGTTCAAGAATGCGACTATTGCGACGAACCTCGCGAACGCCGCTTACAAGAAGTTTCAGCCGAAAGAATTGAGCGACGTGAAGATTATGTATTTTCAAGCACACGGCCCGGGCATATTTCATTCAAAAAAGCCCGTAAGGAAACTCGAAGACCTAAAAGGACAGAAGTTCCGGTCGACTGGCTTGGCCGCAAAGATAGTGGCGGCACTTGGGGGCACGCCTGTTGCTATGACGATGGGTGAGATTTATGATGCCCTTGCCAAAAACGTGGTTGATGGTTCTACGGGAACTATGGCCTCCCTTTCAGGTTTCAGATGGGGAGAGGTGGTAAGGTACACAACGGAGAATTTTGGCTCTGCATATAGCGCTGCTTTTTTCGTCGCAATGAACAAAAAAACCTGGGCAACCCTTCCTTCTGAGATTCAACGGATCATAGAGGCTGTGAACGAGGAATGGATTCCAAAGACAGGAGCAGTCTGGGATGCGTACGATAAAGCCGGAAGGGATTTTGCGATCAAGCGGGGCAACGAGATAATACGACTCTCAAAGGAAGAGGATGCCCGCTGGGCAAAGAGGGTAGCCCCTGTTTTCGAAAACTACATAGCAGACACAAAAAGAAAAGGTTTGCCGGGCGATGAGATGCTCAAATTTTGCCAAGATTTTCTTGCGAAGAATTAGGGGGGGGATCATGAGGTGGTTGAATGTAACTGTCTTACGGATCTGTAAACTTCTTTTCGCTGTTTCCTGCGCCACGCTTGTCATCATGATGCTGCTAACGGTTTTCGACGTCATATTGCGGACACTTGGCAGGCCTATCACTGGAGCCTACGAACTGATTGGTTATTTAAGCGTTATTGCGGTCGGATTTAGCCTTCCTTGGGCCACATGGACCAAAGGGCACGTGTTTATGGAATTTATCATCGTAAAGATTCGTATACAGTTCCGAAACGTTGCCGACATATTTACCCGGGTCGTAGGCATGGGGCTCTTCACGGTGGCAACATATAGCCTTGTCGAAGTGGGTATGGACTTCTATCGAACAGGTGAGGGTTCCCCCACTCTACAAATCCCTATGTACCCATTTGCATGGAGCGCAGCTCTCAGCAGTTTCATGATGTGTTTCGTTCTGCTATGCGACCTATTGGGGATATTTGGAGGAGCGTATGATAAGTGATGTAAGCGTTGGGCTGATGGGAATATTCGCGCTGTTAACCGTGTTCGTTTCGGGCATCGAGATAGGTTTCGCAATGGCTGTGGTTGGAGCCATAGGTATGTGTTACTTTGTATCCTTCCCTGCAGCCATAAACATGGTGGGCAAGGACTTTTTCGAGATCTTTTCTTCTTACAACTTGACAGTCGTCCCTCTCTTCATGTTTATGGGACAGATTGCGTTCCAATCAGGCATTGCAAATAAGCTTTACGACGGTGCGAATAAGTTCATCGGACACCTGCCCGGAGGCCTCGCAATGGCAACCGTCGCAGGAGCAACTGTTTTTAAGGCCATCTGTGGGTCCTCACCTGCAACGACCGCAACCTTTGCCAGTGTTGCCGTTCCTGAAATGGAGCGACGGGGTTATGACCAGAGGCTATCGACGGGTATCGTCGCAACCGTAGGCACTCTGGGATTTCTCATACCCCCGAGTTCAGCTCTAATTCTATTGGGAATCATTACAGAACAATCAATCGGCCAGTTGTTTTTGGCAGGCATGTTGCCAGGACTTCTTCTTGCTGCCTTCTTCATAGCAACGACATATGCATGGTGCAAGTTGAATCCCGCCATTGGGCCGAGGAGCGAAAAATTCGGCTGGAAGGCCAGAGTGATGTCGTTACCCGAGGTTGTTTGGCCCCTGGTCATTTTCCTGGTCATGGTTGGCGGACTCATGAAAGGCTTTTTTACCCCTACTGAGGCGGGAAGTTTGGGAACATTTGCTGTTCTTATGCTGGCGTTCGCAAAAAGACGGTTCAGTATCAAACAGTTTAAGGATGCGGTATCAGAATCGATGAGGCCGACGGCGATGATCATGATGCTGATTGTGGGTTCAACCATTTTCGGGCATTTTCTTACATTGACACAGATTCCGGCGGTTACGTCGGACTGGATTATCGGGTTTCATCTACCACCGTGGCTGGTGATGGCATTCATCATGTTTGTGTACCTTGTAGGAGGATCGGTGATTGATGACCTTGCATTCATGTTTCTCGCAACGCCGATCTTTTTCCCGGCCGCCATCAAGCTTGGATATAGTCCGCTATGGTTTGGCATCATGGTTGGCTTGACCGTGGGTATTGGTGTAGTCCTTCCGCCGGTGGCAATATGCGTGTTTATTGTCAAGAATCTCACCAAGGTCCCATTCAGCATCATTTACAAGGGGGTCTATCCATACCTCGCGGCCCTTGTTGCGGTTGGGATTCTGCTGTTCATATTTCCGCAGATCGCCACCTATTTACCATCGATCCTGTACAAAGATTAAGGAGGTCTAAATGGCCCATGGAAAACCTGTCATTGACATGCAACACCATTATATACCGTCCGAGGCTCTGCAGTTTGTAGGTAAGACCGATGAACATGATTTTGCAACCGGCCTGAAGCGATACCGAAAAGCATATGAAATTATGGCAAATGCCGACAAGCATCTGGAATTTATGGACGCGTCAGGGATCGATACTGCAATTTTGAGTACAGGATCATTTACGCCAAACGGGTACAAATTCTGTCAAGCCTGCAATAGTGGATACGGGAAAGTGGTCAAGGAACACCCGGACCGGTTTAGAGGAATGATCCATATCTATCCTCGAGACGACGAGAAGGCTAATGTGAATGAGATTGAAAGAGGCGTTGAAGAACTCGGCTTATGGGGGCTTGCTGTTGCCTCTTCGTACGGCGAGATAACTGCAGACTCACACGTTATGGATCATCTTTATCAATCAGCCGTTCGTTACGATATGCCAGTATATGTCCATCCGACGATAAGGATTAACCTATGGGGCGGGGAACGCTATGACCTGTACACGACGATGTCCCGGGAATATGAGATCGTGAAATCATTTGTCGAGATAATGTATGGCGTTCTTCCTCGCTTCCCCCGTCTGAAGGTTGTTATGGCACATTTTGGGGGAGGATTGCCGGCCCTGAAGGGGAGACTGCTCGCTTGGCACCAGCCTGCGGGGATCTCCATCCCGGAGGAAGATAGGGGCCACGGCAGATCGGTTGACGAGGCGAAGAAGTTGGGTTTGTTCGCTGATTTTGAGAAACGGACGGAGGGCATGCTCTTTGATTCCGCAGGTTGTGGCGGTTGGCTGCCGGTCATAGATTCCGCGTTCAACACTCTCGGCGCTGATCACATTTGTTTCGGTACTGACTTTCCATACGAGTTGAATAAACCGCCTTATGTCAGAAAGATAATTGACGACATATATCAGTTGAGCGTCACCGACGAGGACAAGGAGAGGTTCTTGTCCGGCAATGTGAAAAGATTCTTTGGAGGGAGACAGTGAAGCCATATCAGACGCGACAACATGAAAGGGCGGCCGACAAATAGCAAGAGCAAGCATGCATTAAAAGAAAACTGTTCCAGAGGCCCGAAGCAAAGTGGTTCATTTCGGGGCATCATTCTGAATTCAAGACAAAGTACGGTGATCGGCCTGAGAATGGGTTGCGAGATGGAAAAAAGAAAATCGAAGAAAAACTTTTACGAAATTGGAAAAAGGGACGGAATGGAATGGACAAATACCGCTGAATATAAAGACGTTCAGTATGCGGCTCGATATCGTTCATTAAACGAAATGATGCGAAAGGAGAAAGCAATCATATATGATCCGACAAAAGATAACATCTTAGGAGGCTATTTTAGCCAGATTATTCACAATTATAAAGACTCAATGGAATATGTTCAAAACGAGCATTCAAACCACATTCCTAATGACGCATTCTGTGCTTGGGAACAGGGCTGGATAGATTCGGTAAGGGAATTTTGGGAAGAAATAAGATATCTGTTTGGCTCGTTTTGATCGACATTACCGAACGGGTCTTGGAGGACTGCGCTTTTAGAAATCAGATGATCGAATATGTGCCATGGGCAGTTGGAATATAAAGAAAAGAGGTGAGAATAATCTTCTCAAATGGACCTCCCCGTATGCCCTGTGAGGGAAGAGACACGGTCCTGAATCCTGAATAGCAAAAACGTTCATCGAGGAAACTATGAAGACTGAAAAGAAACTAGCTGAATATGTTTCGGATTCAAAATACAGTGATTTACCTCGGGAATCGGTTGATGTCATAAGAAAGGTCATACTCACCATAATAGGCACAACCCTTGCGGGTGCCTGTGCTGAGGGCTGTGATGCTCTTATAAATCAAGTCAGAGAATGGGCAGGGAAGAAGGAAGCTACAATCCTGGTTCATGGTGACAAAGTGCCGGCTCACAACGCGGTGCTGGTAAATAGTTTTATGGCCCGTGCTCTTGATTTCTGTGATGCCATGAGTCCGGGAATACACATAGGTTCATCTGCGGTACCAGTTGCCTTGGCTTCGGCAGAGTTGGTAGGTGGGTGCAGTGGGAAAGATTTCCTCGCTGCCATCGTATTAGGGACCGAGATTGCTGCACGCATAAATTCCGTATCGGATTATGATGGTTTTGACCCCACAGGAGTGTGCAGCATTTTTGCTGCCACGGCCATTGCAGGCAAAATACTTCGTCTAAACTCGCAGGAAATGCTGCATGCTCTCGCCTTAGCCTTCAACAGGGCCGGGGGAAGCTTTCAGAGTAACATCGACGGGTCATTAGCAGTGCGTGCAATTCAAGGTTTTGTTTCCCAAGCCGGCCTAACCTGCGCACAACTCGCCAGGAGAGGGATTACAGGTCCGGACAACTTTCTTGAGGGTACGTACGGATACATCCATCTCTATGGCAAGAGTAGATACCAACCACAAACGGTAATAAGGGAACTCGGGCAGAGATTTGAGACAAACAAGACTATATTCAAGAAATATCCCAGTTGTGGCTGCACTCTTGCCGCCACGGACGCTATCCTTAACTTGGTGAAAGAGAAAGAACTAACCGCGGAGAATGTGGAAAGCGTTGAGGTTAGAGTCTCACCTTATGCATATAAACTTGCCGGTCACGAATTTGAACTCGGGGATAATCCAAAGGTAAACGCTCAGTTCAGTATCCAGTATTGTGTGGCAAATGCCCTGCTCAGAGGAAGCTCTAAACTGCCTCATTTTGATGAGCTTCAAGTTACCGATGACAAGGTGCTGGAGATTGTCAGAAACGTTCACGTGTCGGCCGATTCAAGCCTTGGTGTTCCTGGGGCGCGAGACAATTCTACTTCAACTCATCTTTCGGTACGCATGAATGTGGCGACAAAAGCGGGGGATGTTTATCACAAAGACGTCGATATACCACGGGGCAATCCGAAAAATCCACTGGTCGATGAGGAGCATATGGAACGATTTCTCGATTGTGTTGCATATTCAGACAAAAGGTTCTCAAGATCCGCCATAGACAAAATAGTCTCTCAAATAGGTCGTCTTGAGGAAGTCGAAGATGTCCGAAATCTTATCCCTTTACTCATTAGCGAATAGAGCATGCAAGCGGATAGTGGATGACATCAAGGTGTGCAATATCATTAAGGGATAGAAGTCCATGCTCGTAGCCGGTTAAACGACAGTAGAAATGAGGTTGTCGGTTAGGCGACGACAAACAAGCAAATGGACCGTCATGAAATCATGATGATAAATATGACAAACGGTTTGATTGTGGCTGAATCAACGATATTGGAGGAATTATGAAGATTCTTTTTACTCCCACTAAGATTGGGGCCTTGGAGGTTAACAACCGTTTTGTCCGGTCAGCCACCTATGATGCCGGGGCAGAAGACAGTCGTGTGTCAGATTGGCAGATTAACCTTTACAGAACCCTGGCCAGGGGCGGCGTTGGTTTGATCATCAGCGGGATCTTTCACGTCACCGATTTGGTGGCAAAGATAGCACCAACACAAAATTTGCTTACAAATGATGAGTTTATTCCGGGCCTCAAGCGCCTTGCAGTTGCTGTTCACGAACATGGTTCCAAATTAGCCGTGCAACTCTATCATCCTGGCAGAGAAGCTTTCCGGCGGCTCAAACCTTTGGGAATAAAGACTCCGGGTCCTTCAGCGATCGAAGAAGGAGAGGACCCTTATTTCGAAGGAAGTTGCCGAGAGATGACAGTTGAGGAAATATGGACTACCGTGAAAGGCTTCGGTGAGGCCGCTGCCAGGGTACAGGAAGCAGGCTGCGACGCAGTGCAGATCCACGGTGCTCATGCCTATCTTATGGCTGAGTTTCTTTCGCCCCGGAGCAATTCCCGGAACGATGAATGGGGCGGGGAATTAAACAACCGACTGAAGATACACCGGGAGATTTACAAGGCGGTTAGGGAGAAGGTAGGTCCGGACTATCCCGTGATGATAAAGCTTGGAGTTGCGGATGGCTTTCCTGGTGGTCTCGAATTTAAGGAGGGTCTGGATAGCGCCGTACAACTGGCTGAGCTCGGGTACGATAGCATTGAGGTAAGTCAGGGTTTGAGGGGCACAAAATGGGCGCAAACCGAGTTTCGAGACAAAATCGTGAAGCGAGAACGTGAGGCCTATTTTCGTGATTGGGCTAGGCAGGTGAAAGAGCGAACGACTGTGCCGGTCATGATGGTAGGTGGTCTAAGAAGCTTAGACCTAATGGAGAAAGTCGTGGAAAGCAAGGAAGCCGACTTTGTGTCATTATGCCGGCCCTTGATAAAGGAACCGAACCTTGTGACCTCCTGGAGGGATGGTCAACCTCGTAGACCGACATGCATATCCTGCAACAAGTGTTTTGAGAATGTCCTAAGCGGTAGCAGGTTACGTTGCATGTTGAAAAAAAGCGGTCTTCATTGAGCCGAAAAAAAGGTGGTTTCCCGGTCGTAGCCAAAGGGATGAATTCTTGAAACCCCGATTGAAACATTTTGTCATGGTAAGAACGCTTATCAGGCCCGATCAAAGCATTGTCAATCAAGAGATGCATTAAGATGGAGGAACAATGAAAAAGGTCATTGTCGGTATTACAGGCGCAACAGGGGTTATATACGGAATAAGATTACTCGAAGCCATGAGAGATCTGGAAATTGAATCACACGTGATCATTTCCCAAGCGGCAAAGCGGAATATCACAATTGAAACGGATTTTGGCGTAAAGAACGTTGAAAACCTCGCCTCTCAACTCTACGATCCAATGGATTTGGCCGCATCCATATCCAGCGGTTCTTTCAAAACGGATGGAATGGTTATTGTACCCTGTACCATCAAAACATTATCCGGCATCGCGAATTCTTATAACGAGAACCTTGTTACAAGAGCAGCAGATGTCGTCCTGAAGGAAAGGCGGCGGCTCATCCTTAGCGTGAGAGAGACTCCTTTACATAAGGGTCATCTCGAGTTAATGAGCAAGGTTGCCGACTTAGGAGCTATTATCTTACCCCCTGTTCCTGCTTTCTATCATTTTCCACGGACAATAGAAGATCTTGTGGATCACATCGTGGGCAAGATAATGGATCTTTTGGATATTGAGCACAGACTCTTTCAAAGGTGGGGGGGAGTCGAGGAAGTCAAACAAAATTGTCGGGTAGGAGATCTAAGGATTCGATGAAACTCTCATTTGGCCAAGAGGTGCTTCTTCCAGGCTATACAACAGACTTGAGAGCGAGGGTCAAATTGTGATGACACAATGCCCTCTTGTCAGTATGGGTTTTTGGGGAAAACTTAGATCTGGAGATGAAAAAAAACGAAGTCATGAAGATTAGTTTCAGTCCTTCTTGTTTGTTTATGCATTT
>MVRP01000019.1 GCA_002067405.1 Syntrophorhabdaceae bacterium PtaU1.Bin034 | reverse complement strand
GCTGCAGGACATGAACGAGAAGCTTGTCGCTGCGGTAACGCGGGGCAAACGGGTCGAGGATATGCTGAGGAAAGGGGCGGAGCGATACAGGAATCTCTTTGAGAACTCCCCCATCGGCATCTATCGGACGAAGCCCGATGGCCGGATCCTCATGGCGAATCCCACCTTCGTCCGCATGCTCGGCTTCAGTTCCTTTTCGGAACTCAACGCCAATAATATCGATGAAGACGATTACGAGCCAAACTACCTTAACGAGGAGTTCAGGGACCGTGTCGCCCGCGAAGGTCGCGTGCGCGGGTACGAGGCTTCGTGGAAAAGGGCCGACGGAACGGTTATCTTCGTGAGGGAAAACGCGAAAGCCATCAGGGCCGAAGACGGAACCCTCCTCTATTATGAAGGGACAGTCGAGGATATTACGGAACAGAAGATGGCTGAAAAAAGGATCAGGAATTATCAGGAAGAGCTTCGTTCCCTTGCCTCTGAGCTCTCGCTGGCCGAAGAAAGGGAAAGGCGTCGGATCGCAAGTATCCTTCATGACCATATCGGTCAGCTCCTCGCAGTATCAAAGATAAAGCTGGGAAGCCTGCTTGAGACGGCAGAAAAACCGGGGATCAGGTTCCAGGTGAATGAGGTGCGTCAGCTTGTTGAGCAGGCAATCAAATATACCCGGTCCCTGACTTCCGAATTGAGCCCTCCCATCCTCTACGAGCTGGGGTTTGAGGCTGCGCTCGAATGGCTTGGGGAAAGGATGCAGGAGCAACACGGCTTTACCCTTACGTTCGAGAGCGATAACGAACCGAAATCGGTCGATGAAGAGGCCGGAATCTTCCTTTTTACTTCTGTCCGTGAGCTTCTTGTGAACATCGCGAAGCACGCGGGGGCGAGCAGCGTCAGGGTCTCGGTCAGGAAGAACGGCGAGGATATTGTTATAGAGGTGGAGGACGACGGAGTCGGGTTTTCGACCACCGAGGCTGATTGGAGGTCCGGAGGGTTCGGGCTTTTCAGCATACGGGAGCGCCTGCAACACGTAGGAGGCCTGATGGAGATAAACTCGTCTCCCGGCAGCGGAACGCTCATAAAGGTTTCCGCACCTTCGAAGATGAAAAAGAAGAGTACAAGGAGAGGATGAGATGGGTATCAGAATCATTCTGGCAGACGATCACAAGATCATGCGGGAGGGACTCAAGGCCCTCCTCGAAAAACAGCAGGATATCGAGGTGGTTGCCGAGGCGGACAACGGGCTCGAGGTGATTCGCCTCACCAAGAAGATCAAGCCTGATATCGTGATAATGGATATAGGGATGCCTGAGTTGAACGGCATTGAAGCGACGCGGCAGATCGCTGCGGATGTGCCGGGCGTCAGGGTGATAGCCCTTTCCATGCATTCGGACAAGAGGTTTGTGATCGAGATGCTCAAGGTGGGGGCGTCGGGCTATCTCCTCAAGGACAGTGCCTCAGAGGAACTTACTTCGGCCATCAGGGCCGTGGCAGCGAACAAACCTTACCTCAGTCCGAAGATAACCGATGTCGTTATCAAGGACTACCTCAGCACCCTTTCAAAAACGGAGCCGAGTGCGTTTACCGTACTCACCGCAAGGGAAAGGGAGGTGCTCCAGCTCCTTTCAGAAGGGAAGACGACCAAACAGATAGCTTTTGCGCTGAACGTGAGCGTCAAGACTATCGAGACCCACCGCCAGCAGATGATGGAAAAGCTTAACTTGAGGAGTATCGCCGAATTGACGAAATATGCGATAAGGGAAGGACTTACCTCGCTCGAACCCTAAAGCCGAACACATCCTCTAAGGTTTTTCGAAGTGGCCGGATAGGCAAAATCCCTGGCCTTCCATTTCGTGAAACCTCCCATGGTACGCTTCCCATCGGTTTTTCCTCCTCTTTGTTTCGGTCCTTTTTTCCCTCAGTATCAGAGACACCCCGATTGTTGCCTTTCTCCAGCTGGGCTACGCTGATGAGACTTTAAACTTTTTGGAGGAGAAAGAAAGGGATGGATCTGAACTACCTCATGCATCAAATCTTCACCTTTGAATTTGCCAGCGGCCTTATAAGCATAATGATTATCAACGTGATCCTGTCCGGCGACAACGCCGTGGTGATCGCGATGGCTGTTCGCTCCCTTTCGCCGAAGCAGAGAAGGAACGGAATACTGGTCGGTACCTTTGGAGCGGTCGTGCTGCGGATAGGACTTACCTTCTTTGCCGCCAAGCTCCTTGATATAAGCTTTCTGAAACTATGCGGCGGCCTCATGATAGGCTGGCTTGCGGTGAAACTGTTCGTCGAGGGCGGCCATGAACAGGGGGAGAAGAAGGAGGTAAAAACGCTGGGAAAGGCAATCATCACCATCTTCGTTGCCGACCTCGTCATGAGCGTGGACAATGTGCTCGCGGTAGCAGGGGCCAGTAAAGGCAACTTAAGCCTGCTCGTTTTGGGCCTTGCAACGAGTATTCCCCTGGTTATCTTTGCGAGCGGCCTTTTATCGAGATTGATGGACCGTTATCCGGCCATCGTCTACCTGGGCGCCGCGGTGCTTGGAAAGGTTTCGGGAGAAATGATAATTAGCGATCCCTTTGTGGTGAAAGTGCTCCATAATCCCGGACATTACGTAGAATATGGCATGGAGGCCGCCTTTGCGGTCGGCGTTGTCGTCGTGGGCAAGACCTTCATGAAACTGAGGGCGAACAAAGCGGTGGCAGCGGGTGAACAGGCGCCCAAGCCGAACCCCTTCTATCTCACCGACTGGGATCTAATGTAGCGGCATCCTCCCTGTATGCTGCGTTTCTCATCATGGGCGGTTGATTGTCCGTCACGGTTGTCAGCCGCCTCCTTTTTGCCCTCCTTTTGAAGGATATCATCCGGGTTTTCATATTCTTGTCTTTCTACCCTTCTAAAGAGCACCTCTAAGGTTTTTGGAAATGGGTCGGATACCCAAAAACCCCGGTCTTTTGTCGCACCGGTACCGTTCTTACCGGATTCTTATCCGGTTTTTTCTACTTTGTTTCAGTCCTTTTGTCACCAGTATCAGCCACACCCCGATTGTTGTCTGTTTCACCGTGGGCTACGGTTAAGTATAGATACCGATCTTAATTCTGACAGAAAGCCCGCAGATACCGATGCATGGAGGTGTGTAATGCATGCGAGTCAGTTAGGAACTCTGGCATTTAGTTGGGATTTCGTTGTAGGTTTCTTGAGCATTGTCCTTATCGATCTGATCCTGGCCGGCGACAATGCAGTGGTCATCGCAATGGCCGTCCGCTCCCTTTCGCCGAAGAAGAGAAGACAGGGTATCATAATCGGAGCCGGCGGCGCGGTGGTGCTGAGGATTGCCCTGACCTTCTTCGCTGCACAACTCTTGACCTTGAGCTATGTAAAATTCTTCGGTGGAGCGCTCATCGCCTGGATAGCGATCAAGCTGTTCATTGAAGGCGCTCCGGACGACAAGTTCCAGAAGGAGGTGAGCACCCTCAAGCAGGCGATATTCACGATAATGATCGCCGACCTTGTCATGAGCACGGACAATGTGCTCGCCGTGGCCGGTGCCTCAAAAGGCAATCTCTTTCTCCTGATCTTCGGTCTCGGACTGAGCATACCCTTTGTCGTCTTTACGAGCAACCTTCTTTCCTCGCTCATGGACAAATTCCCTATTATCCTCTATTTTGGTTCCGCTGTCCTCGGCAGGGTCTCAGCCGAGATGATGATTACCGATCCTTTTGTTCAGGGATACATCCATTTCGACACCACGACCGAGTATATAATACAGGCGGCGTTTGCGGTAGGTGTCATTGTGGTGGCAAAGCTGTGGATGAAGTACCGGCGGCAGGAAGTGCCTGGAACCGCGCTTAAGAGCGCTGACGATCAGGTGGGCGTGGATTGACGAGACAACCTCCTCTGTTTCCCCCTCAAAGATGGCGGCTGATCGGCAGAATCACGCCTCTCAGCCGTCTTCTTCCTTTGTGTCCCTTTTTCTGATATCGTCGAACGACGCTTTTATGTCCTTGCCTTCGTAGACCACGCGGTAAAGCTCCTCAGTGATCGGCATCTCGATCCCCAGGGTGCGCGAGAACCTGTAGGCCGCATCAATGGTGTAGAAGCCTTCCACCACAACCTTCTGGGATTCTATTACCTTTCGGGGGCTCCTGCCTTTGGTGAGTTCCATTCCAAAGGTCCTGTTCCTGCTGAGCGGGCCCGTGCAGGTAAGAATGAGATCACCCATGCCGGAGAGACCCATGAAGGTGGTTTCCCGCGCCCCGAGGCCGCTTCCCAACCTCTTTATTTCGGCAAGGGCCCGCGTGATATAGGCCGCGAGGGTGTTGTGACCAAGGCCGAGCCCTTCAATGATCCCTGCCCCTATGGCCATCACGTTTTTGAGGGCTCCGCCGATCTCCACCCCTATCACATCATTGCTTGTGTAGACCCTGAGCCGCTCGTCGTGGCTCATCTCTTGAAAATACCGCGCCAGGGACTTGTCGCGGGATGCGATGACCACCGAGGTGAAGAGCTGACCGGCCAGTTCCTTTGCAAAGGAGGGACCTGAAAGCACTGCGGAAGAGGTTGATCCGCCGCTGACCTCTTCGACCACCTGGCTCATGCGGAGAAGCGTTTCTGTTTCCAGCCCCTTCGTCAGTACCAGTATTCTCTTACCCCCAAGGGCGTCCGAAACCTGTGAGAGGGTTCTTCTCAGGGCAAAAGAGGGCGTGGCAACAACGATGTCGTCCGACGACGCAACTGCTCCCCGGAGATCATTGGTAAAAGCAATGTTGTCAGAGAGCCTGAAGCCCGGGAGGTAATATAGATTTTCTCCCGTATCCTCCATCACCCGGCAAAGATCCTGCTCATACACCCACAGAAGTATCCGGTGGCCTCTATTTGCCAACTGCAGCGAAAACGCAGTCCCCCACGCGCCGGCGCCTATAACCGCTATGTTCATTGGTCTATCCCAGGAAATTCAGCCGTTTTCGTCACTCCTCGCTTATTGCCCCAACGCCGCTGATCTTCTCCTCTTCGTCTTTGAGGCCCATAAGCTTCACGCCCAGGCCGCCTCTCTTGTGAACGGGTATGGTCGAGGTGTTGAACCTGATCGTCCTGCCCGTGTTGGTCACCAGGATGATCTCGTCGTTCTGGCTGACCCGCTTGACGCCGACCACATCGCCGTTCTTCTTCTCGCAGGTTACATTGATCACGCCCGTGCCGCCCCGGGCCTGGACCTTGTACTGGGTGCAATCAACCCGTTTGCCGAACCCTTTTTCGGTAACGGTGAAGAGAGAGCAGTCCGAGGTGAGCACGTCTATCGATACGACCTCGTCTTCCCTTCTCAGACGTATGCCGCGCACACCGTAAGCTGTCCTTCCCATGGACCTGATGTCCTCTTCCTTGAACCTTATCGCCATGCCTCTTTTTGTTGCGATCACCACTTCGTCGCCCGCATTGAGGGGCAGCACATCCATCAGGCTGTCATCCTCCGGCAGATCGATTACTTTGATGCCCGGGTTCCTGAGATTCTTGAGAAGGCTCAGGCTCATTTTCTTGACCTGTCCCTTTCGCGTTGCAAGGAGGAGATATCCGTCCTCCGGGAAATCCTTGACATGGGTAACGGCAGTTATCTTTTCATCCTTCTCGGCCTTGATCAGGTTGATGACCGGTTTTCCTCTTGAGGAGAGTTGCGCTTCGGGAATGGTATGAACCTTCCTGATGTGTGCCTTTCCCGCGGTGGTAAAGAGAATGATATAGGAATGAGTGGACGCAATATAAAGCTGGTTCACGAAGTCGTCTTCTCTCACCGCGATGCCGATTTTTCCTTTGCCGCCCCTCATTTGCTGTTTGTACTGGTCAAGGGGGGTCCTCTTGATGAAGCCGCCGTGCGTGATGGTCACCACGACTTCCTCTTCCTTGATCATATCTTCGATCGTGATTTCCGGCAGTTCATCCACGATCTCGGTGAGCCTTTGGTCGCCGTATTTCTCCTTGACCTCTAGAAGCTCCTTCTTGATAAGCTCCATCAGAAGCTGCTCATTCTCGAGGATCTCGGTTAATCTCTTAATCTCTTCCTGCACTGCCTTCAGCTCGTCCAGTATCTTTGCTCTTTCGAGATTGGTGAGGCGGGCGAGGCGCATATCGAGAATGCTCTGCGCCTGCTTCTCCGAGAGCTGGAAGGCGTTTATCAGATTTGTCCTGGCTTCTTCGGTGTTCTTGGCTTTTCTTATGATAGAAACCACTTGATCGATGTTATCGAGTGCGATCTTCAAACCTTCGAGAATATGGAGTCTCTCTTTGGCCTTATTGAGCTCAAAAATCGATCTCCTCGTCACCACTTCCTTCCTGAAGTCCACGAACTGGCCGATCATCTCTCTCAGGTTGAGAAGCTTGGGTTCGTTGTTGACGATCGTGAGAAAGTTGATACCGAACGTCGTTTGAAGCTGCGTCTGCTTATAGAGCTTGTTCAGGATGGGCAGCGCGAATTCGTTTCTCTTCAGCTCGATGACCACCCGGATTCCTTCCCGGTTTGATTCGTCGCGTATGTTCGATATTCCTTCAACCCTTTTCTCGTTGACAAGCTCGACAATGCTTTCGATCAGACGGGCTTTGTTTACCTGGTAGGGGAGCTCGGTGATGATGATCGCTTCCCTTCCGTCTTTCTTGCTTTTTTCGATGTTGGCCGCTGCACGAAGCAGAATGTGGCCCTTGCCGGTTTCGTAGGCGTCCTTGATGCCGTTCCGGCCATAAATGATGGCTTGAGTGGGAAAATCAGGACCGGGCACATACCGCATCAGCTCGGACACGGTGATGGATGGGTTATCAATAAAGGCAATGGTTCCGTCGATAACCTCGGTAATGTTATGAGGCGGGATATTCGTTGCCATTCCTACCGCGATGCCTGACGAGCCATTGATCAAAAGGTTCGGGATCCTCGTGGGAAGGACAACAGGCTCTTTGGCTGATTCGTCGTAGTTCAGCTTAAACGCGACCGTGTCTTTTTCGATGTCCTCCAGAATCTCCTCGGCGATCCTGGAGAGCCTTATCTCCGTATACCTCATGGCGGCAGGTGAGTCGCCGTCGATGGACCCGAAGTTTCCCTGACCGTCAATGAGCGGGTATCTCAGGGAAAAGTCCTGCACCATCCTGGTAACCGCATCATAAATTGCCTGGTCACCGTGAGGGTGAAATTTACCCATAACGTCCCCTACGACCCTGGCCGACTTTTTGTAGGGTTTATCGTGCATATTGTTCAGCTCGTACATTGCGTACAGAATTCGTCTGTGTACGGGCTTTAACCCATCGCGCGCATCAGGGAGGGCCCTTCCTATGATGGTGCTCATTGCGTAATCGAGATAGGAGCGTCTCATCTCGTCTTCGATGGGTATAATCGTGGCTGATGGCATCGTAGCCTCCTTGTCTGTCCGATTCGTTTATAAAATTAGAACCGACGTATCGGGGAAAAATTCGTAAAATGTTGCATTACTTTATCACAAATAATAAGGCGTTGACAATTGTCCAAACATTTAAGAGAATAATGCCTTATGAGATTTTATTTACTCCTCCTTTGTCTTTCCCTCACGCTGTTCGGTTGTGGCTCGTATGAAAAGGAGAACAAACAGCTTAAGGATGAGATCAGGATGCTCAGGGAGGAGAACAACTACCTTAAGGCCGAGATTGTGGGGTATAAAAAGGAACTTAAGGAACTGAGCGCGAAGGTCAGCCAGGAAAGGGAAGACCTGCAGAAGAAGCTTCAGGAAGAGCAGGAGCAGATACAGAAGAACACCCAGGAAGAACGGGACACCATCCAGAAGAAACCGCAGGAAGCGACCAAAAAGAAGAATACCGCGCCGCCCGTAAAGCCGGTAAAGAATGCTGCCCCTGTTGCTCCCCCGCCCAAAAAAGAACAAACCCAGAAGGAAGTCCGTCCGGTGAAGAAGGACACGGTCCAGAAGGAGGCTGCGACGACGAAGAAGGAACAGCCCCAGGCCCAGAAAGAAGTCAAGCCGGTCGCCAAGAAGGAGAACCAGACGCAGAAGGAGACGCCGACGGTCAAGAAGGACACGGCACAGAAGGAAGTTGCCGGGAATAAGAAAGACAGCGTCGAGGCCGTCGCCGGAGCGCCCCGGAAAGACGCCAGTGAGCCTGCTCGGAAGAATAGCCAGCTTCGTGCTCCAGTTACCGTCAGCCCATTGCCACCGAAACCGCCCGAGATGCAGTAACGAGGGATGAGTCGGCAAAAGGGCCCGACGGAAATCCGACAAACCGAATCGAGCGAAAAATGAGAAACATAAAACTCACGGTTTCCTACGACGGGACCAATTATCACGGATGGCAGTGCCAGCCGAATGCAGTGACCGTCCAGGAAACACTCAAGGCAGGTATCGAGCGGATAGTCGATCATGAAGTGAAAGTGATCGGGGGCGCCCGGACCGATGCCGGGGTCCACGCCATGGGCCAGGTAGTCAATTTCACGACGCTCAAACCCATTGAATGTCTGGGCCTCAGCAGGGGGCTGAACAGTGTGTTGCCGCGTGATATCCGCATCCGGGGCGCCGAGGATGCGGGCGAGGAGTTTCATTCCCGCTATTCGGCGAAAAGCAAAACCTATATCTACTGCATTCTCAACCAGACCTTCAATTCTCCTTTTCTGAGCCGGTATGTGCTCCATTTTCCGTATAGCCTCGATCTCGCCTTGATGAAAGAAACGATCAAGATCGTCGTGGGTGAGCACGATTTTTCTGCTTTCAAAAAAAAGGACGAGATCTACAAGAACCCTGTGCGACAGGTGAAAAGGGCAGGTGTCGCAACGAGAGGAGACGTTATCTATATCGTTATTGAAGCGACCGGGTTTTTGCGATATATGGTGAGAAATATGGTCGGGACCCTGTTGCTCGTGGGGCAGGGCAAGCTGGGCAGAGATGATTTCGAGGCCATTCTCGCATCACGGGAGAGGGAAAATGCAGGGCCGACGGCGCCGCCTCACGGTCTCTTTCTCAGGGAGATAAGGTATTGAGCAAAAAAAAGGCCTTCGGTTTCCCGAAGGCCTTTGTCAACTCAAATCCAAAAGGGCTTACTTTTTCTTCTTGGGCGCTGCCTTGGCTGCTGCTTTCTTGGTGCCGTTCAGGTTTTTGCTCAGTCCGCTTGATGTTGAGAACTTAACCGCTTTTCTGGCCGGTATCTTGATCTCGGCGCCGGTTCGAGGGTTTCTTCCTTTTCTGGCCTTTCTTTCCACACAAGTAAAAGACCCCAGTCCGGGAAGCGCCACTCTCTCATTCTTCTGAAGCGATTCTTTAATGGAATCGACAAAGGCGGAAAAAATCGTCTCGGCCTGTCTCTTGGTGATCTTACCCGCTGTGGCCAGTTTCGCAACCATCTCCGTTTTGGTCATAATTACCCCCTTTGCTTAGATTTGAACAGCCTTAGCGGCTTTATACGATTTATTGGGAAGGATATCAAGAGAAAAATGAAAAAAGAACACGGGAATTGCTGCAAAGAGTGCTGTTTTTACGCGGCTGCATTGACAGAAGACGCAGACGCCGTCGCCGAAGGGAATTGCCCAGGAGGCAAAAAGGCCTTGAAACAATTGGATATTTAGCAAAAGGTGAGGCATTTTTTCCGAAGGTTGCCGCCGGTTGTGCACAAAACCCGATTATTGCTGGTTGACAAAAATCCCGGGCGTACCCATATTGCTTCTGATGGCATTGCGCACGATTTTCTTTCATACACTAACGCATTCCTCATAATTTCAATCCCGCTTTAAGGAAACTGTTCGAATAACAAGAGGGCGTCAAGAAATCCTCTTAAAAACAAGGAGGGGGGTTATGCCGTCAAAGAGCGCGCTCGCAACGATGTGTGGGATCTTTCTTTTCCTGGTGGGCTTCTTTTTGCCATCGAGTCTCTTGTCGGCCGTCTACTACGTCGACCCCCAGAACGGAAGCGACAGCAACCCGGGTACCCAGGCTCTGCCGTGGAAGAATATTCCCGGCACCTGTGAACTCGACAATTCAGGGTTCCTCACGCCTTCCGGCTGGGTCAGGGTCAATGCGGGCGATACCATCAGGATCAAATCAGGGACGACGATACATAACAGACTCCATATTGATTCCACCTGGTATCAGAACGGTACTTCTTCGGCGCCCATCACGGTTCGAAGGGATGAATCATGGGGCACCGGCCCCGTGGTGTTCGACGGCGGTCAGCAGACACTCGGCGTTTGGGATTCCCTGGTTTTCATATACAGCCGCGACTACATAACCCTTGACGGAATAACGGAGAATGGGATAATTATCCAGAATTCAAGGGCAAGGGGTTTTCAGGCCACGGGCACGAGCGAGACCGCCAGGATGGTCGGTCTTAAAGCGCGGAACCTGAAGCTATACAACAACCTCTACTTCAACGTATATCTCCAGCGTCAGGACTCTTTTCTTCTCGAAAATTTGGATATCGACGGGAATAAACAGGATTCGGACCTGTCCGGAGGATTGCAGATCGGCGATAATACGTACGGATGTTCGAACGGGCGGGTGGTCAACTGCAAATCTTACAACCACGGAGACACGCCCGGCTCTCAGACCGGAGGCACGGACGCACGCATCGGTTTCTGGCTGACGAACAGCAGCAATGTTACCTACGAGAACTGTGTTGCGTACAACAACGAAGGCAATGGTTTTGATGCAGGGGTGGTCGGAAGCCCACCTTCCGCGATTGCGAATAACATCAAGTACGTGAACTGCGAGGCCTATAATAACTCCAACGGTTTCTCGTCGAATCTTGACGATATACCAGGTACCACAGGCTTCTGGTACGTCAATTCCATTGCCAGGGACAACAGCGGCGCCGGATGGATGATCTATAACGGCGCCGCAGCATACCTATACAACTGTCTGACGACCGGGCATGTATGGGGAATGTACGTCGACGCACCGGCTTATCAAAATAGAAATACGGTGGTGGATATCAAGAACACCATATTCTACAAGAACTCGAAAAGTTCGGGAAACAACTGGGATATTTGGGTGCATCGCGCCGATGACCTCGTATTGACCTCGGATTACAACCACTTTGAGCAGGGCGATCAGAATGTGTGCATCACGTGGAATGGGGCGGCCCAGTCGGGAATATATTATTACTATAACTCAACAGATGCGCCGGGGTCGACCCGGAGGGAATGGTATGTGGATCACCGCCAGGACGCCCGGTCGCTCTGCAGCGTGGATAGAGAATACGCGTATTTTGTAGACCCGCAGACCTACAACTACCGGCTTACCGCAAGGAGCGACCTGATCAATAAAGCAACGGTTATCAGCAACGCAAACATTCCCGAGATACAGAAGGATAAGGACGGCAACACCCGGCCTGCCTCCGGCCCCTGGGATATTGGGCCGTACGAATACGTCCCCGCGATCTGCACTTATTCTATTTCACTCCCCAGTGCTTCGTTTGCCGCATCAGGAGGTACAGGGAGTGTGACGGTGACCGCTTCGGGCGATATCTGTTCGTGGACCGCTGTCAGCAACGCTGCCTGGGTCAGGGTCACTTCGGGTGCAAGCCGCACAGGCAGCGGCACCGTCAACTATTCGGTGTCTGCAAACAGCGGAGCCGCCAGGACGGGAACACTGACGATCGCGAAGAACAGCTTTACTGTCAGCCAGGCGGGGGTGGCCATTCCAAAAATATCCGTTTCACCCCGCTCTATAAATTTCGGACTCATAAGGCGCGGCAGCTCAAAATCCGGCCAGATAGCGGTGACCAACGCGGGGCCGGGGACGCTGAACATCAATGCAATATCCATAACCGGCACAAACAGTGCGGATTTCAGTCAAACCAACAACTGCTCATCCCTGTCGCAGGGTGCTTCCTGTTTCATCACTGCCGGATTCGCGCCCACGCGAACGGGGACACGAAAGGCGACCCTGGTCATCTCTTCTAACGACCCGTCAAGCCGTACGGTTAATGTTTCGCTTACCGGCCGTGGTTACTGAAATCACCTGACCCATGCCGCAACAGGGCCGCGAATCCGCGGTCCTGTTGCGGTTTCTTTTTTTGCTCTTCCTTCCTACACATATTGAGGAATAAGTAGTAGTATATGATCGATAGGACCGAGCACGATCCATGGGAGATTATAAGCTTATTGCGGCTACCACCTTTGGCATTGAGGCTATCGTGGCGGAGGAACTGAGAAGTCTCGGATACCGTGATTTGACCGTGGAAAACGGGAGGGTGTCCTTTGAGGGGAACGCGAGGGACATCGCTGCATGCAATATCCGGCTCAGGACCGCCGACCGCGTGATGATCAAGATGGCTGAGTTCAAAGCGACCGATTTCGAGGAACTTTTCCAGGGGACGCGGAAGGTCGGGTGGGAGGACTTTATCCCGGTTCACGGGAAGATGCATGTCGTCGGCAAGTCGCACAAATCTGCCTTGTTCAGTGTTCCCGACTGCCAATCGATCGTCAAGAAAGCTATTGTTGAGGCGATGAAAAGACGGTACCGCCAGGCCCGGTTCGAGGAAACGGGACCGGTGTACAAGGTGGAGGTCGCGCTTCTCAACGATACGGCTACCCTTACCCTCGACACCAGCGGGCCCGGTCTGCACAAGCGGGGTTACAGGGTGGAAAAGGGGGAGGCCCCCATCCGGGAGACGTTGGCTGCCGCGCTTGTAAAACTGAGCAGGTGGCAACCGGGCAGGGAGTTTGCCGATCCCTTTTGCGGCTCCGGTACCATTGCGATAGAAGCGGCTCTTATCGGGCGGAACCAGGCGCCGGGTATAAACAGGACCTTTGTATCGGAAGACTGGCCCCATATAGGGCAGGGAATCTGGAAGGAAGCAAGAGAGGAGGCAAGATCGGCAGCGGCAATAAATGAGGTGCCTTTCAGAATACTCGCCTCTGACGTCGACGGTTCCGTTCTCAAGATTGCCCGGGAGAATGCCGGACGGGCAGGTGTTTCGGAGGTTGTCTCATTTCAAAAGCAGGAGATAGGGGAATTCCGATCCCGCAAGAAGTACGGCTGCATGGTCTGTAACCCTCCCTACGGTGAAAGAACAGGGGGACAAACGGGTGACGTGGAGAAAATATACCGGGTTATGGGAGAGGTATATTCACGGCTGGATGCGTGGTCTCTCTTCACATTGACGTCCCATCCCTTCTTTGAAAAGGCGTTCGGCCGGAAGGCGGACAGGAAGAGGAAGCTCTACAATGGGAACATCCTCTGCCATCTCTACCAGTATTTCGGGGCTTTGCCCGGGAAGAAGCAAGAAGCTGAGAAGTTGAGAGGATAAGAAGATGAGCAGCGTGACAATCCTGTTGTTGATCGTGTGCCTGATCATTATGCTTGCAGGACTTGCCGGAACTGTCCTGCCTGCCCTCCCCGGCATACCGATGATATACCTTGGTTATTTCCTTTACGGAATATTCACCTCGTGGCAGGACTTCGGTGCGGCCACGATGATTTTTTGGGGCGCGGTTACTGCCCTCACCCTTGTTGCCGAATATTTTGCCGGGGCCTTTGGGGCAAAACGCTGGGGATCTTCGATCTTCGGTATCTGGGGATCCTTTATCGGTGCAATAATCGGAATGCTACTTTTTAATCTGCCGGGGCTGATCGTCGGAACCTTTGCAGGAGCGATCATAGGGGAAATCATCGCGGGCAGGTCGCTTGGAGAAGCGGTCAAATCCGGTAAAGGAGCGATCATCGGCTTTCTTGCCGGAAGCCTTTTCAAGGTCGTCATCGGCCTTCTCATGATCGGCACTTTCATCTGGCAGGTGATAATACGATAGGCCGCTTTTTCGATGAACAAACTCCGCTTTGTTGCCCTTCGCCTTCTTACGTTCTCACGCTCTCAGCTTCTTTAGCCCCGGTTTCTTGCTTTTTCACTGCGTCCACCAAATGGGCAGGGCACTCTGCCTTTCGAGTATTTTTGACCTCAACTCGGCTTTTTGCCGCTGCACCTCCGTGAGCTGCCGCTGCTTTTGCTCCAGTTCCTGACTATATCTGGTCGCCGACGGAAGGAGCAACTCCAGTTGCCGGTACCTGTCTGCCTCCTGGCCGTAGGAGGCCGCCGGCATGTTCGCTACCTGTCCTATGAGGCTGTCGACCTGAGATTTCAGACCTGCGAGATTGTCAATCTGTTGCTGAAGCGCATTTTCCTGTGACGTGTATTGCTCATACTGCTGCCGGTATATCCCCTCCAGGCTATCCATATCCTGGGCTGAGGCAGTGAAAGGCAGGAAGGACAGAAGGACGAGGAGCATTGCAGGGGTCAGGCAACGAAAGAATACCATCGCAACCTCCTTTCTTTTTTGAAAATCATAAATAGAATCTAATCATGGGTCTGAGGCCGGGCAATGAAAGGAAAGGGAGGCTTTTTGAGGATACGGGCGGGCACTTTGTGGCTGACAACGCGGATGATCCTCTCGCAAGGTAGCTGGCCAGAGAGACGATGGCGACGGTCACAAACACCCGGAAAACGATCAGGCAAAGATGGCTATGACGGCGACGGCGCCGATGCCCATGAATTTGTTCTGTCTTGCGACAACACAAAGATGGCGCGCTATTCTTTGATAATTCTTTTCAGACATACCTTATTGCCGACGGCAAACTTGAGGGTGACTTTGTCTCCGGCCCTCAGTTCCTTCTGCCATGCGGCTACCGGAATATCCCTGCCTTTTACGGTGAGTCTCGTCTTCAACCCGACCACGCCGATAATAGTAAAGGGAGTAGTGTCGTTTCCCACATCGATAACGATCTTCCTGCCCTTGGGATCAACAGAAATTACCTTGCCCGTTTCTGTTAGCATACCGGTTTTTGTCACAAACAACACGGCGGATAACAGGCAAAGAACAATCAAAAATATGGTGAGGGTCACAGAGGCTTTCACCGAGAAGAATACCCCCGGATATCCAATAAGATTTTGATGATTGCCGTGCTCTAATCGGGAGGACAGGGTGGGGAAGACCTTGTTGGTCTTCCCCTCAAGATCCCTGCTGCACCAGCCCCCTGCAAGGCCGCTGTTTACGAAGAACTCCTCCCCTTCCCCCTGCCAAAAGACGGCTTGCCTCTGATGCTCCCCCGTCTTGCAACAACTCCAGCGAGTTTTACTTTCATCATCCTTTCTTCTTTATGTTGCATTCACCCAAGACGGCTTATTCCTGATCGAAAAAGAACGTGACTTCAACATTCTCGACTTCCACGATCTCGGCTAATTTTTTTACGGACTGATAGATCAGGTTCAGTTCGTCGGACTCGAGCTTTCCCAGGCCATATATCATCTTTCCCTGAATGGGATTGGGGGCCTTCTTGACCAGGTCTTTCCCTGCCGGGGTCAGCCGCACCCTGACAACCCTCCTGTCGCCCGTGTCCCTGTCCCTTACCACATATCCCTTATGTTCGAGGCGATCGACCAGTCCTGATATGGTGCTTGGATGGAGATACATATTCCGGCTCAGCTTTCCCAAAGGCAGGCTTTCATATTCGGCGATTGTCTTAAGCGCCCAGAGCTGAGGGCCTGTTATCCCGAAACCGGCGGACACTTCCTGAGAGTAATCGTGAATCGCCTTGAAGATTCGACGAAGGAACTGAACTGTCTCTGAAATTTTGACATCCCGGTCAGTACGCTGCACGTCTCACCCTCAGGCAGAATATGAAAGCATGCCACACAAAAGATTTGTATGGAAATAATTGCTATACCAAGTATACTTTTGTCAACAAAAAAGATGTTGTCGGTTCTCACCATTACCAAAAACTGAGACTGGACCTATGAAAACCGAATTACTCAAAATGTTTTCTTCACACCGCATGAAGCGTATCTGGCGCGGAACGCTTATTGGAATAATGATAGGCATCGTATCCGGCCTTGGCGGTATTGTCTTCAACTTTCTCCTTCAAACCGGAACGAAGTTTTTCATGGTTGATCTGATTCATTTGATTGTCCCCGGCTCATCGGATCGCTATTTCCTTGGTATTCCGCTGGATCGATGGATGATGCTATGGATTCCCGGGCTGGGAGGGCTCATCTCGGGTTTGATAGTCTTCAGCTTCGCCCCTGAAGCGGAAGGCCATGGAACCGATGCGATGATCGACAGCTTTCACAGGAAAGAAGGTGTGATCCGAAGGCGTGTGCCGATCGTCAAGACAATAGCATCGGCGATTACCATCGGCTCGGGGGGATCCGCCGGAAAGGAAGGTCCTATTGCCCAGATCGGCGCGGGGTTTGGTGCATTTTTGGCCTCCGTCTTAAAGGTGAGCGTCAGGGAGCGGAGGATCATGCTTCTTACAGGCGCGGCAGGAGGAATCGGCGCTATCTTCAAAGCTCCTTTAGGTGCAGCCCTTTTTGCGGCCGAGGTCCTTTACCGGAAAGAGGATTTTGAATTCGAGGCGATCATTCCCTGCATCCTCTCATCAATTGTGGGTTTCATGGTGTTCACCCTTTATGAGGGGAGCGCCACCATCTTTCGCATACCCAATTTTGCGCTGGCCACTCCGTCCCAGTTGCCTTTCTACGCGGTATTCGGATGTCTCTGCGCTCCTGTGGGCTACGCGTATATCCGATTCTTTTATGGGACCCGTGACCGGTTCTTCAGGCGGATCAACCTTCCCAAAAGTCTGAAGCCCGCGCTGGGAGGGGTGATGGTAGGAGTGCTGGCCTTTTTTCTGCCTGAAATCTTGGGCGGCGGCTACACATGGATGCAGTCGGCCATTGACGGCCAGCTTGCCACCCGCCTCATGGTCGTGCTCGTCTTCGCCAAAATCGTTGCCACCTCGTGTACGATCAGCTCCGGCGGAAGCGGCGGTGTATTTGCTCCTTCCCTGTTCATAGGGTCCATGCTGGGCGGCGCCTACGGCAATCTCTGCCACCGGTTCTTCCCGAGTATCGCTACCGAGCCGGCGGCCTTCGTTCTCGTCGGCATGGGCGGTTTTTTCGCGGGTGTCGCAAAAGTTCCCATTGCATCCCTTATTATGGTGGCCGAGATGACCGGGGGGTACAGCCTTATCGTTCCGATGATGATCGTCTCATCCCTGGCTTACCTCCTGCTCGGAAACGTTTCATTATACGAAAAACAGGTGCCGACCAGGGTCGATTCTCCGGCCCACATCGGCGATTTTGCCGTCGATATTATGGATCATCTCAGAGTAAGAGACGCGGTGGTAAAAAACCGAAAAGTGGAGACAATTCCGGAAAGCATGCCTTTCGAGCACATTCTCCAGCTCATGCTTCTCTCACACCAGCAGGACTTCCCGGTTATCGACGGAGTCGGGAATCTCACCGGGATCATCTCCATGACTGACCTCCGTCAGGCGATGGCGGATAAGGAGGTGCACAGCCTTCTCCTTGCCAAAGACATTGCTATAGAGAGGGTCCTTACCGTGTCGATGGACGACACCCTTAACACGGCACTAAGTCTCATGGCGACGGTCGATGTAAGAGAACTGCCCGTCGTGAGTGAAGATGATCGGAGAAGGGTCATTGCTCTCGTGAGCAGAAAAGATATTACCCGGGCATACCATCAGGAGATGGAGCGCGCGAAAAGCCCGTGGACTGCCAAAGAACATGAAACAACATGAGATTGTCGGACGCTGCCCGGCATAGGACCGATCCCGCCCGGGAGAAAGGGTCCGGGACTTGGAACCTATATGAGAAACTCACCGTTCCTGTAAATGATCTCTCCGTCCGCATGGATCTCGGCGTTTTCGGTCATGTCCGCAAGAAGGTCCCAGTGAACGGACGACTCGTTTTTGCCGCCTGCTTCGCCGTACGATGATCCGAGGGCCATGTGAATCGTGCCGCCTATCTTCTCGTCAAACAGCATATTTCTCGTAAATCTCGTGATGCCCTTATTGGTCCCGATAGCCGCCTCACCGAACCGGTCGGCCCCGGGGATATTGATTATTTGGTCCAGAAGCCCCTTTCCTTTTGCCGCTTCCGATCGGACCACCCGGCCGCCGTATACCTCCAGCCTGACGTCTTCTATCTCCTGTCCCATGAATATGCCCGGATAGGAGAACCTGATGGAGCCTTCGACAGAGTCCTCAACGGGTGAGGTAAATATTTCGCCGGAAGGCATATTGTGCTTTCCGTCCGAATTGATCCATGTCCGTCCTTCTGTCGAGAAAGAGACGTCGATATCCCTGCCTTTATACCGTATGCGCTGTCTTTTATTGAGGAAGTCCACGATGCGCTGCTGCGAGTCACGGACTTCACGCCACTTTGCCGAAGGATCGTCATGGTCGATGAAGCAGGCAGAAAGAATAAACTCCTCGTACTCTTTCCGGGAGAGCCCGCATTCCTGGGCCTGGGCATCAGTCGGGAACTCGCAGAGCGTCCAGCGAAGATCGCCTGTTGTTGCCCGCTTCCTGAAGATCCTCTTTGTGCCGGCCTCCGCCATATTGACCTTTTTCTTCTTCTCGGGGTCCGCCGTCTGGAGTTCCTTCACATTAAAGGGGGCCCTGATGGTGAGGAAGGCCTGATAGTTCTCGACGGCGTACCGGAAGAGGGGTGAAGCATATTCCAGTTGATCCCGGTTGCCTTCGTCGTAGAGCATTCGTGTTATCCCGTTGACGGTGATCCATGTTTCCGGATGAGCCCCTGCCCGAAGGGCTTCTCTATAGACCTCCTGGATCAAAGGCTCGGACAGGCAGGTGGAAACAATAAGGAGCTTGTCGCCTTTCTTCAGTTCCAATGAATAATTGACCAGCAACCCGGCATATTTTTCGTAAACGCTTTTCATTGATTCTCCTACACCTTCACCAGTTGGTATTTCCTCTCCCCCATCTTTAGCTTCTCGGCATGATCGAGCTGCACATTCCAGTCTATGCCCGGATACAGGGCGCGGAATTTATCGTCGCCTGCCTTGAGCTTGTGTTTGATAGCCGTTCCGGGCATCGATTCTTCCGCATTCACCAGGTCGACTGAAGCTGCATCGATCGCGACGGGATCAAGGGATGCGAGAATGCCGATATCCCTGACAATCGGGGCGTCATTGTGGGGATAGCAATCACAGCAGGGGCTTACCTGCATCAGAAAGTTTAAGAAGACCGCTTTGTCCTCCTTGTCCTTAAGGGTGCCGGCCGCATGTTCGACCATCTTCTTCTGGAACTTGTCCTGATCCTCGTTCCACTGTATCTCTATAGCGCCTTGCGGACATATGACCGTGCACTCTCCGCAGCCTATGCATGAGTGGCCCTCGATAACGGCCCTTTTATTTTTGACCGAAATGGCATTTGCGGGACAATAATCAAGACAGAGAGAACAGCCCTTGCACCGCTCAACGTTTATCTTCGGCCCAACCGTGCTGTGCTGGACCAGTTTTCCTTCCCTCGTAGCGCAGCCCATTCCCATATTCTTCAGCGCTCCGCCAAAGCCGGACAGCTCATGCCCCTTAAAATGAGTGACCACAATAAGCGCATCTGCATCGGCGATCTCCTTTGCGATATTCACCTGATCGAGTACCTCGCCTCCAATCGGGATTTTGACCCCGTTTGACCCTCGCAGTCCGTCGGCTATGATGATCGGACAACCAATCACCGCGTAGTCAAAGCCGTTTTGAATGGCAGTGGTGATGTGAGAAACCCCATTACTTCTGGATCCGGTGTAGAGCGTGTTCGTATCGGTCAGGAACGGCCGTGCGCCCAACGCCTTTACCTGCTCAGCGACGGTTCTTAGAAATACCGGCCTCAGAAAAGCGCAGTTTCCCTGTTCACCAAAATGGAGCTTTATGGCCACGAGATCATTTTTTTTGATTTTCTTGTTAATCTTCATTCTCTTGATGAGTCCGTCGATCTTGTCAAGGAGGTTCCGCTTGGGTCTTGTCCGCAGGTCCGTAAAGTATACCGTCGACATGTCTTCTCCTTTTCTGTTTAATTCACTCTAAAAGTATGTTACAAGTATACCTCAGTTTTTTCCCGAACCAAAAGGAGGATCGATGGTAAATCATTCGGAAAAACACCTTTTGATCCAAAAGATCGCCGAGAAGATCGCCAAGGAAAAAGTAGCGCCGAGGGCCAAAGAGATCGATGCTACAGGAGAGTTCCCCTGGGACATTGTTGATGCGTATAAGAAAAACGGGCTGCTCTATCTCATGCTGCCCGAGAAGTTTGGCGGGTTGGAAGGCGATATCACATCCTTTTGCGTCATCATTGAAGAACTGGCAAAGGCCTCGGGCTCGGGGTCCCTTATCTGTCTCGCCCATAACGTGGGCTTGATGCCGGTAATGGTGGCGGCAAATGAGGAGCAGAAGGCGTATATCTTCGAAAAGATGACTCAACCGGACAAAAAGTACCTTGCAGCATTCGCGCTTACAGAACCTGAGGCCGGTTCCGACCCGGCTCGTATGACGACCACCTTTACGAAGGATGGGGATTATTATTACCTCAACGGCAAGAAATCCATGATCACGAACGGGGCGAGCGCCCAAATATATACGATCTTTGCCACCAGTGATCCCAACCTGAGACATAAGGGCATCACTGCGTTTTATTTGGAAAAGGATTATCCCGGAGTGACGATAGGCAAAAACGAAGAGAAGATGGGTATGAACGGGTCCGATCTCACAGAGATCAGCTTTGACAACGTGAAACTCACCAAGGATAACCTGCTTGGAACTGAGGGTGGGGGATGGTCTGTCGCTATGTCGACGCTCAACCTGTCCAGGCCCGCTGTCGGTGCTCAGGCATTGGGCATCGCCCAGGGCGCACTTGATTTTGCCGTTGAATACGCGTGGCACCGGATGCAGTTCGGCCAGAGGTTGGCTCAGCACGAAGGAATCCAGCTCATGATCGGAGAAATGGTCACCGAGGTGGAGGCGGCCCGCGCCCTTGTCTATAATGCTGCACGCCTGCTTGATGAGGCGAAGGTGTACGAAAGGGACAAAATGCGCGCCATAGCGGCAGACAGGGCTTCTGCAATAGCAAAGGTATATTCTGCCAACGTGGCCATGAAGGTGACCACCGATGCTGTCCAGATACTCGGCAGTTACGGGTATACGAAGGATTATCCTGTAGAGCGGATGATGCGTGACGCGAAGGCTACCCAGATTTACGAGGGTGCGAACCAGATCCAGAGCATGCTCATCGCGAAATCGGTTTTCAGGAAGTTCGCTTCATAGTCAGCGGGAAGACTTCAGAAAGACAAAAAGAGAACGGGTCACGGCGAACATGACCCGTTCTCTTTTTGTCTTTGTCCTCTGTACTCACTTTCCAATGCAGAATCTGCTGAATATGTCGGACAGGATTTCTTCGGTGCATGTCTCGCCCGTGATTTCGCCGAGGCAGGATAAAGCGTCGCGAAGCTCGAAGGCGAGAAACTCGACCGGTTCCCCCGACTTGCTGCAGTTTTCTGCCCGTCCGATTGCCTGCCCGGTCCTTGCGAGGGCGTCTTTATGCCGCGCATTGGTTACGAGGGCGCCGGAGTTCCTGCTTCCGGCTTCCAGAAAGACCTCGTGGAGGCTGTTCTTCAGATTTTCCAGACCTGAACCGGTAAGGGCGGAGACCTCAACGCCCTCTACACCCCGTGATATGACCGTCTCCCTGTCGAGGCGTTCCGGAAGGTCCGTCTTGTTGAAGACGGCAATGGTTCTCTTGTCTCTTATCGCCTCGTATGTCTCCTCGTCGTCCTGCCGGTACGGCTCTGAGGCGTCCAATACCCACAAGATAACATCGGCCTCGGGTATTCTCTTCCTGACCCTGTCTATCCCCTCTTTTTCTATCGGATCGTCGGACCTTCTCAGCCCCGCGGTATCGGTTATCCTGAATTTTATCCCTTTGATATGAATCGTGTCTTCGACAAGATCGCGCGTGGTGCCGGGGATGGAGGTGACGATCGCTTTTTCCTTAAGGAGAAGCGCATTGAGGAGGCTTGATTTGCCGACGTTTGTCCTGCCTACGATCAGCACTTCCAGCCCGTCCCGTATTGCCCGTCCTTCGTAATAGGAAGAGATCAGTTGATTGAGGTCTGTCCTCACTTTGGTAAGCCTCGATATCCAACCTTCACTTTGGATGTCGAGTTCCTCTTCGGGAAAATCTATTCCCGCTTCCACCTCGACGATAAGCCCCCGGATCTCCTGTCTGATGGCTTCGATCTTCTCAGAAAGCATGCCCTTCATGTTCGCAACGGCATGCCTCAGCTCATTATCGGTCTCGCTTTTGATGACATCAAGGATCGATTCCGCCTGAGCAAGGTCGATTCTGCCGTTAAGAAAGGCCCTTTGCGTAAACTCGCCGGGCTCCGCAATTCGGGCGCCATTTCTTACCATCAGCATGAGTATCTGGTTTTGGGCGGCGAGTCCACCGTGAGCGTACACCTCAGACATTGATTCCCTGGTATACGTGCGCGGCTTTTTGAGTAACACGGCAAAGACTTCGTCCACATCGAGATTGGTCTGAGGGTCAAAAACGAAGCCCAGGTAGAGGCGGTGTGAAACAAAACTGCGCACCGGCTTCCTGGGCCGAAAGATTTTTTTCAAAATAGAATGGGCGGCGGGGCCGCTCATTCTTATTATACCTATGCCGCCTTCGCCGATGGGCGAAGAAACGGCGCAGATAGTATCAGCGTCGCGCATGGGCGGGGCTGGACGGAGAGATGATCACTTTCTTGGTATGTCCTTCTCCTTCGCTGTGCGTCGTTATACGGTTGTTATTCTTGAACAGCGTGTGGATGAGCCGCCTTTCATAAGGGTTCAGGGGCTTGGTCTTGACAGGCCGACCCTCTTTTCTCACCTTGTCGGCGAGTCTTTTTGCCATTAGGATAATTGTCTTTTTCCTTTGCTCTCTGTAATCGTTCACATCGACGAGCAACTTCAGGCTCTGCTTGTATCGCTTTGCTATGGCTAGCTTTACAAGGTGTTGAATGGCGTCAAGTACTTCACCGTCCTCGCCTACAAGGGCATCCCCATCCCCTGACTCTATGGCAAAAAGGATTCTCTCGCCCTGTTTTGTCACATCCACGCGCACGGTGACGCCATAAAAACTTGCCAGTTCTGTGAGAAACTGTTTCCCGTATTCTTCCGGGCTATTCCTTATTCTTGCGACTATTCTGACTTTTTTGCTTCCAAGCAGGCCAAGAATACCTTTTGTGTCAACCTCCGTCACCTCGATATCAAGGTCTTTTTCGTCGGCATTAAGGCTCTCTGAAGCTTTCCGGACGGCCTCCTCGTAGGTTTTGCCTTCAACTTCCACAAAATCCATTTAAAACCTCCTCAGGCAACCCTTTTGTTGATGTAGTACTGTTGACCGATAGAAATCACGTTGTTCACGAGCCAGTAGAGAACGAGGCCGGACGGGAAACCCCAGAAAAGAAAGGTGAAGAATATGGGCATGAACATCATCATCTTTGCCTGCATGGGATCGCCGCCTGTGGGCGTCATCTTCTGCTGGATCACCATGGTAATACCCATTATAAGGGGCAATATCCTCAAGGGGAGGGCAAAGCCCGCGACGTGGAAGGTAAAGAGGTCTTCCGGAGCGGCCAGATCATTTATCCAGAGCATGAAAGGCGCATGCCGGAATTCGATTGCCCCCATGAGAACCTTGTAGAGTGCGAAAAAGACAGGGATTTGGATAACCATGGGAAGACAGCCGCCAAGGGGGTTGATACCCTTGGTCTTGTAAATACCCATCATTTCTCTGTTCAGTTTTTCCTTGTCGTCTTTATATTTCTCCTTCAGCTTCGCGATCATCGGTTGGAGTTTCTGCATTTCTTTCATGGATTTGTAGCTCTTGACGCTCAAGGGATAAAAAATGATCTTGATGAGGATGGTCAGAAGGATGATATCGATGCCGTAGTTGCGGGTGAACCTGTTCGCCCAGTTCATGCCCCACAGCATCGGCTTTGCCACGATATCGAACCATCCGAAATCGACTATCTTTTCCGCATGTATGTTGAGTTCTTTCAACAGCGAAAGCTTGTTCGGAACGAAATAGAGGGTGCTGTCGATGCCGTTTTTGTCGAAGATGAGACGGTCGACGGGGACATCAACAGAGCTGTTGTCTAGCTGTGTTACCACCTTGGTTACCAGCAGGTCCGGTTTTGTTGTTCCTTGCGGCAGAAATATAAAGGAAAAGTAACCTTCGTCGAATCCGGCATAACTGTACGACTTGTTCGCGTTGACCTGCTTTCCGAGGTCATCCACCTGCTGGAATTTCTTTCCGTCATAAATAAAGGGCCCTTTGAACACGTAGCTTGACTTGTCCTTCATGTTAAAAAGGGCAAAATCTGCATAGGCGGTTGACTGCTCCAGACCTTCGACCTGCACGTTAAGACCGATCGTGTAGGTGTCCGGGTAAAAGGTGTATACCTTTTTTATCTTCTTTCCGTTGGTCAGTTCGCCTGAAAAAGTAAGGGTTTCCGGTTTATCACGGACCACAATATTTTCTTTGTCTGCTTTAAAGAGGGTCGCGTCGCTGACAGTGCCATTGCCGGAGGTCTGCGAGACGGCCGGGATATACCGGTAAGGTGCGATATTCTCGAGAAGCTCCTTCTCCTGACTGCCTCCCACGGCCTCCTTATATTCTTTAAGGCGCACGCTCGTTAAGCCTCCTCCGAGATCCCCGAGCTTTATCCTGAGTTTAGGCGTCTCCACATTGATCTGCTTGGTTGATCTCTTCTCGGTTAACGGCAGCGCTGCCCGCTCGGTCTCCTGACCCTGTTTTGCCCCTTGCCCTGTTTTTGCCGGCTCTGTAGCTGATTGGTCACCCTGTTTCTGCGTCTGAGCCGTTGTCTGAGGCTCGGTAGAAGGCGGTGTTTTAGGTGACAGGAAAAACTGCCATACAAACAGAATTATTACCGACAAGAGTACAGCAATTAGAGTTCTTTTTTCCATTAAGCCTCCGCTTACATTGCAATTATTTGGGCGACCCGCACGCGGGTACCCCGTTCCGTGAAGCCTCCCCCCTGTTATACTGAGGTGCGAAGGAGATAGGGAGCGGAGAAAAAATGCTTGTTCACCGTGCCCCTCTGCCCCTCAGCACCAAATGATCGGCTATTTTACCGGATCGAACCCTCCGGGATGAAACGGATGACATTTGAGAATTCGGAGCAGACCCGAAAACAGGCCTTTCCAAAGCCCCTTTTTTTGGATGGCCTCGATCATATAGCACGAACAGGTCGGGTAAAACCTGCATGCACTAGGAATATAGGGGGATACGCATAGCTGGTATAATTTGAGGATAAAAAGTGCGACGGTCTTCATTCTTTGACGGCCTTGACTACTAGTGACTGCATTTCCCGGCTTACGGTGTCCCAGGTCACACTCGAAGGCATTCTTGTTACCCGTACGGAATAATTGACGCACTCCCCAAACAGCTGCTTGTTCAGCCGGAAGAATTCTCTCAGCAACCGTTTTATTCTGTTTCTCTTAACTGCTCCTTTAACCTTTCGGCTCACAACCACACCGAAACGCTTCATAGACATCTCGTTTTTGCTTTTAAAAAGGAGAAAATGTGGTGTCCTACCGGCTTTTGCCCATTTTGTGTAGCGGAAATCCCTTTTGTTCAGTCTTTCCGGTTTTCCCAGGGTTTGTTCCATTAAACGGTGAGTCGTTTTCTTCCCTTCGCACGTCTTCTTCTGATAACGTCCCTTCCAGACTCGGTTCTCATCCTGACCAGAAACCCGTGAGTTCTCTTTCTGCTTTTGTTATGCGGCTGGAATGTTCTCTTCATGAATTCACCCTTTACAATTTATTGGAACCTTTTAATTAACCACAAAAGCCCGAATAATGTCAATATCAAGGCAGGATGCGCCTGGACGACCCGGGAGCGGTGAGTCAGCCCTTTCCTTCTTGATTTTTTGCAGAAACACAGGTAAAATTCACAGAATTCAGTCTGCTCGAATATTCTCGAAAGGAGCCCGCATGAAGAAGTATGAAACAGAGAGCATAAGGAACCTAGGTATGTTTTCGCACGGAGGGGAAGGGAAGACCTCAATAGTTGAGGGGATGCTCTTTCTTGCCGGAGAGAATAATAGATTGGGCAAGGTGGATGAGGGTACTTCACTGATGGACTACGAGCCTGAGGAGATAGATAGAAAGGCGTCCATATCCGCATCGTTCGCGTGCTTTGACTGGAACAAATACAAGATCAACATGATCGACACTCCCGGCGACGACAATTTTATTTATGACGCCAAGCTTTGCATGAGGGTCGTGGACGGGGCGGTAATCGTCGTGAGCGCGGTATCGGGTGTCAGGGTCCAAACAGAAAAGGTGTGGGAGTATGCGAACGAGTTCGGTATTCCTACGTGCTTCTTCATAAATAAGATGGACAGAGAAAGGGCTGATTTTGGGCGGACGGTTGAAGACATTCAGAAGAATTTCAGCGACCGCAGCATTATTGCCATCCAGCTGCCTATCGGACAGGAAGAGAGTTTCAAAGGCATCATTGACCTCATTTCGATGAAGGCCTACATGTACAAAAATGATCAGTCGGGAGCCTTCGAGCGGATCGACATTCCTGCCGATATGACCGAAGAGGCCGCAAAATACAGGGAAAAGCTTGTGGAATCGGCTGTGGAAATGGACGATGAGATAATGGAACGCTACCTCAACGGCGACGAAATAAAGGATGAAGAGGTAGAAGCATGCCTGAAAGGAGGGATTCTGGAGCGCCGGATATCCCCCATCATGGTAGGTTCAGCCGCAAGGCTCATCGGGATTCAACCGCTTGTCGATAATCTGGTGAAGTATTTCCCGGATCCTCTGTACATCGGGAAGGCACAGGGCATCGACCCGAGGACCGGCAAGGCGGTTGACAGACAGATGGCAGCGGGCGAGCCCTTCAGCGCTTTTATATTCAAGACCATCACCGATCCGTTTGCCGGGAAATTGACCCTTTTTAAGGTCTATTCGGGTGAGCTCCACCCCGACAGCGTTGTCCTGAACGTCAAAAAGGACGAAAAGGAACGGATTGGCCAGATATTCTATCTTGTAGGTAAAAAACAGAAGCCGGCCGGTTTTGTATCGGTAGGGGACATTGCCGCAGTAGCGAAGCTCAAAGAGGCGGCAACCGGCGATACCCTGTGTGATGAGAAATCACCCATCGAGTATCCCGCAGTTGTCCTTCCTCCGCCCCTTATTTCCTTTTCTCTCCATCCGAAATCGAAGGGAGACGAGGATAAGCTCAACACCTCTCTCTCGAAGCTCATTGAGGAAGACCCGAGCATCCGTTACTCCAGGGACGAGCAAACCAAGGAGTTCATCATCTCCGGGATGGGGCAGATACACATAGAAGTCCTTGTCGCCAGGATGAAGAGAAAGTTCGGCGTCGATGTGGAACTGCGCGAGCCCAAGGTGCCTTACAAAGAAACCATCAAGGGAAGGACGAAGGTTCAGGGAAAATACAAGAAGCAGTCGGGCGGAAAAGGACAGTACGGCGATTGCTGGCTCGAGCTGGAACCGCTTCCCCAGGGCACGGGCTTTGAGTTTGTCGACAAGATCGTTGGCGGTGCAATTCCGAGGCAGTACATCCCATCGGTTGAAAAGGGTATCGTAGAGGCCATGGAACACGGAATTCTCGCGGGCTACCCGACTACCGATTTCAGGGCAACGGTCTACGACGGTTCTTACCATGACGTTGACTCGTCCGATATGGCATTCAAGATCGCTGCTTCAATGGGCTTTAAGAAGGGTATGGAGCAGTGTCAGCCTACGCTGCTTGAACCCATAATGAAAGTTGAAGTGATCGTGCCCGAAGAATTCGTAGGCGATATTATGGGCGATATGAACTCGAAGCGCGGTAAGATCATGGGCGTCGAGGCAAAAGGGAAGAACCAGGTCGTCAAGGCGGTAACCCCCATGGCGGAAATGCTTAAATATGCACCTGACCTGAGATCGATGACCGGCGGCCGGGGGACGTTCACCATGGAGTTTTCGCACTACGAAGAAGTCCCGGCACACATAGCCCAGAAGGTGATCGAGCAGGCGAACAGGGAGAAGGAAGCGGCAGAAAAGTAGTTTTCGAATGGCCGCAAGGAAGGAGTTGGCGCATCTCTTACTTTTTCCTTGCGGCCGTAGACTTTCTCGGTGAAAAAATCAGTTTCTCCATTCAAGTTTAAAAAAGGAACAGGATTGATTGCGGGCCGTAATCCAGCGCGTTAAGGAAGCTAAGGTTCTCGTCGAAGGCCGAACCGTTGGCGAGATCGGTGCCGGACTGATGGTACTCGTCGGGATCGGCCGGGAAGACACGATCCGCGACATGGACTGGATGGTGGAGAAGATCGTCAATCTCAGGATATTCGAGACCGAGGAGGGGAAACTTGACAGGTCCCTCCTTGATATCGGAGGCTCACTTCTCCTTGTTTCTCAGTTCACGCTCCACGGCGATTGCAGGAAAGGAAGGCGGCCTTCCTTCTCGGACGCCATGGAAGCCGGAGAGGCAAAGAAGTTCTTCGGGCTGTTCGTGGAGAAGGCACGCGAAAAAGTCGGCCACGTGGAGACAGGTGTATTTCAGGCGATGATGGATGTCCATCTCGTCAACCAGGGTCCGGTGACTCTCGTCCTCGATTCAAAAGCCTGATCTCGAAACAAGAAATAATGACAAAAATACGCCCGGCACAGTTTGACCCGTTCGGCTGGTCCGAAAGGCTGCTTTCGCCGCGGCAACTGCACCTTCTTATCCGTGCGGCCGCTGTTGCCGTCCTTGCAGTCTTCCTGGTCCACCGTCTCGGCCAATTCCGGGTCTACTTTTTCAAGCCTCTCTGGGTCGTGGAGACTCTGATCTTCGCGGTTTTTATTATCGCTTACGCTATCCGCGCCAACCCGGTCGATCGGTCGCGAGGAGCGAAGGAGATCCTTGTTCCCCTTGTGGGTGCGGTGCTTCCCTTTGCCCTGCTCCTGTCTCCTCCGGCCGATTTGGTGGCCCGGATCCCTCTTCGGGCCTATTTCCTTTTCTCATGGATGACCTTGTCTACCGCTTTCACTGTCTGGGGGTTGTGGTCACTCCGAAGGTCTTTCAGCATTACCGTAGAAGCGCGCAATGTGGTCACCTCAGGACCGTACCGCCGGATCAGACATCCTGTCTATCTCGGGGAAATCATGACGGCTGCTGCGGTCATGATCTGGCGATGGTCGACCCTCAACCTGACGGTATTCGCCGTCTTTACGGCAGTCCAGCTCTTAAGAGCACGCTGGGAAGAGGAAAAGCTCTGCCGTGTCCTTCCCGGCTACCGACCGTACGCATCGAATGCCTGGTGGTTTTGGCGGTCCGGCAAGGTGAGGCGCCGGTTTTAGCGCAGAACTGGGATAACGGCAAACTGCGTTCTTCCGTGTCCTTCCCGAATATTTTGACTGATTTCTCAATATGGGATAGTATCACTAGGGGAGGAAAACAGGCGATGACCGCAGCAAAAACAGCAGAAAAGAAGAAACCTGCGCGCATCGATATCTTCAAGGCGTGGTGCAAAGGATGCGGCATCTGCGTGGCCTTCTGTCCGAAAAACGCGCTTGCCCTTGACGAAACAGGCTTGCCCTACGTAAAGGACCTGGAGCAATGCGCACGGTGCGGGTTGTGTGAATTGCGATGCCCTGATTTTGCCATCACTGTTCAACAGGAAAAGGATGAAGAGGGGCCGGAGGAAAAAACATGAAAAAGCGGAACCATGAAGAAGTCCTTCTGCAAGGCAATGAGGCGGTGGTGGAAGGGGCGCTGCGCGCCGGCTGCCGCTTTTTCGCCGGCTATCCCATCACACCCGCCACCGAAATATCAGAGATCCTCTCAGTCAAGCTGCCTGCCCTGAACGGCACCTTCATACAGATGGAAGACGAAATTGCGAGCATGGGCGCGGTAATAGGTGCATCACTCACGGGCACGAAATCCATGACCGCCACATCAGGCCCCGGGTTTTCCTTAATGCAGGAGAATATAGGTTTTGCGATAATGGCCGAAGTGCCGTGCGTGGTGGTGGACGTGATGCGGGGAGGCCCGAGCACGGGCCTCCCCACTCTTCCCAGCCAGGGTGACGTGATGCAGACAAGGTGGGGTACCCACGGGGACCATCCCATCATTGTGCTGGCCCCTTCCACGGTCCGCGAATGCTTCGATCTTGCCGTCAAAGCCTTCAACTTCTCTGAAAAGTTCAGGAATCCCGTGATCCTGCTTCTTGATGAGGTGATCGCCCACATGAGGGAAAAGGTAATACTTCCGGCCGTCGATACGAGAGAAATCTTTAACAGGGTGAAACCGAAAATGCCCCCCGAATGGTATATTCCCTATGAAAATACGCCGGGCGGGGTGCCTGCTATGGCCGATTTCGGGGACGGCTACCGCTACCACGTCACGGGTCTTACGCACGATGTCCGCGGTTTTCCTACAGAAAGACCCGACGAGATAGGACCTTTCATGGCACGCCTTTTCAGGAAGATCAGCCAGAATATGGCCGAGATACAGATAGGGGAATCATACGAGACGGAGGATGCTGAGATAGCGATCATTGCTTACGGGAGTGTGGCCCGGTCGGCACGAAGGGCTGTGCGGGATGCGAGGGCGAACGGCGTGAAGGCCGGTCTTCTCAAACTCAACACCATCTGGCCCTTCATGAGATCAGCGGTGGAAAAGGTGCTTGAAACAGCACGGACGATCGTTGTCCCTGAGATGAACATAGGACAGATATCGCGCGAGGTAAAAAGGGTTAATCAGGGCAAGGCGAGGGTGATAGGCGTCAACAAGATGGATGGGACAATGATCACGCCCGCCGAGATATTGAGACCTGTGATGGAGGCAATGTAGTAATGGCCGACATTACCAAGCTCATTCACAAGTACCTTCGTCACGACAAAAAGTTTCCCCATGTCTGGTGTCCGGGCTGCGGTATCGGCATCATGCTCGGCGCGTTGATTCGCGCCATTGACAGGACCGGATTCGAAAAGGACGAAGTGGTCCTCATCTCAGGTATCGGGTGCTCAAGCAGGCTGCCGGTCTACGTCGATTTTAACACCCTCCACACCACCCACGGCAGGGCTCTCACGTTCGCGACCGGCGTCAAGCTCGCAAAGCCCCGGCTGAAAGTGATTGTGGTAATGGGGGACGGTGACGCCGTCGCGATCGGTGGTAACCATTTCATCCATGCGGCACGACGAAATATCGATCTCACGGCCATTATTCTGAACAACAGCATCTATGGCATGACCGGAGGACAATACTCTCCGACAACGCCGTACGGGATGAAATCGACTACTACCGTCTATTCGAATATCGAACACGCCTTCAAGATATCCGAGCTTGCGGTGACAGCCGGGGCTGCTTTCGTGGCGAGAGGGACCGTGTATCATGCGAAACAACTCGACGGTCTCATGGAAGAGGCGTTCCTCAAACAAGGATTTTCAGTGGTCGAGGTGATATCCCATTGTCATACGCAATACGGCAAACTCAACCGTATGGGCGGGGCAGTCGAGATGCTGGAGTGGCAGCGCGATCATGCCGTGCCGATGGAGCAGGCGGCAAAGATGCCGGGTGAGGCTCTTGAGGGCAAGTTCCTTACGGGCGTCCTGGCCAACAGAAAACTACCCGTCTATCAGGACGAATACGAAAAGATCAGGCAACGTGCAAAAGAGACGGAGGAGGGGTAGGTGCGGTACGACATCCGGCTCAGCGGCTCGGGCGGCCAGGGAATTATTGTCATGGGAGTGATCCTTGCCGAGGCGATAGGGGTGTACGATGGAAAGTATGTTGTCCAGACACAGAGCTACGGTCCGGAGGCCCGCGGCGGGGCGAGCAAGGCCGAAGTGGTGGTGAGCGACGAGGAGATCGACTACCCGAAAGCGATGAAACTGGACCTGCTTGTCGCCATGAGCCAGAAATCGTGCGACGAATACTTCAGGGACCTCAAGCCTGACGGCATTCTCATCGTTGATGCCACCTTTGTCACGCAACTCCCCGCGCCTGACGCGTATGCCATCCCTTTTACGAGGATTGCCCGTGAGAAACTGAAAAAAGAGATGACGGCCAACATAGTCGCGCTTGGGGCATTGAGTCAGCTTACGAGTGTTGTTTCAAGAGGGGCTATCGAAAAAGCAGTTCTCAACCGGGTGCCGAAAGGCACGGAAACGCTCAACAGAGAGGCATTGCGCGCAGGCATGGCAGCGGCAAAACGGATCGGAAGGAATCCGGCATTATCGCGCGCGGTCACGTGGGAAAATGAAGATCTATGAGTATCAGGCGAAGCAGCTTTTCGAAAAGTACGGCATAGCGGTGCCGAAAGGTTCCATCGCGAGGACGTCCCGTGAAGCAGTGCTCGCGGCCCAGTCAATTGCCACAACACCCGTGGTCTTAAAAGCACAGGTCTATGCGGGAGGACGGGGCAAGGCCGGGGGCATACGCATCGCGAGGAACCTCGATGATGCGGAATCCCTTTCGGCGGGCCTTCTCGGGCGGAGACTTGTGACCGCTCAAACGGGGCCGGAAGGAAAACCGGTCAATACGTTGCTGGTCGAGGAACAACTGGCGGTCCGGAAGGAAATCTACCTCGGTATTGCGATAGACAGGGCGAAGCGGTGTCCGGTGGTGCTCGCGAGCAGTGAAGGCGGCGTTGAGATTGAAAAGCTTGCGGCGGAAGAGCCTCGGAAGATCGTGACCGAGTATGTTGACCCTGCCTGCGGGCTTCGGCCGTTTCAGGCATCCAGGCTTTTCTTTTCCCTTGGTCTTGCACCTCATCTGGTAAACAAGGCAGCGCCGATTCTTCTCGGGCTCTGGAGACTGTTCGTGGAGAACGATTGCGCCAACGCGGAGATCAATCCCCTCGTGTTGACCGATTCGCTCGATTTCGTTGCCCTCGACGGAAAAGTGACTATCGATGACAACGCATTGTTCCGTCATCCGGAACTCGCGTCGCTGCACGATGCCTCCCAGGAGAATCCTCTTGAAGCGGAGGCATCAAAGCTCGGCCTCAACTATATAAAACTCACGGGAAATGTGGGCTGCATGGTGAACGGCGCAGGACTGGCCATGGCCACAATGGACCTCATCAAGATCGCAGGTGCGGATCCGGCGAATTTCCTGGATGTGGGGGGAGGGGCGACGGCCACGATGATAAGGGAGGGGCTGGGCATCATCCTTTCCGATCACGATGTCAGGATCCTGTTTGTCAATATCTTTGGCGGGATTCTCCGCTGCGATACCCTCGCAACAGGCCTTGCTGAAGGCGCGAAGAGGCTCGATATCCGGGTTCCGATGATTGTCCGTCTGGAGGGAACGAACAAGGACATCGGACAGAGAATCCTCGCGTCGTCAGGGCTCAATCTGGTTTCGGTAAGCGGATTGAGGGAGGCAGCGGAGAAGCTCAAGACAGAAGTTAAGAAGATGAGAAGTTAAGAAGATGAGAAAATGCAGAAACGAGACAGCGTATTTGGAGCGTAGCCAAAGGTTGGCATTCGATTCCGATGTCTCTGCTCAACTTCTCAACTTCGTAGCTTCTCATCTTCTTGGATTTCGGGCATGAGCATTCTTGTTGATAAGCACACCCGGCTGGTGATCCAGGGCATTACAGGAAGCGAAGGTGCGTTTCACGCCCGGCAGATGAAGGAGTTCGGGACCAATATCGTCGCGGGCGTGACACCCGGAAAGGGAGGACTCATCCACGAAGGTATTCCTGTTTTCAATACAATGTCAGAGGCAGTCCGGGAAACGGGGGCAAATACCTCGGCCATATTTGTGCGCCCCGCCTTTGCCGCAGACGCGATGATGGAGGCTGCCGAGGCAGGCATCGAACTCGTCGTTTGCCTGACGGAAGGGATACCCACACTCGATATGATTGCCGTTCGTGATTATTTCGATCGCAGGAAGGTCAAGCTGATCGGGCCGAATACGCCCGGAGTCATATCGCCCGGTGAAGCGTGTAAGGTTGGGGTTATGGCAGGCTACATTCATAAGGAAGGTCCTGTGGGGGTCGTATCACGAAGCGGCACGCTCACCTATGAGGTTGTCTATCAGCTAAGCCGGAAAGGAATCGGGCAATCCACGTGCGTGGGTATCGGAGGCGATCCCATCATTGGTCTTTCCTTTGCTGAGATCCTTCAATTCTTTGAAAGCGATGCTGACACAAAAGCGGTTGTCATTATTGGGGAAATAGGAGGAGATCAGGAGGAGGCGGCGGCCGGGTTCTTCCGGGTGCACATGAGCAAGCCGATGGTGGCCTTTATCGCAGGGCTGACTGCACCGCCCGACCGCCGGATGGGACACGCGGGAGCAATCATTTCGCGCGGACAAGGGGGAGCGGAAGGGAAGATCCGGGCGCTCCGGGACGCGGGTGTTTTCGTTGCCGGAAATCTGGCCGATGTGGGAGAGGCAGTGGCAGATGTCCTTGCCGGTCTTCGCGCATGAGCCTCTCTGACACGCGATGGCACGCGGTCCGATCCATCCTTGACAGTGACAGGAAAAAATCTCACAATACTGACAAAAATGAATGGTGATAGAGTGGAAAATGACGAATGGGGAAATGACCCTTCGGTTCGAAGTCTGAGGAGGATATTCGCAGCGGTGGAAGCGGGACAGAAGCTCCTTCTGAAGGAACTTCAGGTTGCCCCCTTTGACAGGAGGCTCGCGCAATGGCGAAAGATGGCGCTGCATCTCTTCGAGCAAACATGGGCGAACAGCGCCCGGTGCGGGGTACGCCTGGAAGAAAAGGATGTTCCTGATCTCTACCTCCACTGTCTTGCCAGGGTAATGGAAACAAGGGGAGTGGTTGTCCCGGGCGCGGCCCTGCCGGTCAACGATGCGGTAACCGGGCTATTAAAGGAGAAAAAATGATACGCCTCCGACTTTTCGGCCGATGCCGCATCTATCATGATCCTGTCAGCCCGGTGTTGCGTGCTCCCGCTCAGATCGGATGGGAGGCATGGTTTCGCAGCATCGACCTCGTAACCCCGCAGCCCTTGAAAGGCGAAGAACTTCTTCGAAGGACGCGAGGCTGGTGGACTGTCGAGCCGAACGATGTGGCGGAGGTGGTTAAGCGGTACGGCCGGCTCATCGTGGGAGATCAGGGCGAGCTTATGGTAGAGTGTGCGGATGAGGAGACGGCGAATTCCCTCTCTGAAGCGCTGAGTGAGAGATTCGGAGAACAGGTGCAACTTGCGCCGTAGAGTCCGTGAGTACAGGCTACTTTTGTTGGTCCGGCAACGGGCAGTTGTGCTATAATAACACGTAAAAGGTTGACAATGAACGAGATTCGAGAACCTGCAGTAAGTGGAACGTTTTATCCCGGCAATCCCGACGTGCTCAAAGCAGACATTCATGGTTACCTGGCCAAGGTCCCTTCCGGCGACCTCCCGGATGGTGTTGTTGGAATGATCTCTCCCCACGCCGGCTACATGTATTCGGGGCAAACGGCTGCTTACGGCTACAAAGCGCTTTCCGGCAGTGCCTATGACACCGTTATTATAGTGGCTCCGAGTCACCACTCATTCTTTCTCGGCGCTGCGGTTCAGGATAAAGGAGGCTACAAGACCCCGCTGGGGATCGTGCCGATCGATGAAGAGCTTTCCGCCGAACTGGCCGGCAAGGAAGACATGATTCACGTTGATCCCAGGGTACATAAAGCCGAGCACGCGGTGGAAGTCCAGCTTCCCTTTCTTCAGACAGTGCTGGGCGATTTTAGAATAGTTCCGCTGATCATGGGGAGTGCCCAGGACCCTGAATCGTCCGAACAGTTGGCAACGCTCATATACGAAAGCATAAAGGACAAAAAGAAGAGATGCCTAGTGGTGGGAAGTACCGATCTTTCTCACTATTACCCCTATGATCTCGCAGTACAATTGGATAAGGTCGCAGTTGAGCTTCTTAACAAATTCGATGTAGCGGGTCTTACGCGTGAGCTTGTTCAGGGGAAGTATGAGGCGTGCGGAGCCGGGTCGATAATCACCACGATGCTCATATCTGCAAAAATGGGAGCCACGAAAAGCAGGGTCCTGAATTACACCAATTCCGGCGAGGTTACCGGCGACATGAGCAGCGTTGTCGGGTATGTTTCCTGTGTGTTGACTGGAGGAAAGTAGCCATTGGCAGGACGGAAGGCCGGCATCGATTTGCATTTTTCCGACGAGGAAAGGGACGTCCTCAAGAAAATTGCGAAAGGATCGATTGAAAGGATCCTCTTCGGGAAAGAGGAGGAGCGCCTCACTGTCCCGGACAACCTGAAAAAAAAGATGGGGGCTTTTGTCTGTCTGAAGACAAAGGGGGAATTAAAGGGTTGCATAGGGTACGTCAAGGGGCAATTGCCTCTCGATCAAACGGTGCGACAGATGGCGGTCGAAGCGGCTTTCCATGATCCCCGGTTCATGCCTCTCAGTGAGGCGGAGTGGAAGGACACGGACATCGAGATATCTGTGCTTACTCCAATGAAAAGAATAGAGAACACAGATGAGATCCAGGTAGGCATTCACGGCCTTTTCATCGAAAAGGGTTTTGAATCGGGGCTTCTTTTACCGCAAGTAGCGACTGAAAATGGATGGGACAGGACGAGCTTTCTTGAATATGCGTGCTTGAAAGCAGGTCTTCCCCGGAATGCGTGGAGGTCGAAGGATACCAAAATATACGTATTTTCGGCTGACGTGTTTTGAGCATCAGCGTCAGGCAGGCTCAAGCAGTTTTATCCTTTTTAAGGGAGTGAGCATGATCAACAAGAAGATGTCGATTGAGGAAGTCGTAAAGAGACATCCTGAGACGGTGGCCACATTTGAACGTTACGGGCTTGGGTGTCTTGGTTGCCAGGCAGCCCTTTTTGAGAGCATTGAGCAGGGTGCAGAGGTCCACGGAATAGACGTAGACGGTCTTATTAATGATCTCAACAAAGAAATCAAACAAAAAGCGGCAGATGCCGGTTAACGGAAAGTAGGTTGTAAAGGGAGATTGCCCCACATCCTCCGTATTGTACAAATCCTTTCTTCGGATAAATTGTGCTGAGAATTACCACGATCATTTTGGCGGCGGGCGCGTCGAGGAGACTGGGATTTAACAAGCTGTGCGTTCGGTTGAACGGAGAAGCGGTCATCAGAAGGACAGTCCGTCTCTTTATGGAAACGCAGGCGAGCCGGATTGTGGTGGTGACGGGTTTCGAGAAGGAGAGGGTAGAGCGCGAGCTTGCCGGCCTTCCGGTGATATTTGCCCACAACGAGCGGCATGAAGAGGGAATGTCCGGGTCCATCAGGGCGGCGTTGCCGGAGATCTCAGCGTCTGATCTTGCATTTTTCCATCTTGGCGATAAGCCTTTTTTCGATCCCGGAATCATTGACAGGATGATAAAAATGTACGAAACGGAGAAATATCCGATTATAATCTCCGTTCACAATGGAATAAAAGGACACCCTGTTCTTGTAGACGTAGGAAAGCACTGGTCGGCGATAGCGGCCGTGGAGGGTGAGGGGGGCTTGAGAGAAGTGGTAGCTGCCCATCCCGGGGATGTTCGTTTCATTGAGGGCGGGGAGGGCAGCATTCTCGATCTGGATACCGATGATGACATAAGTCTTTTGATAAGGAGGGGTTATACCGTTGAAAAAGGTTAGGGTGCAGGACGCGGTGGGTCTTATGCTCGCCCACGATATTACCGAAATAATACCGGGAAGTAAGAAGCATGCTGCTTTTATCCGTGGCCAGATCATAAAAAAGGAGGATATTGAAAGGCTGCTGGATATGGGAAAGGCCCACATTTACGTCAATGACGGCGACGACAACGAGGTCCACGAAGAAGAAGCAAGCAGGCGCATTGCATTGTCCGCTCTCGGGGAGAACATGGAACTGGTCCCTGCCAAAGAGGGCAGGACGAATATAATCAGCAAAGTGGACGGGCTGGTAGCAGTTAACGGCAGGTGCCTCGCCGAGATGAATCGAGTCAAGAATGTGCTCTTTACCGTAGTACCGGATAAATACCCGGTAAAGGCCGGCGATATCGTGGCAGCGGCGAAAATCGTCCCCCTTTACATCTCTGAGTCACTACTGGCCGAGGCTGAGGCAGCAGGCAAAAAAGGCATTATAAAACTTGCGCCCTTTCGGAAGATGAAGGTCGGCCTCGTGGTGACAGGGACTGAAGTCGCTACAGGGAGAATCCCCGACGCGTCGTCCAGAGTCGAGGAGAGATTCAAGGGATACGGCCTTGACGTGATGGGAAAGAAAATGGTCGTCGATGATGTTGACCTCATACGGGATGCAATCCTGGAACTGAGTGATGCCGGTGCAGACATCATTGTTACTACCGGCGGTCTCTCGGTCGATCCGGACGATCTGACGAAAGAGGGTGTTGAAGCGACGGGTGCAAGGGTGGTGTGCTATGGGGCGCCGGTATTCCCGGGTGCCATGTTCCTTGTTGCCAGGCTGGACGGGAAATATATTCTTGGTGCTCCTGCATGCGTCTACTTCAATACTCACACCGCGCTCGATGTTGTTCTTCCAAGGATCATGGCCGGCGAGAAGATCAGCGCCGCAACGATACGCAAGCTTGCCTCCGGCGGTCTCTGTCATCACTGTAGTGAATGCCATTATCCAAACTGCTTTTTCGGGAAAGGACGGTGATATGAAATCATTGACGATTGCGATAAGGGGAGCGGGAGAAATGGCGTCCGGCATCGCGCATCGGCTCCACACGTGCCACCTGACCCGGATCGTTATGTCGGACATACCCATACCTATTGCCGTGCGAAGGAATGTTGCTTTTTGCGAAGCGGTCTTCGAAGGAACAATGGAAGTGGAAGGGGTCAGGGCTGATCTTATCCGGGACGTCTCCGAACTGAAGGACGTATGGGGCAGGAACAGGATCGGCGTTATTGTGGACAGCGAAGGCGCTTTCCTCGATGAATTAAGGCCGGACGTGGTTATCGATGCCATCATGGCAAAGAGGCCAGAAAGCTCGATCAAAAGGCAGGATTCTTTTTCGATCGGGGTTGGCCCGGGCTTCAGTGCGCCGGATCGGGCAGACGCGGTTGTTGAGAGCAACAGAGGGCATGACCTCGGGAGGGTTATATGGCAAGGAGAAGCCGAGCCCTATAGCGGTGTGCCCGGCCTGACAGCGGGCTACACCAGGGAAAGAGTCCTCCGTGCCCCTCACGAAGGCACGGTGAGAACCGTGAAAACCATCGGTGACATGGTGAAAAAGGACGACATTATCCTCTACGTAGACCAGACGCCGGTCCTTGCCCGGATAGACGGCGTGCTCCGCGGGCTCATAAGACCCATTGCCGTTCCGAGCGGTGAGAAGTTGGGCGATGTAGACCCGAGAGGCATCAAAGGCAACTGTTACACAATTTCGGAAAAGGCGCGCGCCATAGCCGGCGGTGTGCTCGAGGCGATCATGCATCGGTTTAACGTCGAATGTGGTTGAGCAGGTTGAGTAAGCCGCAATCGATCGGGAGTTGCAGGGCAACGGAAAAAGGCTGCACGATTCTCATCTAACTGTCTTGGGGAGGTAATATGGACGTATACGAAGCTGTCGACAGCTACTTGTCGGGCGGAAGACGAGGCACCCTGGCCACGATCATCAAAAAGATAGGTGCGGCCCCCAGGGAAGAGGGGGCGAAAATGTTTATAGGCGACGACGGGAAATTCTTCGGCACTGTAGGAGGCGGTTGTGTCGAGGCCGAGGTGTGGCAGACGGCAAAAAACGTTGCCAAAACGCAGAAGGTGAAGCTTCTTCACTATCGCATGGATGGCAGAATAGTAGAAGATGAGGGCATGATCTGCGGTGGCAACATTGATATTTTTCTCGAGCCTGTTCACGAGCGGTACAAAAATCTTTATTCGGAAGTCCGGCTCCTTGAAAAAGGAGGTAAGAATGCTTTAATTATAACGAGATACACAGACGATTCGTTTCACAAGAGCCTCGTTCTTGAAGACGGTTCTATTGTCGGGGATGAAATCGACGAGAAGGAAGCTGGAACACGGTTTCGGTCATATCTGAACGAGAGAAGGCCTATTCTTGGCAAGGGCATGGTTATAGAGCCAATAGTGTCGTCCTCGCTTCTTTATCTGTTCGGTGCCGGTCATATTTCTCAGTACGTGGCGAAGATAGCAGCGATGATCGATTTCAATATAGTTGTGATCGATGACCGGGAGGATTTTGCTAACAAGGAAAGATTCGCCGAGGCCGAGGAGATTATCGTTGAAGATTTTCACAAGGTGTTCGACCGGCTCAGCTTTCGCGGGAATGAGTACGTGGCAATATTGACGAGAGGGCACAAACATGATGCGCTTGTCCTTGAAGAGGTTATAAAAAGACCTACCCGCTACGTAGGTATGATCGGAAGCAGAAGGAAAACCAAACTGGTGCTGGATCATTTGAGGGCAAAAGGCTATGACGAGGACGCACTGAAAGCGGTCCATGCGCCGATCGGCATCGACATACAGTCCGAGACACCACAGGAGATCGCAGTCAGCATAGCAGCGGAACTCATCGAGGTAAAAAGAAGGACTTAATTTGCTTCAGGAAACCTTTCTCTCGGAAGGAAAGGGTCTGGCGAAAGAACAGGAGGAGGAAGGTCTTCTTCTGCCTTTTGATCCGCTGAAGAAATATCTCTCGGAAGTGTCGAGATATCAGGTGTTGTCCCGCGAAGAAGAGCTGGAGATCGCGGAGAAGGCGCACCGTTTCAAGGACAACGGGGCTGCCCAGAAGCTAGTCGTGTCAAACCTGAAGCTCGTGGTAAAAATCGCCCTCGAATACTACAATTCCTACCTCAACATCCTGGACCTTATCCAGGAAGGGAATGTGGGCCTTGTCCACGCGGTGAGAAAATACAACCCCTACAGAGGCACCAGGTTTTCCACCTACGCGTCGTTTTGGATAAGGGCGTACATTCTGAAACACATCATGGATTCATGGAGCATCGTCAAGGTGGGTACCACGCAGAGTCAGCGGAAACTCTTCTATCGGTTGAACAAGGAGAAGAAGAAGCTGGAGTCGGTCGGCGTCTTCCCGGCCCCTCAACTGCTCGCAACCACATTGGAGGTAAAAGTAACCGAGGTCGAAGATATGGAAAAGCGCCTTTCCTTCACGGATGTTTCCCTCGAATGCCCCCTTTACGAGGAAGGCGAAGAGACCTTGATGGATTCCATAAAATCTGACGACAACATCGAGGACATGGTGGCGAGAAAGGAAAAGAGGGAAATACTGGAAAGGAAGGTCGCCGAGTTCAAGACCCAGCTCAGTGAAAAAGAACTCTTCATCTTCAATCATCGCATCATGGCCGAAGACCCCTTCACCCTGCAGGAGATCGGCGTAGAGTTCAAGATCTCCCGCGAAAGGGTAAGGCAGATAGAGAACAGGGTGCTCAAGAA